>NZ_JBQEOV010000001.1:0-231375 GCF_052045435.1 Acidovorax sp. 22279
GCGCGGCTGGCACCCAGGGCGGCGCCCAGCTTGTCGGCCAGGGGCGTCATGACTTCGTCGAACTTTTCCTTGCTGCCCAGCGCACGACCACCGGAGACGATGATCTTGGCAGCGGTCAGCTCGGGGCGGTCGCTCTTGGCGATTTCGCTGCCCACGAAGCTGCTCTTGCCTGCGTCGGCCGTGGCGGCGGCGGTTTCGACAGCGGCGCTGCCACCCGTGGCGGCTGCGGCGTCAAAGCCGGTGGTGCGCACGGTGATGATCTTGACGGCATCTTGGCTTTGCACGGTGGCAATGGCGTTGCCGGCGTAGATGGGGCGCTCAAACGTATCGGTTGCGATCACCTTGGTGATGTCGCTGATCTGGGCCACGTCCAGCTTGGCCGCCACGCGGGGGGCCACGTTCTTGCCGCTGGCAGTCGCGGGGAACAGGATGTGGCTGTAGTTGGATGCGATGGCGAGGACTTGCGCGGCCACGTTTTCTGCCAGGCCGTGTTCCAGGCCAGGGGCGTCGGCGTGGATGACCTTGGCAACACCGGCTATTTTGGAGGCGGCTTGTGCAGCAGCACCGGCGTTGTGGCCGGCCACCAGCACGTGCACGTCGCCGCCGCAGGCCACAGCGGCCGTCACGGTGTTCAGCGTGGCGCCCTTGATGGACGCGTTGTCGTGTTCAGCAATAACGAGTACCGACATTTAGATCACCTTCGCTTCGTTCTTGAGTTTTTCGACCAGGGCGGCCACGTCGGCCACCTTGATGCCAGCGCCGCGCTTGGCGGGCTCGGTCACCTTGAGGGTCTTCAGGCGCGGAGCCACGTCCACACCGAGGTCTTCGGGCTTGACGGTATCGAGCTGCTTTTTCTTGGCCTTCATGATGTTGGGCAAGGTGACGTAGCGGGGCTCGTTCAGACGCAGGTCGGTGGTGATGACGGCGGGCAGCGTCAGGGCCAGGGTTTCCAGGCCGCCGTCCACTTCGCGGGTCACGCTGACCTTGTCTGCAGCCAGTTCAACCTTGCTGGCGAACGTGGCCTGGGGCAGGTCGGCCAGGGCCGCCAGCATCTGGCCGGTCTGGTTGGCGTCGTCATCGATGGCTTGTTTGCCCAGGATGATGAGCGAGGGTTGCTCTTTGTCCACCAGGGCCTTCAGGAGCTTGGCCACGGCCAGGGGCTGCAGTTCCACGTCGGTCTCGACCAGGATGGCGCGGTCGGCGCCAATCGCCATGGCTGTGCGCAGGGTTTCCTGGCACTGGGCCACGCCGCAGGAGACTGCGATGACTTCGGTCACCAGGCCTTTTTCTTTCAGGCGCACGGCCTCTTCGACGGCGATTTCGTCAAAGGGGTTCATGCTCATCTTCACGTTGGCGATGTCCACACCCGTGTTGTCCGACTTCACGCGGACCTTCACGTTGTAGTCCACCACGCGCTTCACGGGGACGAGGATTTTCATGGTTGGGTCTTTCTGAAAAAACAGGAAATCGATCAGTGCGACAGCGCGCGGTGCAGGTCGCGCAGCTCGCGCTTGAGCACCTTGCCAATCGCGCTGCGCGGCAGCTCGTCGATGAAATGCAACGCAGCCAGCCGCTGCGTCTTGCCCGCACGGGCGTTGTACCAACCCATGATCTGGGTGGCGTCTTCGGTGGCACCCGGCCGGCGGCACACAAAGGCCACCGGCGTCTCGCCCCACTGTTCGGAGGGTACGCCGGTCACGGCCACGTCCTCCACGGCGGGGTGCTTGCGCAGCTCGGCTTCGAGGTCGCTGGGGTAGATGTTGAAGCCGCCGCTGATGACCATGTCCTTGCGGCGGTCCAGCAGGGTCAGAAAGCCCTGCGCGTCAAACCGGCCCACATCGCCTGTGCGGATGAAGCGCTTGCCGGTGGCATCAAACCACTCGGCCTCCCGCGTCTTGTCGGGCTGCCGGTGGTAGCCGGTCATCATGCCGGGCGAGTGGCCCACCACCTCGCCGGTGGCACCGGGCGGCAACTCATGGCCCTCTTCGTCGATCAGGCGGATATCGCTGGTGGACGCGGGCTGGCCCACAGTGTGCAGCTTGTCCGGGTGCTCGTGCGCCGCCAGGATGCAGGTGCCGCCGCCTTCGGTCATGCCGTAGAACTCGTACAGCGCGCCCGGCCAGCGCGCCAGGATGTCGGCCTTGAGCTCGGCACGGAACGGCGCGCTGGTGCAGAACTTGGCGCGAAAGCACGACAGGTCGAATTCACCAAACTGCGGCAGCGCCATGATGCGCTGGTATTGCACCGGCACCAGCATGGAATGCGTGGCGCGGATCTGCTGCGCGGTCTGCAGGTAGCGCAGTGCATCGAACTTTGCCATCAGCCGCACGCTGCCGCCCCAGCACAGGCCGGGAAAGAACGACACCAGCGTGGTGTTGGAATACAGCGGCGTGGCCAGCAGCGTGACACTGTCCGGGCCGTAGCCCTGCGCCAGGCCGCGCACCAGATGCGCCCAGCGCATGCCGTGCGATTGCACGATGCCCTTGGGGTTGCCGGTGGTGCCGGAGGAATAAATGATGTTAAACGGGTGCTCGGACCCCACGTCCACAGGCTGCGGCACGGCGCCTTCGGCGGCAAGCCATGCGCTCCACGGCGTGCCCGCACCCGCGTCGTCCAGCGCCACGAGCGGCAGCGCACCGGCGCCCTCCATCACTGCAGGCGGCACCGCCGCCTTGCCCTGCGCATCAGCAAACAGCAGGCGCGCCTGGGCGTCGCCCAGCATCGATGCCATCGCATCGGGCGTGACGGAGGGCGCCAGCGGTGCCACCACCACACCCGCACGCAGGGCGCCCAGGTACACAGCGGCATAACGCACCGACGACGCGGCGCACACGGCCACCACATCACCCGACTGCAGGCCTGCCTGCTGCAGCGATGCGGCCACGCGGTCCACCAGGGCATCGAGTGCGGCCCATTTCAACGCGGAGTCGTCATCGGCCAGGGCGCTGGCCTGCGGGCGCTGCCGCGCGTTGTCACGCAGCAGATCGGAGACCCGGCGGAACGGGGGGAAAGGGGCAGAGGCAGTTGCGTTGGTCATGGCCCAACTTACTCGAAGACGATGCCCTTGTCGCGGATCACCTGGCCCCACTTGGCGTAATCGCCACTCACGCGCTTGGCCATCTGGTCGGGGCCCTGGTAGTTGGCGATGGCACCGGCGTTGAGCAGCTTGTCCTGCACTTCCTTGTCGGCCAGGATGGCTTTGACTTCGGTGCTGATGCGATCAACCACCTCCTTGGGCGTACCGAGCGGGGCCATCAGGCCGCCCCACGACACGGCATCAAAGCCCTTGAAGCCCTGCTCGGCAATGGTGGGCACGTTGGGGATTACGCCCACGCGCTGCGGCGAGCCCACGGCAATGGCGCGCAGCTTGCCCGTCTGGATATGGGGCAGCGCTGCCACGAGGTCGGCATACATCATGGGCACCTGGCCGCCCAGCGTGTCGGTGATGGCGGGCACACCGCCCTTGTAAGGCACATGCTCCATCTCGAATTGACCCAGCTGCTTGAGCAGCTCCATGCTCAGGTGGCCAAAGCTGCCCACGCCCGAGGAGGTGTAGTTGAGCTGACCCGGCCGCGCCTTGGCGTGGGTGATGAGCTTTTGCAGATCGGTCACGGTGGGCATCTGCGCCGGGTTGACCACCACCACGATGGGCAGGTCATACACCGTGGCCACCGATACGAAATCCTTGGTGGTGTCGTAGCCCGCCTTTTTGTAAAGGTGCGGAGCCAACAGCGTGGGCGTGGCCAGCATCATGAGCGTGTAGCCGTCGCCAGGGGTCTTGGCAATCTGCTGCGCAGCAATCGAACCCGAAGCGCCCGCGCGGTTCTCCACCACCACCGGCTGCTTCAGGCGCTCGGCCAGCTTCTGGCCGACGATGCGCGAGGCCGTGTCGGTGGGGCCACCAGCCGGGAAGGGCACCACGAGCTTGATCATCTTGTTGGGCCAGGCCTGGGCGTGCGCTGGGGCCGTGCCCAGCAGGCCGATGGCCCACACAGCGGCAGCTGCGGACAGCACCGCGCGACGCGAAAAGGCGGCGGGGAAAAGAGATTGTTTCGTCATCAGAGATCCGTTTTTACTTTCAGCTTTTGTGCTGACCCACGCCCGACGTAACCGGCGCGGCCCAGGCGCGGGCAGCCGCGCAAGGGCCGCCCCGCCGCGCTGGCTGCGTCCCCCTGCCCGCATGGCGCAGCCATGCGAGAGCGGGGGGAAGCCGCGCTGCGGCTCAGGGGGGTGTTAATCGAGCTTTGCGCCAGACACTTTCACCACGCGCTCCCACACCGGTGCGTCCTTCTTGAACTGGGCGTTGAACTGCTCGGGACTGCTGCCCACGGGGATGAAACCCATCTGCTGGATGCGGTCACGCACTTCGGGCATCGCGATCACGGCCTGCAGCTCAACGCCAAGCCGGGCTACGACTTCGGGCGGTGTCTTGGCGGGTGCGCTCATGCCCACCCAGCCCGTCACCTGGAAGACCTCGTCCTTGATACCCTGCTCAGCCATCGTGGCCACTTTGGGCAGCGCGTCCATGCGCTGCGCGCCGGTCACGGCCAGTGGCTTGAGGCGGCCCGATTCGATGTAGGGCCGGGCCGACTGCAGGCTGGCAAACGCCATCTGGAACTGCCCGCCCACGAGATCCTGCAGCATGGGGGCCTCGCCCTTGTAGGCCACGTGGTTCATGTCGGCCTTGTGCTTGTCGGACAGCCACGCACCCGCCAGGTGGGCGTACGAACCCATGCCCCACGAGCCATAGGCGATCTTGCCCTTGTTGCGGTCGATGTAGGCCATCAGCTCCGAGGCGTTGTTGACCGGCAGCTGCGGGTTGACCAGCAGCACCACCGGCGCCAGCGCGATCTGCGTGATGAGGGCCTGGTCCTTTTGCGGCTGGTACGGCAAGCGGTCGTACAGGAACTGGTTGATGAGCATGGTGGTGCCCAGGGACACCAGCAGGGTGTAGCCGTCGGCTGGCGACTTGAGCGCCTGGTCCGTGCCGGTCACCCCGCCGGCTCCGCCGCGGTTGTCCACCAGCACAGGCTGGCCCAGACGGGCCGAGAGCTTCTCGCCCAGCGCGCGGGCGGTGATGTCGGTGGCGCCACCGGCCTGGTACGGCACGATCAGCTTGATAGGCTTGGCAGGCCAGGCGTCCTTGCCCGCCTGGGCCAGGGCCGAGCCCAGCAGGCCGGTGCTGATGAGGGCGGCCAGGCCCTGCAGGACCCTGCGGCGGGGAATACGGAAGAAGTTCATGTTTGTCTCCGGATGGCAATAGGAAAAGGTCGATAGCGCTTGTTCTGCAAGCGCATTCCGCTATCGTTTTTATAGCTATTAAAGCGGGGGAAGTGTGAGCACACCCTTGTCGCGCAGGGCCTGAAGCTCGGCCTCGGGCAGTTGCAGCAGCTGCTGCAGCACATCGCGCGTGGCGTCGCCCAGGGTGGGCGGTGCGTTGCGGATGGGCAGGCGCTGGCCGTCCAGCCGATAAGGCGGCGCGAACACATGCGTGGTGCCCGCCACGGGGTGGGGCATTTCCTGCAGCAGGCCGCCACGCCGCGTACGCTCGCCGGTCAGCGCCTCATGCAGGCCGGCCACGCGGCCGCAAGGGATGCCTGCAGCGGTCAGGCGTTCGAGCAGCACATCGCGCGGGAAGCTGGCAATCAACGCCTTCATCTCGGGCAGCAAGGTCAGTCGATTGCGGGCACGCTCGACATTGGTGGCAAAACGGGGGTCTTCCACGATATCCGGGCGCATCACCACCTGACGGCAGAATTTGTCGAACTGGCTGTTGTTGCCCACGGCGATGATGAGCGGACCATCCTGTGCCTCGAACATGCCGTAGGGCACGATGGACGGGTGGGCGTTGCCGTAGCGCTGCGGGTCATGGCCCAGCAGCATGGCGTCCAGGCCGTAGTAGCCGGTGATCATCAGACCGCAGTCGTACAGCGCCATTTCGATGTGGCGGCCCTTGCCCGTGCGCTCCCGCCGGAACAGCGCGGCCAGCACGGCCTGCGCCGCATACATGCCGGTCATCATGTCCACCGCGGCCACGCCGAACTTCAGCGGGGGCTGGCTGGCCTCACCGTTGATGGCCATCAGACCCGCCTCGCCCTGGATCACCAGGTCATAACCGGGGCGCTTGGCCTCGGGGCCGGAGCTGTCGTAGCCCGCCACCGAGCAGTAGATGAGGTCGGGCTTGATGGCCTTGAGCTGCTCGTAGCCCAGGCCCAGCTTCTCGGCGCCGCCGGTCTTGAAGTTCTGGACCACCACGTCGCACTGCGGCAGCAGGTCGCGGATGATCTTCACGCCTTCGGGCGTCTGCAAATCCACCGTGATGGACCGCTTGTTGCGGTTCATGCTGTTGTAGTAGGTGGTCTCGGTCTTGCCGATGCGCATGCCCCAGTCGCGGGTGTCGTCGCCCCGGCCGGGGTGTTCCACCTTGATGACGTCGGCACCAAAGTCGGCCAGTACCTGGCCGCACAGCGGGCCCGCAAACACACGCGAGAGGTCGAGTACGCGCACGCCTTCGAGCGGGAAGTCCATGCCCTCGGGCAATGGGGGTGTGGGGGTGGTGGAGGTCATTGCGTAGTGTCTTGTGTACCCGCGCCAGCGGCATTGACCTGGCGCAGGCGGGCGAAATCGGCCGGGCGTTTTTCCAGAAACGCACCAATGCCTTCGCGGGATTCTTCGGTGGCTTGCGACTGCACCATGAGCTGTGCTTCCAATTCCAGCTGGTCATCCAGCGGCTGGACGTAGGCACTGCGGCACAGCGCCTTGATACGGCCCATGGCCAGGTCAGGGCCGGTGGCCACCTGCGCGGCCAATGCCAATGCCTGGGTCAGCGCCCCACCCGGTTCGGCCAGTCGGTTGACCGGGCCGAGTGCATGCAGTCGCTCGCCAGAGATGCGTTCGCCGGTGAGGCACAGCTCGGTCAGCACCTGGCGTGACACGAACTCGGCCAGGAAGGCCGTGGTGCCGCCATCGGGCGTGAGGCCCACCTTCACGTAAGCCACCGAGAACACGGCATTGCGCGCAGCCACCAGCATGTCGCAGGCCAGCGCCAGCGACAGGCCCGCACCAGCGGCAGCGCCCTCCACCGCTGCAATCACCGGCTTGCGGCAATCGCGCACGGTGCGGATCAGGTCGTGCAGACCTTCGAGCTTGGCGCGGCGCTCTTCAATGGTCAGATCGCGGCGCTTGGCCAATTGGCGCAAGTCACCGCCCGCACAAAAGTGCCCGCCTTCACCCGTGAGCACGATGGCACCCACGGTAGGGTCGGACTCGGCTTCCGCCAAGGCCTCGGTCAGCGCCGTGTAAAACGCGGGCGACAGCGCGTTGCGCGCGGCGGGGTTGTTGTTGGAGAGCACGAGCACCGCGCCCTCGCGGCGTTGCAGCAGAGGCTGTGGCTGCTCCATGGCTTCAGCTCCGGCCCAGCGCGATAAAGCGCGCCAGGTGGTGGTCTTCATCGCCAAACTGGTGGTCCACCATGACGAGGCGCTTGGCGTAGTGGGACAGGGGCAGCTCCCACGTCATGCCAATGCCGCCGTGCAGCTGAATACTTTCCTCCGCCACTAGCGCGCCAATGCGGCCCATCGTGACCTTGGCGGCGGACAGCGCACGCTCGCGCTCGACGCGGTCGGTACTCTCCATGGCAGCGGCTGCGTTGATGACCGCCGAACGCGCCTGCTCCACTTCGAGCAGCAGGTCGGCCATGCGGTGTTGCAGTGCCTGGAAGCTGCCGATCGGCACGCCAAACTGCTTGCGGGTCTGCAGATATTCCAGCGTGTGTTTCTTGGCCACGTCCATGGCGCCCAGCGCCTCGGCACACACGGCCAGAATGCCCCAGCCCACGGCGTGCTCTAGCGTGGCAAAGCCCTGTCCTTCCGCGCCCAACAGCGCACCGGCGCCGACCTGCACGTTTTGCAGCGTGATTTCAGCCATACGCCCTCCGTCAACACGGCCCATGCCGCGGCGGTGCAGGCCAGCGGCATCGGCGGGCACCAGAAATAGCGAGACGCCGTCTTCATCGTCGACAGCGCCCGCGGTGCGGGCGCTGACCAGCAGCAACTGCGCCTGGTCGCCGTGCAGCACCACGGCTTTGTAGCCGGTGAGTAGCCAACCGTCGCCATTGCGCACGGCGCGGGTGGTCACACGGTTCAGGGCGTAGTGCGCGCCGGGTTCTTCATGCGCCAACGTGGCCACTGTGCTGCCGTCGATGATGCTGGCAAGGTGCTCCTTTTGCGCAGCACTGCCCACCATGCCCAGGGCCCGGCCGACCATCAACGCACCCACAAACGGCTCGGCCACCAAGCCTGCGCCCAGGGCTTCAAACACCACGGCCACGTCAAAGCCCGCGCCGCCAAAGCCACCGTCGGCTTCGGGGAACAGAGCGCCAACCGCGCCCAGCTCGGCAAAGCGGCTCCACAGCGCCGCGTCCATGCCGTTGTCGCCGTAGGCGATGTGGTTGCGCGTCTCGATCCCGTACTGCTCGGCCACAAAACGGTTCAGGGTGTCCGCCAGCATGCGGCGGTCTTCGGTATGTTCAAAGTTCATCGCGGCAACCTCACAGGCCGAGAATCATCTTGGAGATGATGTTCTTCTGGATTTCATTGGAGCCGCCAAAGATCGACAGCTTGCGGTAGTTGAAGTAGTTGGCAGCTGCCGTCGCGGCCTCTTTCGGGCCCACCGGCTCATCGGCATAGCTTTCGTACTGCGCTGCTTCGATGAACGGCAGCGCGTACGGGCCCACAGCACGGCGGATGAGCGAGAGGATCTCCTGCCGGATCTCGGTGCCGCGAATCTTGAGCATGGAGCTTTCAGCCCCGGGCACGCCGCCACCGGCCACGGCGGCAATCACGCGCAGGTTGGTGGTCTTCATGTTCTCCAGGTCAATCTCGACCTGGGCCATGCGGGCGGCAAACAGCGGGTCCTGGTCCAGCGGCTTGCCGTTTTTGATGACCTTGGCGGCAATCACCTGGAGCTTGGCCAGCGCGGCAATGCAAAAGCCCACGCCTGCAATGCCCGTGCGCTCATAGGTCAGCAGGTACTTGGCGTAGGTCCAGCCCTTGTTCTCCTCGCCCACCAGGTTTTCCACAGGCACCTTCACATCGGTGAAGAACACCTCGTTGACTTCCTTGTCGCCATCGAGCGTGCGGATGGGGCGCAGCTCCACGCCGGGCGATTGCATGTCCACCAGCAAGAAGCTGATGCCCGACTGGGCCTTGGCTTCGCGGTCGGTGCGCACCAGGCAGAAGATCATGTTGGCGTGCTGGCCCTGGGTGGTCCAGGTCTTCTGGCCGTTGACGATGTAGTGGTCGCCCTGGCGCACCGCCGTGGTCTTCACGGAGGCCAGGTCCGAGCCCGCGCCGGGTTCGGAGTAGCCCTGGCACCACCAGTCCTCGCCGCTCAGGATGCGCGGCAGCCAGTATTTTTTCTGCGCCTCGTTGCCAAACTTGATGAGCACCGGGCCCAGCATGTTCACGCCAAAGGGCACGATGCGCGGGCCACCGGCCAGAGCGCATTCGGTGTCAAAAATGAACTTCTCGACCGCACCCCAGCCGGGGCCGCCGTAGGCCTTGGGCCAGTGGTTGGCCAGCCAGCCGCGCTCGTTGAGGATCGCGTGCCACTCATCCTGGTCCGCCTTGGTCAGGCGCTGCCCGGCCTTGACCTTGGTGGCGATGCGTTCGGGCAGCTTGGCTTTCAAGAAAGCCTGCACCTCGGCGCGGAAGGCTTCTTCTTCGGGGGTGAAATTCAGGTCCATTGACGGTTTTCCTCAGTCATCCATGGCGCTGCGCGCCTGTATACGGCCTTTGCAATGGCACGCCCCAGGCGGGGGACGCCGAGCAAGGGCCGCCCCGCAGCGAGGGCGTCGTCCCCCTCCCGCAGGAGAGGGGGAAGCGGCGCCAGCCGCTCAGGGGGTGTTTCAATAAATTTCGAAGAGGCCTGCAGCGCCCATGCCGCCTGCAATGCACATCGTCACCACGCCGTACTTGGCCTTGCGGCGGCGGCCTTCGAGCAGCAGGTGGCCCACCAGGCGTGCACCGGTCATGCCAAAGGGATGGCCGATAGCAATGGCCCCGCCGTTCACGTTCAGCCGCTCGGACGGAATGCCCAAGCGGCGCTGGCAGTACAGGGCCTGCGAGGCAAAGGCTTCGTTCATCTCCCACAGGTCGATGTCCTGCACCGTGAGGCCGTGGCGCGCCAGCAGCTTGGGCACGGCAAACACGGGGCCAATGCCCATCTCGTCGGGCTCGCAACCGGCCACCGCAAAGCCACGGAATGCGCCCAGGGGCTGCAGGCCACGGCGCTCGGCTTCTTTGGCTTCCATGAGCACGCAGGCGCTGGAGCCGTCGGACAGCTGCGAGGCATTGCCTGCGGTGATGAACTGGCCCGGGCCCTTCACCGGCTCCAGCTTGGCCAGGCCTTCGAGCGTGGTGCTCGCACGGTTGCAGTTGTCGTGCGTGGCCGTCACTTCGCGGTAGGTGACTTCGCCGGTCTCCTTGTTCTTTTCCATCATGCGCGTGGTGCAGGGCACGATCTCGTCGGCGAACACGCCGCCTTGCTGTGCGGCGGCAGTGCGTTGCTGGCTTAGCAGCGAGAAAGCATCCTGGTCTTCGCGGCTGATGCCGTAGCGGTGGGCCACGATGTCGGCGGTGTCGATCATGGCCATGTAGAGGTCGGGCTTGTGCTCTTGCAGCCAGGGGTCGATGTCTGCCGGGTTGCCTGCGCGGATGGCCGAGATGCTCTCCACCCCACCCGCCACCATGGCGGGCACGCCTTCGGCCACGATGCGGCCTGCGGCAATCGCCACCGACTGCAGACCCGATGCGCAAAACCGGCTGGCCACCATGCCCGCCACCGAAAGGGGCAGGCCCGCGCGCAGCGCGGTCTGGCGGCCAATGTTCTTGCCGGTGATGCCCTCGGGGTAGCCGCAGCCCATCACCAGGTCTTCGATCAGCTCGGGGTCGATGCCCGAGCGCTCGACCGCTGCCTTGACGGAAAAGGCCGCCAGCTGCGGGCCGGGTGTGGCATTGAATTCGCCCCGGTGCGACTTGGTCAATGGGGTGCGGGCGGTGGAAACGATGACGGCTTCACGCATGATTTGCTCCTGATTTGATAGCTTTTTGCGCTTATTCATAAGGCGCTAGAGGCCAATATGACTCGAATACGGTGGGACTGATGGAAAACGCTTCGCGTGCAATGCAGGTCAGGCAGACTCTGCGCTATGCAGCCTTGTTCAGGCTGTCGAAATTGCGCCCCTCGGCTACCAGCTTTTCCAGCAGCGGCGCGGGCTGCCAGAACAGCGGGTCTTCCTGGGCGAACTCGCGGATATCGGCCAGCACCTTGTCCAGCCCCGTCATGTCGGCCCACTTCATCGGGCCGCCCCGGTGGCGCGGAAAGCCGTAGCCCGCGACAAAGGTCACGTCCACATCCAGCGGGCGCAGGGCAATGCCTTCGGCCACCACTTTGGCGCCTTCGTTGACCATGGCGGCCATGTAGCGGCGCATGATCTCGTCGGCGCTGAAGCGGCGGGGCGTGACGCCTTTCTTGGCGCGCTCGGCATCGACAATGGCGAGCACCTCAGGGTCGGGCTGGCCGGTGCGGGCACCGTCGGGGTACAGGTAGAACCCGCGCCCGGTCTTCTGACCAAACCAGCCGCGTTCGCAGATGCGGTCGGCAATCTCCACGTAGCGGGCCCGTGGGTCGCGCGTGGCGGCGCGGCGCTTGCGCGTGGCCCAGCCAATGTCGCCACCGGCCAGGTCTGTCACCTGAAACGGGCCCATGGCAAAGCCAAAGCCGCGCACGGCAGCATCGATTTCATACGGGCTGGCGCCGTCTTCCAGCAGGTAGTCAGCGGCCTGCTTATAGACAGCCAGGATGCGGTTGCCGATAAAGCCGTCGCACACGCCCGCGCGCACAGGCACCTTTTTCAGCTTGCGGGCCAGCTCGAACGCCGTGGCCACCACGTCGGGCGCCACCTTGGCGGGCACCACGATCTCCAGCAGCTTCATGATGTTGGCGGGGCTGAAGAAGTGCAGGCCGATCACATCCTGCGGGCGGCCGGTGGCGGCGGCAATGGCGTCGATGTCGAGGTAGGACGTGTTGGTGGCCAGCACGGCACCGGGTTTGCATGCGCGGTCCAGCTCGCGGAACACGGCCTTCTTCACCTCGATGTCTTCAAACACGGCCTCGATCACCAGGTCCACCTGGGCGATGTCGGCGTAGTCGGTGCTGCCGGTGTAGCGCGCCATCACGGCGGCCTGGGCAGATTCAGTCATGCGGCCCTTGGCCACCAGGGCGTTGTAAACCTTCTCGACATTGGCGCGGCCACGGGCGATGGACTCGGCGTCGCGCTCGATCATGGTCACCGGCAAGCCGGCATCGAGGGCTGCCACTGCAATGCCCGCGCCCATGGTGCCGCCGCCGATGACGGCAATGCGGGCGACTGGGCGCGGCTGTGCGGCCTGTGCTTCGGGCACCTTGACGACCTCGCGTTCGGCAAAAAAGGCGTGGATGAGACCGGCGCGCTGCGGGCTGTCGATGCACTCCATGAACAGCGCACGCTCGCGGGCCAGGCCTTCGTCAAACGGCAGTTGCAGCGCGGCCTGCACGCATTCGATGATCTTGAGGGGAGAGAACAGGCCGCGCGACTTTTTGGCGGTCTCGGCCTTCTGTGCGTCCAGCCAGGCCAGTGCGGCTTGCGGCTCGGCAATGGCGAGGTCGCGGGTGCGACGCACGGGAGCGTTGGCAGCCAGCAGCTCGCGCACGTAGGCCAGGCCTGCGGCCAGCGGGCCGGTGCCTTCCACCAGCTTGTCAACCAGGCCGGCTTGCAGCGCGGCCTGGGCCTTGAGGGGCTGGCCGCTGAGCGTGAGGGTGGTCGCAGCCTGCACGCCCATCAGGCGCGGGGCGCGCTGCGTGCCGCCCGAGCCGGGCAGCAGGCCCAGGTTCACCTCGGGCAGGCCCAGCGTGGCAGCGGGCAAAGCCAGTCGGTAGTGGGCCGACAAAGCCACCTCCAGCCCACCGCCCAGGGCTGCGCCGTGCAGCACGGCGACCACGGGCTTGTTCAGGTTTTCGATGGCGCGGCAGACCTCGGGCAGGATGGGAGCAACCGGTGGCTTGCCGAATTCGCGGATGTCCGCCCCGGCAATGAAGGCCTTGCCCGCGCCCACCAGCAGCACAGCCGCCACGGCGGCGTCGGCCTGCGCCTGCTGCATGGCGGCCAACAGGCCCTGGCGCACGGCGGCGCCCAGGGCATTGACGGGCGGGTTGTCGATGGTGACGACCAGAACATCGCCCTGCAGCGCGGTAGTAACAACGGAAGATGCGGGAATGGCGGCGCCCATGCTGGAAAGTCTCCTGGTCGATGGCTATTGACTGCCTGTGAATGACTCGGTGATTGTTGATGCGTGAAGTTATCTTGACAATTACATAGCCCGTTGACAGACTGTCAAACGCCTTTTGACAAACACCCCCGCAACGGCATCCCGCGCCGCCTCCCTGTTCAATGGAACTCACCTCCCTCACCGTGCTGGTCGACATCCTCGATGCCGGCAACCTCAGCCAGGCCGCCCGCAACCTGAAGATGTCCCGTGCCAACGTCAGCTACCACCTGCACCAGCTCGAAAAGTCAGTGGGTGTGCAGCTGGTGCGCCGCACCACGCGCCGGGTGGAGCCCACCGAGGTGGGCCTGCGCCTGTATGCCCATGGCCGCGCCATTCAGAACGAGATGTTGGCCGCACGCGAGACGATTGCCACGCTGGGCCAGGGCCTGCAGGGCCGCGTGGGCCTGAGCGTGCCCAGTGGCTACGGGCAGATGGTGATGTCGGACTGGCTGATCGACTTCAAGCGGCTGTACCCCGGCATCGTGCTGGATGTGCGCTTCGAAAACCGGGTGGACGACCTCATCCGCGATGAGGTGGACATCGCCATCCGCGTGATGCCCGAGCCCCCACCCACGCTGGTGGCGCGCGACCTGGGCAGCGTACGCTACATCGCCTGCGCATCGCGCGGGTACGCCGAGGCGCATGGGCTGCCCCAAAGCTTTGAAGCGCTGCAGGCCGCGCCGGTGATCACCGCAGGGGTGGTAGGCAAGCAGCTGCGCCTGCGCGGGTACCGGGGTGACCAGCGCCAGGAAGCCATGCTGGAGCCCACCCTCATTTCGGAGCACTTTCCGTTTCTGCGCCAGGGCATCCTGGCAGGGCTGGGCGTAGGGCTGGTACCGGATTACGTGGTGCAGGACGCCGTGACCAGCGGCGAAGTGCTGACCACACTCGACGACTGGCGGCTGAGCATTTTTGGCACCCAGATGTTCATGCTCTACATGCCCAACCGCCACCAGACCCGGGCAGTGCGCACCTGCATTGACTACCTGCTGGGGCGGGCCCTGCCGGCAGCCGGCCAAGGAGTGACTGCGGAGCCAGGATGAGCATCTTCTGCGCGTTTACAAGCAAAAATAGCCGCAAGCGCAGGTATTCATTGCGCTAGCAGCTATTTTATTGATAGCAATCGCTACTGTGCCAGTAGCACTGCGGGATGAGTCCCTCCGCCGCGCGTCAGCACACCCGCGTGGCGGCTGGCATCAGATGCGCCCTTCCTCCACCGCATGGCACGCAATGCGGATGCCGCCAATGCTCAGGAGCTGGGGGCGCTCGGTGCGGCAGCGGTCATTGACATGCGGGCAACGGGGGTTGAACGCACAGCCGGGCGGCGGGTTCAACGGGTTGGGTACCTCGCCCTGTACCGGTGTGCGCGCCTTGCCGGTGTCGTGCATCTTGGGGATGGCATCGAGCAACATGCGCGTGTAGGGGTGACGCGGCGTATCAAACAGCGTGTGTTTGTCGGCCAGCTCCACCAGACGGCCCAGGTACATCACGCCGACCTGATCGCTCACGTGGCGCACCACGGCCAGGTTGTGGCTGATGAACAGGTAGGTGAGCTGCCGTTCGCGCTGCAGGTCCTTCATGATGTTGAGCACCTGGGCCTGCACCGATACGTCGAGCGCGCTGGTGGGCTCGTCGCACACCAGGAACTCGGGTTCGGTGGCCAGGGCGCGCGCAATCGAGATGCGCTGGCGCTGCCCGCCCGAGAACTGGTGCGGGTACTTGACCATGTCCAGCGGCGACAACCCCACGGACTTGAGCAACTCGCCCACGCGGGTTTTGAGCTGTTCCTTGTCGGTGATGAGGCCGTGTTCTTTCAGCGGCTCTCCGATGATGTCCTCCACCAGCCAGCGCGGATTCAGGCTGGCGTACGGGTCCTGGAAGATCATCTGGATGCGGCGGCGCATGGCCTTGGCATCGTTGCCCTTGAAGGCGGCGTGCGCGTCCTGGTTGTCGAAGGTGAGGCCGCCGCGGGTGGGCTCGTACAACCCCACCAGCAGGCGGGCCACGGTGCTCTTGCCGCAGCCGGACTCGCCCACCAGGGCTAGCGTCTTGCCCTTCTCGATCTCGAAGCTCACGCCATCCACCGCATGCAACAGGGTGCGAGGCTTGCGCTCGATCACACGATTGAGCCAGGGAGCGGAGACGTCAAAGGTCTTGGCCAGGTCATGCGCCTGGACCAGGGCCTTGCTTTTCGTTGCGGCGGCACTCATGCGGTCACCTCGGCTTGGGTCGCGGCACCAGCGTGCAGCCAGCAAGCAGCGCGTGTAGCGCCTGCATCCATCAGGTCGGGGCGGTCGGTCATGCAGCGGTCAAAGGTCTTGGGGCAGCGGGGGTTGTAGGCGCAGCCACGGGGAATGGCGTTCAGGCGCGGCATGGCGCCATCGATCTGGTTCAAACGTTCACGGTCCATCGTCATGTCGGGGATGGAGGCCATGAGACCGCTGGTGTAGGGGTGCGATGGCTGATTGATCACATCGTGCACCGGACCGATCTCGGCCACGCGGCCGGCGTACAGCACGGCCACGCGATCACAGGTTTCGGCAATCACGCCCATGTCGTGGGTGATCAGCATCACGGCTGCACCGCGCGATTTGCAGATGTTCTTGAGCAGCGTGATGATCTGCGCCTGGATGGACACATCCAGCGCCGTGGTGGGCTCGTCGGCCACGATGAGTTTGGGCTCGGCCGCCAGCGCCAAGGCGATCACCACACGCTGGCGCATTCCACCGGAAAACTGGTGCGGATAGTGGTCAATGCGCTCTTCAGCCGCGGGAATGCCGGTGTCCTTGAGCAACTGGATGGCGCGCTGGCGGGCCTCGGCGGCGTTGACCGGCAGGTGCGCCAGGATGGTTTCGGTGAGCTGTCGGCCCACCGTGTACAGCGGGTTCAGCGAGGTCAGCGGGTCCTGAAAGATGGCGCCAATGCGGCGACCACGGATGTGGCGCATTTCCTCATTGCTGAGGTTGTCGATGCGCTGGCCCTCCAGCAGGATCTGGCCCGAGGCCACACGGCCCGGCGGCTCCAGCAGGCCGATGATGGCCGCGCCGGTGAGTGACTTGCCGGCGCCGGACTCCCCCACCACGCCCAGGATCTCGCCGGGCGCAATGGAGAAGGAAATGTCGTCCAGGGCGCGCAGGGTACCGCGGCGGCCCGGGAATTCGACAACGAGGTTTTTGACTTCGAGAAGGCTCATGGAGATATCGCTTTTCTTGTTCTTGTTGTGGCTCAACGCAGGCGCGGGTTCAGGGCATCGCGCAGCCAATCACCCAGCAGGTTGACCGACAGCGCAATCAGCACCAGCATGGCGCCAGGAAACACGGTGATCCACCATTCGCCCGAGAACAGGTAGTCGTTGCCGATGCGGATCAGCGTGCCCAGCGAGGGCGAAGTGGGCGGAGCGCCCACACCCAGGAAGGACAACGTGGCTTCGGTGATGATGGCCGTGGCCACCTGGATGGTGGCCAGCACCAGCACGGGCCCCATCACGTTGGGCAGCACATGCTTGCGCATGATGCGCAGCGGCGGGACCCCCGTCACTCGGGCCGCCTGCACGTATTCCTTGTTGCGCTCCACCAGCGTGGAGCCGCGCACCGTGCGGGCATATTGCACCCAGCCGGTGAGGGAGATGGAGAGGATCAGCACCCCGAACGCCAGCGACTCGTGCGCATTGGGAAACAGCGCACGACCCACGCCGGCAATCAGCAGCGCGACCAGGATGGCAGGAAAGGAGAGCATCACATCGCACAGGCGCATGAGCACAGCATCCACCCAGCCGCCCCGGAAACCGGCCAGCAGGCCGAAGGCCACACCCACCACCACGGAGAGCAGCACCGAGGCAATGCCGACCACGAGGGAGATGCGCGCACCGTAGATCAGCGCGGACAGGATGTCACGGCCCTGGTCATCGGTGCCCAGGGGGTATTTCATGGAGCCCATTTCGCTCCACGCCGGGGGCAGCCGCGCGTCGCTCAGCTCCAGCGTGGTGAGGTCGAACGGGTTGTGGGGCGCCACCCATCCGGCGAACACCGAACAGAACAGGCAAATCAGCGCAATGGCGGCGGCCAGCATGGCGACCGGCGATGTGCGGAAGCTGTAGCCAACGTCGCTGTCGAACCAGCGGGCAAGGGTAGTTTTCATTGTGGGAAACCAATCAACAGGCAACAACACGCGCAACGGGTAGCTGCGGGTGTTGTTGCGGGCTTGAATCAGCCGATGGCGTTGTCGTTGTTGTAGTCGTCGTATCGATCAGGCGGGAACAAGCAGGATTACTTGCTCACGGTGATCCACTTGAAAGGCATGTAGTTGTCGGCCATCTGCACCAGCTTGACCTTCTTGCTCACCCCCCAGGCCAGCGCCTGCTGGTGCAGCGGCAGGTGGCCCACGTCGGCGGTGTGCACATCGAAGGCTTCCTTGATCATGGCATCACGCTTGGGCTTGTCGGTCTCGACCAGGATCTTCTTGGTCAGTTCGTCCAGCTTGGGGTTGCAATACGCACCCAGGTTGAACTGGCCCGCTCCGGTCTTGTCGTCGGGGCAGATCATCAGCGCATTCAGGGCGTTGTGCGAGTCGTAGGTGGTGGGGGTCCAGCCCAGCATGTAGAAGCTCGTGTCACGGCGCAGCACCTTGGGGAAGTACGTGCCCTTGGTCTCGGCCGCGAGGTTGATCTTGACGTTGATGCGCGACAGATTGGCGGCCACCGTCTGGCAGATGCGGCCGTCATTCACATAGCGGTCGTTGGGACAGTTCATGGTGACTTCAAAACCGTTGGGGTAACCGGCTTCGACCATCAGCTTCTTGGCGGCTTCGACGTCATAGGGCAGGCGCTTGACATCCGGCTGGAAGCCGTTGATGCCGGGGCCCACCATCAGCGCGGAGGGGTTGGAGGCGCCGCGCATCACGGTCTTCTTGATGCCTTCGATGTCGATGGCCTGGTAGAAGGCCTGGCGCACGCGCTTGTCCTTGAAGGGGTTCTTGCCCTTGACGTTGGAGTACAGCAGCTCGTCGCGCTTCTGGTCCATGCCCAGGAAGATGGTGCGCAGCTCAGGGCCAGTGATGGCGCGGGCATTGGCGCTGCCGTTGATACGCTCGATGTCCTGCACTGGCACAGGCTCCATCACGTCCACTTCGCCCGACAGCAGGGCCGCCACGCGCGTGGCATCGTTACCGATGGGCGTGAACACAACTTCGGTGGCGTTGCCTTCGATCTTGTCCCAGTAGGCGCCATTGCGCACGAACACCGTGCGCACGTTGGGCTGGCGCTCACGCAGGCGGAAGGGGCCGGTGCCATTGGCGCGGAACGACGCCGCGTTCTCGATGCCCTTGCGGCGGTCTACCGGGGTTGTGGCCTGATTGGTCTCGCACCACTTCTTGCTCATGATGTAGGACGTGGTGATCACGTCC
Organism: Acidovorax sp. 22279; assembly: GCF_052045435.1. NCBI lineage: Bacteria > Pseudomonadati > Pseudomonadota > Betaproteobacteria > Burkholderiales > Comamonadaceae > Acidovorax > Acidovorax sp. 22279. The sequence continues at coordinate 18,768 of NZ_JBQEOV010000001.1, forward strand.
GGGAGGATGGGCTGGGGAGCCATGGTGTCGATCTCGACCGTGTGGTCGTCGATCTTGCGCACCTGCTTGATATCGCTGTTGGTGGCCTTCATGTCAGAGCCATCGCCCTTCATGCGGGCGAAGCTGAACACCACATCGTCAGCCGTGAACGGCGTGCCGTCGTGGAATTGCACACCCTTGCGCAGTTCGAAGCGCCACACGGTGGGGGCAATCTGCTTCCAGCTGGTAGCCAATGCGGGCGCAAGGCTCAGGTCCTTGTTGCGGCCCACCAGCGGTTCGTAAACGTTGCTGGTCACGCTCAGCTGCAGCGACTCGTTGAGTGAGTGCGGGTCCATCGACAGGGCATCGCCCTGGTTGGCGATGCGAACGGTCTGTGCCTGAGCTACCAAACTCGTCGCAGCCAGCGCAGCGAAGAGAGCGGTCACAGCGACTTTTTTCTGGAATTTCATGGAAATCTCCTGGTAGTGAAAGGGTGGGATGGAAGGGTACGAAGACTTCCGGTGGGTAAGCGATGTGTGCGTGGAAAAGTCAGACGCCCGCGCCTGATCAGAGCGCGGGCAGCGGCATGGCCTGCTCGATCAGGCTGGCGTGCAGCGCAGCGCCCAGCGGCAGGATGTCATCGTTAAAGTCATACCGACTGTTGTGCAAGGCGCTGCCGCTCGATCCTGTGCCCTGGCCAATGCGCAGATAGGCGCCCGGCTTGTTCTGCAGCATGAAAGAGAAGTCTTCAGCGCCCATGCTGGGCTCCAGGTCGCGCACCACGTGGTCGGCCCCCAGCAGCGACTCGGCCACATCGCCCGCAAAGATTGCTTCGCTTTCGCTGTTGATGGTGGCGGGGTAGATGCGTTCGTAGTGCACCGTGGCCGTGGCACCGAAGCCGAGCGCAATGGCGCTGCACAACTCCTTGAGGCGCTTCTCCACCATCTCCTGCACCAGCGGGTCGAAGGTGCGCACGGTGCCTACTAGCGTGGCCGTGCCGGGCAGCACGCTGAAGGCACCCAGGTCGCCTGCCTGCATCGCGCACAGGCTGACCACCGCACTGTCGATGGGCCGCACATTGCGCGAAACGATGCTCTGAGCTGCGGTGATGATGTGGGCCGCGACCAGCACAACGTCCACCGTCTGATAGGCGTGCGCGCCGTGGCCGCCACGCCCAGTGATCTCGACCGTGAAACGGTCGGCGGCTGCCATCATCGGACCTGCATTGATCCCCACGGTGCCGGGCTTCATTGCGGGCCAGTTGTGCATGGCAAAGATGGACTGCACGGGGAAGCGGTCAAACAACCCGTCTTCCATCATCACGCGGGCACCGGCAAAGCCTTCTTCGCCCGGCTGGAACACCAGCACGGCGGTGCCATCGAAGTTGCGGGTTTCGGCCAGGTAGCGCGCAGCGCCAATCAGCATGGCGGTGTGGCCGTCATGGCCGCAGCCGTGCATGAGGCCCTGCTTGCAGGACTTCCAGGCGAAGTCGTTGTGCTCGGTCAGCGGCAGGGCATCCATGTCGGCGCGCAGGCCCACCATGCTACCGCTGGCGCTGCTGCGCCCCCGAATGACGCCCACCACACCCGTGCGCCCGATGCCTTCGTGGATCTCATCCACACCGCAGAGCTTCAGCGCTTCCTTGACGCGCTTGCTGGTGTAGATCTCTTCGAAACCCAGCTCCGGATGGGCATGCAGGTCACGCCGCAGTGCCGTCAACTCAGGGTGGTACTGCGCGATGTGAGCGAAGGCGCGGCCACCAGCTTTCAAACGGGGGCCTTGCATCAATGGCCTCCTGCCTTGCCAACGCGCAGTCGAGGATCGACCGCGAAGTACAGCAGGTCAACCACCAGGTTGATCACCACAAAGATCAACGCAATCAGGCACAGGTAAGCGGCCATCACGGGAATGTCAGCGAAGGTCACAGCCTGGATGAACAGCAGGCCCATGCCTGGCCACTGGAACACCGTCTCCGTGATGATGGCAAAGGCGATCAGGCCACCCAGTTGCAGACCTGTGATGGTCAGCACGGGCACGAGAGTGTTCTTGAGGGCGTGGCCAAAATGGATGGCCCGATTGGACAGGCCACGAGCCCGGGCGAACTTGATGTAGTCGGTGCGCAGCACCTCCAACATTTCGGCCCGCACCAGCCGCATGATCAGCGTGAGCTGGAAGATGGCCAGCGTGATCGCAGGCAGGGTGATGTGGTGCCAGCCCTTGGCCTTGAGCAAGCCGGTGCTCCACCAGCCCAGCTGCACGACCTCACCCCGACCAAAGCTGGGGAACCAGCCCAGGTGTACGGCAAACACCAAAATCAACAAGATGCCGATCAGGAAGGTGGGCAGGGACACTCCCAGCAGGGACAGTGTCATGAACAGCTGGCTGGTGAAGGTGCCGCGCTTGAGGGCGGCATACACGCCCATCGGCACACCAATGACCAGCGCGAGGAGGGCTGCAACCAGCGCTAACTCGAGAGTGGCCGGGAAGCGCTCGGCAATCAGGCGCGACACCTTGGCCCCCTGGCGCAGGCTCAGTCCAAACTCACCCTGCGCTGCATTCACCAGAAAGTGCCAGAACTGCACAAAGAAGGATTTGTCCAAGCCGAGGGCGCTGCGCAACTCGCGGATCTGCTCGGGGGTGGCGTCCTGGCCCAGCAGGAACACCACGGGGTCTCCCACGTACTGGAACAGCATGAAGGAGATGAAGGCTACCGTGACCATGACAATCACAGCCTGTATCAGGCGGCGCAAAATAAAGGCAAGCATCAGAGAGTCGAGTGAGTGTTCGATGGAAGTGCCGCCGCCACTTTTGGTGACTGGGGCACTGCGGGTCAATACATCGTCAGATATACCAAAGAAAGCAAGGGCCGCATGGCCCTTGCTTTCAGTCTGTCAAGAATAAATCAGTTCACCTTGACGGTGCGCATGTCCACGCGGTTATCGGCACGGTGCACCAGTTCGATGTTCTTCTTCATGGCCCATGGGATCACCTGGTCATGCAGAGGAATGTGGGACACGGTGTCGTTGGACAGCTGCAGCGCCTCGGTCAGCATGCGAGCGCGAACAGGCGCATCGGTCTCGGCCTTGATGCGGTCCACCAGATAGTCCATGCGCTGGTTGCTGTAGCGACCCACGTTGTAGTTGCCGTCACCGCCCTGGCCCACGGTGCGCACCAGCGATTGCAGGCTGTACAGCGCGTCGAATGTCGGCACGCCCCAGCCCAGCATGTAGATGCTGGCTTCGTAGCGCTGGATCATCGGGAAGTAGTTGACCAGCGGCAGCGTGCGCAGCTTGGCCTTCACCCCCACGCGCGCCCACATGGCCGTCACAGCCTGGCAGATGGCTTCGTCGTTGATGTAGCGGTTGTTGGGGCAGGCGAAATCCACTTCAAATCCATCGGGGTAACCCGCCTCGGCCAGCAGCTTCTTGGATGCATCAACGCTGTATGGAAAACGCTTGCCAACAGCCTCTGTGTAGCCAGCCACTTGCGGCGCAACGATGGTGCCGGTGGGCTTGCCCAGACCGCGCATGATGTTGCGCGAGATGGTTTCTGCATCAATCGCCTGGTAGAGCGCCTTGCGCACCCGCACATCCTTGAGCGGGTTCTTGCCCTTGATGTTCGAGCCCGGCAGCTCTTCGCGGAACTGGTCCATGCCGAGGAAAATTGTGCGGTTCTCCACGCCATCAATCACCTTCAAGTCAGGGCTGGCGCGCAAGCGACCCAGATCCTGAGGAGACGGGTCGAGCACCAGATCCACTTCACCCGACAACAGCGCAGCAATGCGTGTGGCTGCGGACTTGATGGGTGTGTAGATGATCTCGGTCACATTGCCGTCCATCTTGCCCCACCAGTTGGGGTTGCGCTTGAACACCATCTTCACATCAGGCTGCCACGACTCCAGGGTGTAAGGGCCTGTGCCCATGGCGTTGCGGTGGGCAAAATTTTCGTCGGTGCCCTTGATATCTTTGGGCTCAACCGACTTATTCTTTTCCGCCCAGGCCTTGCTCATGATGCGTAACTCGGTCATCTGACGCAGCAAAACCGGATTGGGCGAAGACAGGATGACGTCAAAGTTCTGCGCATCCACCTTCACCACTTTGCTGATGCCCTGAACGTAGGGGGTGAAGTTGGACGTTTTGGCCATGGCCCGCTGGATGGAGTACACCGCATCGTCGGTGGTCAGCGGCGAACCATCATGGAACTTCACGCCCTGACGCAGCGTGAAGCGCACCTGCGTGGGGCTGATCTCCTTCCAGGCGGTTGCCAACACGGGCTCCACATCGAACGTCTTGCTGTTGTAGTACACCAGGCTTTCATACACGTTGGCATGAAGGCCGTTTTGCAGCGCATTATTTTGGGAGTGAATGTCCCAGGTCGCGATTTCTCCCTGACTGGCCCATTTGAAAGGCTTGGCCTGCAATGACGGCGCAAACAGCAGCGCGGCAGCAGCAGCCACCGACAAAAGACTGTGGTTGAGTTTCATGGAACCCTCTTGATTAAAAGTTTTACTATGCAGTAAAGGTTGCTCTATAGCCAACGGGAAATCCCTGAATCCCCGATGCCACGAAGGGCCTATAACTGCGCTGGCAACGCTTTCGTCATGCAAGGTTGGTGCCAGCAGCTGAAACTTTGCTTTCGCGAGTACCAATTGGCACTCATGCGGTTGCTCACGAGGGCGATATCGCCTCGGCACCTTTTCAATAAACCTTGGGCCGATGTACCGACGTTGGACCTCCTAACCGCGGTTCTTGAGCCCCTAGTCGCTACGGGAACACCGGGCGCATGGCGGCAATCGGCTGCAAAACACAGCCAAAGCTCCGCATGAGCGCTCCTCCTTGGAACACCAACCAGGGAGTCAATTGGCATCAACCAAACACACCAACAAAGGCTCTCTCAGGAACAAAGCATTCAAGCAAACAACCCGAGAAATAAAAAAGCCGCCCGAAGGCGGCTTTTGAGCTTGTATATCAACAACTGGCCAAAGCCAGCTGACGATATTAGAAGCTGTGACGGATACCGAAGTCGTAACCGTTGGAGTTGCTGTTCACACCGGTCACAGCGCCGTTCAGAGCTTGTGCAGCGCCGTTCTTGTTGGTCAGGTGAGCGTACGTTGCGTACAGAGCCGTGCGCTTGGACAGGTTGTGCACATAGCCCAGAGCCAGCTTGTTCGTACGGGGATCAGCACCCACGGTGTCGATCTTGTAGGTGGAGTAAGCCAGACGAACTTCGCCAGCGCCCACGGGGATCAGACCACCGATCAGGAAGCCCTTGCCGTCGTTGCCGCCGCTGATCTTGTCTTGGTTGTAGTGAGCCATGATCTTAGCCATGCCCAGGTCGTATTGACCGCCCAGGTTCACAGCCTTGATGTTGCCCGTCAGGAACTTGGTTTCGGAGAAAGCGATAGCGGCGTTGATGGGGCCGTTAGCGTAACCAGCGCGCAGTGCCAGGCCGTTGCCGTCCTTCTTGTTGGCAGCGTTGCTGTTGTTCTCACCCATGTAGTACTGGGCTTGGCCGTAGAAACCACCCAGGTTGCCAGGCAGGAAGTAGCCGATGGAGTTCGAAGCGCGGATGGTGGTAGGGCCGCCCAGGCTGGAGTTCAGGGTTTGGGTGGTGCCCACGCCGTTCGTGCCGAACGGATCGAACACGGTCAGGTTCCAGAATTGGGGGGTGTAGTCACGGCCCAGACGCACTTCACCGAAGCCGCCGTTCAGGCTAACCGTCGAACGACGGTTGAACACCAAGCCGCCGCCAGTGCTGGTAGCTGCTTGGTTGTTGGTGTTGGTAACGCCGCCGGTGCCGTTGTCGTTGTTCAGACCAGCTTCGAGCCAGAACGAAGCGGACATGCCGCCACCCAGGTCTTCAACGCCGCGGAAACCCAGACGGCTGCTGTTGTAGCCGGAGTTCGTCAGTTGCGACTTGTTAGAGACGCTGCCGGAACCGTAAGCGTAGGTTGCGTCAACCACGCCGAACAGGGTCACGGAAGATTGAGCCATTGCAGCGCCGGAAGCAGCCAGCACAGCCAGGGCAATCAGGGATTTTTTCATTGCGAGTTACTCCAAGGTTAAACATCGGGCTCCGGTACGGGGGGTCTATGGTGAAAGCACCTGCACAGTCCCGCCGGTTTCCCGGGCCAACCTCCTGGTGGGGAAGTTGCTCTTATTGCACCAGACCCGGCCGGGTTTCGCAAAGGAATTCACCCACAATCGCCCCGAAAGGGGAAATTCGTTGCAGTGTTGCAACATTTCAGTGCGCACGGGCAAAATCACGATTGCTGCATGCAACTCCTGTGCCTTGCCTTGCGGTTTTTTGTATCCAAGTGCAATTTGTGTTTCGACACCATTGCCATTCGAGAGCTTTCCATGGACGCTTTTTTGACTGCCGCAGACAACGCGCTGCGCACACTGTTTGCCCAACCCCGAGCTTCCGAACAGACACCGGCACACGGTGTGCCCGAGGCGTCGCTGGATCCTGCGCAGAAAAAGCTGGCGGGAGCCCTGATGCGCGTGAACCATGTGGGGGAAGTGTGCGCCCAGGCACTCTACAGTGCGCAGGCGGCCGTCACCCGTGACCCCGCCCTGCGGGACCACCTGCAGGCAGCGGCGCGCGAAGAGACAGACCATTTGGCATGGACACAACAGCGCCTGGACGCACTGGGCGCACGCCCCAGCCTGCTCAACCCTCTGTGGTTCGCAGGGGCTTTTGCGCTCGGGCTGGTGGCTGCCAAGGTCAGCGATCGGGCCAACCTGGGTTTTGTGGTGGAGACGGAAACCCAGGTGGCCGCGCATCTGCAAAGCCACCTCGACAGGCTTCCCGAGCAAGACCAGGCGTCAAGGGCCGTGGTCGCCCGGATGAAGCAGGACGAGGAGCGGCACGCAGACCAGGCCCGCGCCGCCGGTGCGCTGGAATTGCCCGCCCCGGTGCGCCTTGCCATGAAAGGCGCCGCCAAGGTCATGACCACCACGGCGCACTATCTTTGAACCCCAAGCTGGCTCACGCAGGCAGCAGGCGCACCAAAACATACGCGCCGCAACCCGCTCAGCCTGGCAGTCCAGACCACTACACGCGCCCCCTCAGACCTCCAGCACTTCGAAGCCGGTGGTGATTTCGGCTGTCTTGCCCAGCATGATGCTGGCCGAGCAGTACTTGTCGTGGCTCATGGCAATCGCGCGCTCCACGGCGGCTGGGGGTATGCCCTTGCCCGTGACGGTGAAGTGCATGTGGATCTTGGTGAACACCTTCGGGTCGGTCTGCGCACGTTCCGTCGTCAACTTGACGCTGCAGCCGCGCACGTCATGGCGGCCGCGCTTGAGGATCAGCACCACGTCATAGGCGGTGCACCCGCCCGTGCCCGCCAGCACGGTCTCCATGGGCCGGGGCGCCAGGTTCTGGCCGCCGTTGGCGGGGTTGGCGGCATCGGGGGCGCCGTCCATGGTCAAAACATGGCCGCTGCCGGTTTCGGCCACAAAACCCATGCCAGAACGGGTTCCCGCCCCGCCGGTCCAACTGACTGTGCATTCCATTTGTGTTTCTCCTGTGTGACACGTGGTTTTTTTCGCACGGAAAACCGAAACGAAAAGAATTTGATGCGAATTTTGCTGCATCGCAACAAGACTCGCGCTAAACTTCGCCCATGCGCTGCCGCTTTCGAACAGAAAGGAACCGGCAGGCGGCAAGAAGCCCGGAACCCGGCACTTGCCTCGCACCGATTGTCTCCTCCATCTCCTCAAAGGATGGATTAGCCCCAGGCCTCACGGCCCGGGGCTTTTTTTTGCTCGGTCGCCCTGCGCCGCAACAGGCAGCCCGCCCAGAGGCCTCCGCCCCTGCCCAGGGCGACGCCCTATGATGTGGGCCCCCGCCCGCCGCCCTGCGCCGGTGGGGCTCTCCTCCTGCACCTGCCATGACCCAGCACCTCACCCCCGCCGACTACCTCAAGAAAATCCTGACTGCCCGCGTGTACGACGTGGCGGTGGAGTCGGCGCTGGAGCCCGCCAAGAACCTCAGCCGCCGCCTGCACAACAAGGTACTCCTGAAGCGCGAAGACCAGCAGCCCGTGTTCAGCTTCAAGTTGCGGGGCGCTTACAACAAGATGGCGCACCTCACGCCCGAGCAGCTGCAGCGCGGCGTGATCTGCGCCTCGGCCGGCAACCACGCCCAGGGCGTGGCCATGAGCGCCCACCGACTGGGCACGCGCGCCGTGATCGTGATGCCCACCACCACGCCGCAGCTCAAGATTGATGCCGTGAAGACCCTCGGTGGCGAGGTCGTGCTGTTTGGCGAGAGCTATTCCGACGCCTACGGCCATTCCGTCCAGCTGGAAAAGGAACAGGGCCTGACCTTCGTGCACCCGTTCGACGACCCGGACGTGATTGCCGGCCAGGGCACCATCGCCATGGAGATCCTGCGCCAGCTGCAAAGTCTGGGCAGCAACCAGCTCGATGCCGTGTTCGTGGCGATTGGCGGCGGCGGACTCATCTCGGGTGTGGCCAACTACATCAAGGCCGTGCGCCCCGAGATCAAGGTGATCGGGGTGCAGATGAACGACTCGGACGCCATGATCCAGTCGGTGCAGGCCCATGAGCGCGTGACGCTGGCCGATGTGGGCCTGTTCTCCGACGGCACGGCCGTGAAGCTGGTGGGCGAGGAAACCTTCCGCGTGGCACAGGGCCTGGTGGATGACTACATCACCGTCGATACCGACGCCGTCTGCGCCGCCATCAAGGATATCTTTGTGGACACGCGCAGCATCGTCGAGCCCGCCGGGGCGCTGGCTGTCGCTGCCATCAAGCAGTACGTGGCCCAGCGCAAGACCAAGGGCGAGACCTACGCGGCCATCCTGTGCGGCGCCAATATGAACTTCGACCGGCTGCGCTTTGTGGCCGAGCGGGCCGAGGTGGGCGAGGAGCGAGAAGCGCTGCTCGCTGTCACCATTCCGGAAGAGCGCGGTAGCTTCCGCCGCTTCTGCGAGGTGGTGGGCGGCCTGCCCGGCGGCCCGCGCAACGTGACCGAATTCAACTACCGCATCAGCGACGCCGCCCGCGCCCATGTGTTTGTGGGCCTGACCACCAACGGCAAGGGCGAATCGGAAAAGATCGCCAAGAACTTCAACCGCCACGGCTTCGAGGCGCTGGACCTGACACACGACGAGTTGGCCAAGGAACACCTGCGCCACTTGGTGGGCGGGCATTCGGCGCTGGCGCAGGACGAGCGCCTGATGCGCTTCACCTTCCCCGAACGGCCCGGTGCGCTGCTCAAATTTTTGAGCCTGATGCAGCCGACCTGGAACATCAGCCTGTTCCACTACCGCAACCAGGGCGCGGACTATGGCCGCATCCTGGTGGGCATGCAGGTGCCGCCCGAAGACAAGGCGGCCTTCGACGCCTTCCTGGCCACGCTGGGCTACCCCTATGTGGAAGAAACGCTGAACCCGGCCTACCGCCTGTTCCTGCGCTCCAAATAATGCCAAAAATGGCTGCAAGCGCTAGTTGAACATGCCTTGACAGCTATCAAAAAAGAAGCATCGAGCAACAACTGCACACCATGCAAGCCCTGCGCCACTACCTGCTGGCCGTGCAGTTCTTCACCCGCATTCCCGTCACCGGTCGGCTGGCGCAGTGGGTGGGCTACAGCCCGGCCATGCTGCGGGCCAGCGCGGCGCACTTTCCGGGCATCGGCTGGCTGGCGGCGCTGCTGTCCACGGCCGTGTACGCCGCGCTGCACTGGGCGCTGGCGCCCAACCCGCTGGCCCCGGCCGTGGCCGCCGTGTTCTGCACCGTCGCCACGGTGCTGATGACCGGTGGTTTCCATGAAGACGGCCTGGCCGACGTCGCCGACGGCCTGGGCGGCAGCTACGACCGCGAACGCGCGCTGGACATCATGAAGGACTCGCGCATCGGCGCCTTCGGGGCCATGGCGCTGGTGCTGGCGTTGCTGGCCAAGCTCAGCCTGTTGGCGCTGCTGGGGGCGCACAGCCTGCCGGTGGCACTGGCGGCCCTGGTCGGCGCGCATGTGTTGTCGCGCTTTTGGCCCCTGCTCATCGTGCGCAGCCTGCCGCATGTGGGTGATACGGCGCGGTCCAAAAGCAAGCCGCTGGCCGACCAGATCTCCGGCCACGCACTGGTTGCGGCACTTTTATGGTGTTTTCCACCCCTTGCGCTAGTCGGATATGCCCAGACAGCTCTCTTTTTGGTAGCACCCATTGCTCTCAGCGCGCTCTGCGCGGGCTGGATGGCGCGCTGGTTCGCCCGACGGCTGCAAGGCTTCACCGGCGACTGCCTGGGCGCCACGCAGCAGGTGAGCGAGATCGGGTTCTACCTGGGCGCGGCCATCGCACTGCGATGGCTATGACGCCCCCCCCTGCCGCCACCAGCAGCCGCCTGTGGCTGGTGCGCCATGCAGCCCCGCTGGTTCCTCCGGGCACTTGCTACGGCGCGTGGGACGTGCCGGCCGACGCGCAGGCCACCCGCGCTGCGGCAGAGCGCTTGGCAACGGCCCTGCCCCCGGGGGGGCGCGCTGCGTGCGTGGCGTATTCCACGCTACAAAGATGTGAGCTGCTGGCGCATGAATTACAAGCGCTCAGACCGGATTTGACCTTCACTCCCGACGCCCGGCTGCGCGAGATGGACTTCGGCCGCTGGGAAGGGCAGCCCTGGGACGCCATCGGCAAAAGTGCCATCGACACCTGGGTGGCCGGGTTCGCCACCCACGCACCCGGCGGGGGCGAAAGCCTGGCCCACATGCTGCACCGCGTGGCGGCAGCCCTGCAGACCGCCCAGGCGTGGCGCACTGAACAGGGCGTGAATGAGGTGGTGTGGATCACCCACGCCGGAGTGGCCCGCTGCGTGGCCTGGTTGCAGGAGCGGGGTGAGAGCGCTCTGCCCCGCTCAGAGGATTGGCCGGTGGCGGCGCCGGGCTGGGGGAAATGGGAAATCAGGGAACTGGCCTGAAGCTGTAGGCCAGCAGGTGCCTAGTTCTTAAGCGGCATGTCCAGCGTCACCGTAGCGGGTCCGCCCATGCTGGTCCCCAGTTGCGCCTGGCGGGGGCCCAGGGCCTGCAACACCAAGCCTTCGTCCACCGCAGCGCCCACGCGGAAGGGCTTGGCGGGCTTGCCGTCCACGGCAATCAGTGCCGCACCGCCGCCGCTGCTGCGCCCCGACAGCACCCCGATCAGAGTGAACCGGCTCGCGGTGGGTGCCACCGGCGCTGCCACGCCAGAGGCTGCAGGCGCAGCACCCAGCAAACGCGCCAGCGCCTGCGCGTCCATGGCCACTGGGGCGGGCGCCACTGCCGGGGCGGAGGACGCGGACGAAGGCGCCGACAGGCGCAGCCCCCAATAGACCACACTGGCGCCGGCTGCTGCCCAGAGCACCAGAGTCCCCAGGCGGACGCCCCATTTGCTGTACGTATTGGTCACCATGCGGGGATTATGATTCACGCGATTCGACCATCCGAGAGACCGCCAGCAGTGAACACTTCTTTCTCCCTCCTCGTGCGTTCCGCCCCCCGCCGCGTTGCCAAGTCCGTGGCCCGTGGTTTCACCCTCATCGAGCTGATGGTGGTTCTGGTGATCATCGGCGTGCTGGCCGCGCTGATCGTGCCCAACGTGCTCGAACGTGCCGACGATGCCCGCGTGACGGCCGCCCGCACCGACATCACCAACATCATGCAGGCGCTCAAGCTCTACCGCCTGGACAACCAGCGCTACCCCACGGCCGAGCAAGGCCTGCAGTCGCTGGTCATCAAGCCCACTGCGGGCCCCGTACCGGGCAACTGGAAGCTGTACCTGGAAAAGCTGCCCAACGACCCCTGGGGCCGCCCTTACCAATACCTCAACCCCGGCATCAAGGGCGAGATCGACGTGATGTCGTTCGGCGCCGATGGCCAGTCGGGCGGCGAAGGCAAGGACGCCGATATTGGCAGCTGGCAGTAAAGAAATGTGGCCCCCACGGTCGTGCTCTGGCGTGTCACTCCCTGCTCCCCACAGCAGGCTCGCCCCGCGCTTCGCTGGTGGATGGGGCCCGGCCTTGCTTGGGGCGGCCCGGCGCTGCGGCCGTGCGCCTGGTGGATGCGCCGTGACCGTTGCGACCTCCCATCGCGCAGCTTCATGAACCGCTCGCGCGGATTCACCCTCCTGGAGCTGCTGGTGGTCATCAGCATCATGGCGCTGGCCACGGCGGGCGTGGGGCTGGCGATGCGCGATGGCGGACAGACGCAACTGGAGCGGGAAGCCGCGCGGCTGGCGGCGCTGCTGGAATCCGCGCGTGCACAGTCCCGCGCAGGGGGCATCCCCGTGCGCTGGCGCGCGCTGCCAGGGGGTTTCCGTTTTGAGGGGCTGCCGCGCAACGCGCAGGCCGCCCTGCCCAACCAGTGGCTGGACCCCGGCACCGTGGTGCGCGGGCCGGCAGTGCTGCTACTGGGCCCCGAGCCCCTGATCGGCCCGCAGCAGGTGCTGATCACCCACCAGTCCTCCCCCGACCGCACCCTGCGCATTGCCACCGACGGCGTGCGCCCGTTTTCCGTGGATGCGGTGCAGTGAGGATGCGCCGCCCTCTCATCGGCCACCGGGGTTTCACGCTGGTGGAAGTGCTGGTGGCGCTGGCCATCGTGGCCATTGCCCTCATGGCGGGGCTGCAGGCCACGACGGCGCTCACGCGCAACGCCCTGCGGCAGTCCGACATCGTGCTCGCGCAGCTCTGCGCGGAGAACGAGCTGGTCAAGGCCCGACTCTCGCGCCAGATGCCCAGTGTGGGGGACAGCAACCTGACCTGCGAGCAGGCCGGGCGCCAGCTGCAGGTGGTGACCATCGTGCGGCCTACGCCCAACCCGAGTTTTCGGCGCATCGATGCGCAGGTGCTGGACGGGGACAACTCCATCCTGCGCCTCTCCACCATCATCGGGCGGTATTGATGGTGATGTCTTCTCCCCCAAGTCGCTTCGCGCGCTCCCCTTTCAGGGAGGACGACGGCCTTGGCTGCGAGGCAGCCCTGGCGGGCCGACCTCGCGCTGGCATTGCAGCCGTGGCACGGCCCCGGGGGGCGCGCGGTTTCACACTCATCGAGCTACTGGTCGCCATCAGCGTGATGGCGTTGATTGCCATCCTGAGCTGGCGCGGGCTCGATGGCATGGTGCGGGCGCAGGAGTCCACGCGCCAGCGGGCAGACGAGATGCTGGTGCTGCAGGCTGCGCTGGGGCAGTGGGGTACGGACCTGGACGCCCTGATGCCCGTTGCCAACACCACGCCGCTGGACTGGGACGGCCAGGTGCTGCGCCTCACCCGCCGCAGCAGCGCCGTGCCCGACGAGGGTGCGCTGGTGGTGGCCTGGACACGCCGCAACAACAACCAGGGCGTGGGCCAGTGGCTGCGCTGGCAGTCGCCGCCGGTGCGCACCCGCGCCGACTGGCGGCAGGCCTGGGAGCAGGCCGCCCAGTGGGCGCGCACGCCGGGCGACGCCGAGCGGCGCTACGAGGTGACGCTGCTGCCGCTCGACAGCTGGCAGATCTTCTACTACCGGGGCGGCGCGTGGTCCAACCCGCAGTCGAGCACGGGCACCTCGTCGGGCGACAGCACCTCGGCCATTCCGGATGGCATTCGCGTGCAGATCACCCTGCCCCCGGGCCAGGCGCTGGCAGGCCAGCTGACGCGCGACTGGGTCAACCCCGTGCTGGGCGGAGGCAGATCGTGAGTACCCCCCTGAGCGGCTGCGCCGCCTCCCCCCAGGGGGACGCCACCCGTGGCCTGGCAAAGCCAGCTCCACGGTGGCACCCGCTGCGGCAACGCCCATGGCACAGGCACAGGGCGCGCGGCGCCGCGCTGCTCGCCGCCATGCTCACTGTCACGCTGGTCGCCACCTTTGCGGCGGCCGCGATGTGGCAGCAGTGGCGCGCGGTGGAGGTCGAGACGGCCGAGCGCGGCCACGTGCAGTCCACCTGGATCTTGGTCGGTGCGCTCGACTGGTCGCGGCTCATCCTGCGCGAGGACGGGCGCTCCGGCGGGGCCGACCACTTGGCCGAACCCTGGGCCATCCCCCTGCAGGAGGCCCGGCTGTCCACCTTCCTCGCGGCCGACAAGAACGTGACCCAGGTGGACGATGCCAGCACCGACACCACCGAGGCCTTCCTGTCGGGCCAGATCACCGACCTGCAGGGCCGCCTGAACATCACCAACCTCGCGGAGGGCGGGCAGGTGCAGGCCGTGGCGCTGCGGCAGTTCACCCGATTGTTCGAGCGCCTGGGCCTTCCCGGACAACAACTGAGCACCCTGATCGACGGCCTGCGCCGCGCGCAAGCGGGTGCGGGTGCCGACAGCGGCTCCGCCCCCCTTCTGCCGCCCAGCGTGACCCAGCTGGGGTGGCTGGGCCTGACCCCGGCCACGGTGGCGGCGCTCGCCCCGCATGTGACGCTGCTGCCGGTGCGCACCCCGGTCAATCTGAACACCGCCGACATCAACGTGCTGATGGCCGCCATCGACGGGCTGGACAGCGCCACGGCCCAGAAGATCGTGCAGACCCGCGAGGCGCGGCACTTCCGCACCCTCAGCGACGTGCGCGACCTGGTGGGCGCCAGCATCGACATCAACGAAAGTGCCCACGCCGTGGCCTCTTCGTACTTTGAAGTGCGGGGCCGCCTGCGGCTCGGCGATGCGATGGTGGACGAGCGCTCTTTGGTGCGCAAACAGGGCATCGACGTGACCACACTGTGGCGCGAACGCGGCGCCTTCGACCGGGAAACCACGCAACTGCTGCCCGGGGCACAGCGCTGAGGGTGTAACAACCCTCACACTGCACCCACCCACACCGCCGCTGCGTCACGCCCGCCCCCTAAAATGGCCCGCAAAACCCGCCCATGAGCACCCTGATCCTTTTCCTGCCGCCGGCCCGCCCGGGACCCGCCTCCGAGTACGCCTACACGCTCACGGCAGACGGCCATTCCGCCCTCCAGCACGCCACCGCACCCGCTGCCCTGCTGCCCGAGCCCACCCGCCCCGGCGGCGAGGTCGTGGCCGTGGTGCCCGCACGGGCGCTGTCGTGGCAGCGCGTGACCATTCCGGCCGGTGTGCCGCTGGGCGCCGGCCAGCAGACGCCCCGGCTGCGCTCGTTGCTGGAAGGCCTGCTGGAAGACCGCGTGCTGGACGATGCCAGCCAGCTGCACTTTGCGCTGCAACCCGGCGCACAAAGTCGTGCGCAGGCCGGCGAGCCGGTGTGGGTGGCCGTGTGCGACCGCGCCTGGCTGCGCGAACACCTGCAGGCGCTGGAGGCCGCAGGCCGCCGCGTGGCCCGCGTGGTGCCCGAATTTGCGCCCGGCCCCACGGCCAGCGGCCAGCCCGAGCTGTGTGCCCTGGGCACGCCCGAAGAGGCCTATGTGGTGCTGACCGGCCATGGCGCCGACCAAGGCGTGGCGGTGCTGCCGCTGACCCCCATGGCCCTGACACTGGCACGCGCCGGCCTGCCGACCGCCGACAATGGCGACGACCCAGCCCTCATGGTCCGCGCCGAGCCCGCCGTGGCTGCACTGGCCGAACGCACCCTGGGCCAGCAAGGCCAACGCATTGCCCTGCACACCACCAGCCAGCGCGCGCTCGATGCCGCCCGCGGCGACTGGGACCTGGCGCAGTTCGACCTGTCCAGCACCAGCAGCACCCGCGCGCTGCGCAAAGTGGGCAGCGCGCTGAGCGCGGCGCTGTATGCCCCGCAGTGGCGTGCAGCCCGCTGGGGCGCGGGCGTGCTGGTGGTGGCGCACCTGGTGGGGCTCAATGCCTGGGCCTGGCAAGAACGGCAGGCGCTGGCCGCCAAACAGGCCAGCGTACGCAACACCCTGACCCAGACCTTCCCCAAAGTGCAGGTGGTGGTCGATGCGCCGGTGCAGATGGAACGCGAACTCGCCCAGCTGCGGCAGGCTGCCGGCAGCGTGTCGGCGCGCGACCTGGAGCCCCTGCTGGCGGCGGCTGGAGCGGCCTTGCCCGATGGCCGCCTGCCCAGCAGCATCGAATACACGCCCGGCGAGCTGCGCCTGCGTGGCGTAACCCTGGCGCCCGATGAAGAATCTGTGGTGTCCGGCCGCCTGCAAGCCGCCGGGTACCGTGCCCGCGTGGACGATGGCAGCCTGTTGCTGCGCACCGAGGTGAGCCCATGACCCGATCCTCCGCCCTCCAGGACCGCTGGAAAGCCCTGGCGCCCCGCGAGCAGAACCTGGTGCTGGCCGCCGCCGCGGTGGTGGCGCTGGCCCTGCTGTGGTGGGTGGCCGTCGCCCCCGCGCTCGGAACCTTGCGCGCCGCGCCCGCGCGGCACGCCGCACTCGACGCCCAGCTGCAGCGCATGCAAAGCCTGCAGGCCGAGGCCCAGCAGCTGCAGGCCACACCCGCCACCAGCCCCGGCGATGCCGTGGGTGCGCTGCGCACCGCCCTCACGCAGCGCCTGGGCAACACGGCACAGCTCAACGTGGCGGGCGACCGCGCCACGGTCACGCTCAAAGGGGCTTCGGCCGACGCGCTGGCCCAATGGCTGGCCCAAGCCCGCAGCAATGCCCGCGCCACGCCGCTGGAAGCGCGGCTGACCCGCAGCGCTGCCGCGGCGCCCGCCGGCAATGCGCCCGTCACCCTGGGCAGCGCGCCCGTGGCCATGCCCCGCTGGGATGGCACCGTGGTGCTGGCCCTGCCCACCGCCCCGGCCCGCTGACCCGCGGACTGACCTGAACAATACATTCCCCCCGTGGCCCGCAACCTCCGTCCGACACGCCCTGCCCCCCGCTCCGCCCTCCGCACGGCGTGGGGCTGGGCATGGGCCGGTGCGCTGGCCGGCGTGCTGCCCGCCGTGGTGGCCTTTGCGCCCGCGCACTGGCTGGCCGGCGGCGTGGCCCGCGCCACCCAGGGACAGGTGCTGTTGCTGCAGCCAAGGGGCACGGTATGGACCGGCTCGGCCCAATTGGTGTTGACCGGCGGCAATGCCAGCAAAGACAGCGCCGCCCTGCCCGGCCGGGTGGACTGGCAGCTGCGCCCTACCTGGGGCGGGCTAAGCGCCCAACTGCACGCAGGCTGCTGCACGCCCGAGCCCCTGCGGGCCCAGGTGCACCTGCGCTGGGCCGGCCCGCAAATCACTGTGGCCGACGGCCAGAGCCAGTGGCCCGCGGCCTTGCTGGCGGGCCTGGGCACCCCCTGGAACACCCTGCAGCCGCAGGGACAGCTGGCACTGCAGACACGCGCGCTGACGGCGCAATGGGCTGCTGGCCGCATGGTGCTGTCGGGCCAGGCCCAGATGGATGCGCGGGCCATGTCCTCGCGCCTGTCCACCCTGCGCCCCATGGGCAGCTACCGGCTGGTGCTGCAGGGCGGCGAGGTGCCCACGCTCGCCCTCAGCACCCTCGACGGGGCCCTGCAACTGAGCGGCAGCGGCCAGTGGGTGGGCAACCGCCTGCGCTTTGCGGGCGAGGCCAGCGCCACCCCCGAGCGGGAGGCCGCGCTGTCCAATCTTCTGAACATCATCGGACGGCGCAATGGCGCGCGCTCCATCATCACCGTGGGTTGAATCTATGACTTTCCTGTTTGCTCCACGCCTGCGCTTCACTCTCAAAACCATAGCAGCCAGCGCAATATTTACCTGCGCCAGTGGCCAGATTGGCGCCCAGACGGCGGTGGACACCCGCACCGGCAGCGTGCGCCCCAGCGAACCCGTCACGCTCAACTTTGCCAACGCCGAGATCGAGGCCGTGGCCCGCACCATGGCCACCATCACCGGCCGCAACGTGGTGGTGGACCCACGGGTCAAAGGCCAGCTCAACCTCGTGACCGAGCGCGCGGTGACGCCTGCCGCCGCGTTCCAGCAGTTCCTGGCCGCGCTGCGGCTGCAGGGCTTCACGGTGGTGGAGGCGGCCGGCCTGTACAAGGTGGTGCCCGAGGCCGACGCCAAGCTGCAGGGCGGCAGCGTGAGCGTGGTGCAGGGCAACGCCGGCAGCGCGCCCGGCGGCGGGCAGATCGTCACGCAGATATTCAAGCTCAACTTCGAAAACGCCGCTAATCTGGTGCCGGTGCTGCGCCCGCTCATCAGCCCCAACAACACCATCAACGTGAACCCCGGCAACAACTCGCTGGTGATCACCGACTATGCCGACAACCTGCAG
Organism: Acidovorax sp. 22279; assembly: GCF_052045435.1. Classification (NCBI taxonomy): domain Bacteria; kingdom Pseudomonadati; phylum Pseudomonadota; class Betaproteobacteria; order Burkholderiales; family Comamonadaceae; genus Acidovorax; species Acidovorax sp. 22279. The sequence goes on from NZ_JBQEOV010000001.1 coordinate 36,852, forward strand.
CGCCTGGCGCGCATCGTGGCGGCCATGGATGTGTCCAACGCCAGCGATGTGGAGGTGATTCCGCTCAAGAACGCGATTGCCAGCGACCTGGCACCGCTGGTGTCGCGCCTGATCGACGGCGGCAGCGCCAACGGGGGTGCCGCAGCCGCGGCCGCGCCCGGCCAGGCCGACACCGCGTTCAAGACCACCCTGATTGCCGAGCCGCGCAGCAACTCGCTGATCCTGCGTGCCGCCAACCCGGCCCGCGTGGCCCAGGTGCGCGCCCTGGTGGCCCAGCTGGACCAGGCCCCCGCGCCGGGCAGCAGCGCGGCCAGCGGCAACATCCATGTGGTCTACCTCAAGAACGCCGACGCCACCAAGCTGGCCACCACCCTGCGCGCCGCCATGGCGGCCATGGGTGGCGGCAATGGCGGTGCGGCCAGCAGCGGTGGCGGTGCCAGCTCGCCCGCACCCAGCACCGGGCTGAGCACCGGGGGCATGCTGTCCACCAACGGCAGCTCGTCCGGCAGCAGCACCAGCGGCGGCCTGGGATCCAGCACCAGCGCAATGGGCACCAGCAGCACCAACAACAACCAGCCCTCCACCGGCGGTCAGATCCAGGCCGACCCCACCACCAACTCGCTCATCATCACGGCGCCCGAGCCGCTGTACCGCCAGCTGCGCGACGTGATCGACAAGCTCGACGGCCGCCGCGCGCAGGTGCTGGTCGAGAGCCTGATCGTCGAGGTCTCTGCCAACAAGGTGGCCGAGTTCGGCATCCAGTGGCAGGGCATTCTGGGCAAAAACGGCGATGGCACCGTGGGCGTGATCGGCACCAACTCCGGCGCGGCCGGTGCCAACATCCTGAACGTGACAGCCGCCCTGGCCTCGGGCTCCACCACCTCCATCGCGACGGCGGCCAGTTCGCTGGGCAAGGGCCTGAACCTGGCGCTCGCACCGCGCATCAACGGCCAGTACTACCTGGGCGCGCTGGCGAACTTCCTGCAGAACAGCGGCGATGCCAACGTGCTCTCCACCCCCAACCTGATGACGCTGGACAACGAAGAGGCGCGCATCATCATCGGCAACAACGTGCCCTTCGTGACCGGCTCGTACGCCAACAGCACCGGCAGCAGCACGGTGAACCCGTTCACCACGGTGGAGCGCAAGGACGTGGGCCTGATGCTCAAGGTGCGTCCGCAGATCAGCGAGAACGGCACGGTGAAGATGGCGATCTACCAGGAGGTCTCCAAGATCGACACCGCCACGCTGAGCAACGCCAACGGCCCCACCACCAGCAAGCGCTCCATCGAGTCGAACGTGGTGGTGGACGATGGCAGCATCATCGTGATTGGCGGCCTGCTGGAAGACAGCTACTCGCAAGGCCAGGACAAGGTGCCGGTGATGGGCGACATCCCGGTGCTGGGCAACCTGTTCCGCAGCGAGAACCGCACCCGCAACAAGACCAACCTGATGGTCTTCCTGCGCCCCATTGTGGTGCGTGATAACGCCACCAGCGACGCATTGATGATGGACCGCTACGAGGCCATCCGCGCGCTGCAGCAGACCACCCAGCCCGCGCCCAGCGTGGTGATGAAGTCGGTGTCGGGCGCACCCATCCTGCCCGCACTGCCACAACGCACAGAGCCCGGCGCCGCCACCGTGCCTACACAGCCGCTGGCGCCCCTGCCCGCAGAGACCTCGCCACGCTGAAGAAGAGAAGAGCCGCCACCCATGCGCCACCCCCTGCCCTACGCCTTTGCCCGCACCGCCCAGCTGCTGCTGGAGGACGACGGCCACCAGCTGGTGCTGTGGCACGGCCCCAGCCCCGATGCGGGCGCGCTGTCCGAAGTGCTGCGCAAGCACCCGGTGCAGCAACTGCTTGCGCTCGATGCCCCGGCCCTGGCCCAGCGCATCAGCGCGGCCTATTCGCACAGCGAATCGAGCGCCGCCACCGTGGTGAGCGAGGTCGAGAGCGACGCCGACCTCTCGCGCATGATGCAGGAGCTGCCGGCCGTCGAGGACCTGCTGGAATCAGCCGGCGACGCACCCATCATCCGCATGCTCAACGCCCTGCTCACGCAGGCCGCGCGCGACGGCGCGAGCGATATCCACATCGAGCCCTACGAGCGCCACAGCAGCGTGCGCTTTCGCGTGGATGGCACGCTGCGCGAAGTGGTGCAGCCCAACCGCGCGCTGCATGCCGCCCTGATCTCGCGCCTGAAGATCATGGCCGACCTGGACATCAGCGAAAAACGCCTGCCCCAGGACGGCCGCATCAGCCTGCGCCTGGGCACCCGTGCCATCGACGTGCGCGTCTCCACCCTGCCCAGCGCGCACGGCGAGCGCGCCGTGCTGCGCCTGCTGGACAAGAGTGAAAGCAAGCTCAGCCTGGAGGCCGTGGGCATGCAGGGCGACACCCTGCGCCGCTTTGAGGGCCTGATCGGCCAGCCGCACGGCATCATCCTGGTCACCGGCCCCACGGGCTCGGGCAAGACGACCACGCTGTATGCTGCGCTGGGCCGGCTGGACGCCACGCGCAACAACATCATGACGGTGGAAGACCCCATCGAATACGAGCTGCCGGGCGTGGGCCAGACCCAGGTCAACAGCAAAATCGAGCTGACCTTTGCCAAAGCGCTGCGCGCCATCCTGCGGCAGGACCCGGACATCATCATGATTGGCGAAATCCGCGACTTCGAGACCGCGCAGATCGCCATCCAGGCCTCGCTCACGGGCCACCTGGTGCTGGCCACCCTGCACACCAACGACGCGGCCAGCGCGGTCACGCGCCTGACCGACATGGGTGTGGAGCCCTTCCTGCTGTCGTCGTCGCTACTGGGCGTGCTGGCCCAGCGCCTGGTGCGCAAGTTCTGCAGCCACTGCCACGGCGCGGGCTGCGAGCACTGCGGCCAGACGGGTTACACCGGCCGCACGGGCGTGTTCGAGTTGCTGGTGACCACGGACGCGATCCGGGCACAGATCCACAACCAGGCCTCAGAGGCCGACATCCGCACCGCAGCGCTGGCGGGTGGCATGGCGCTGATGCGGGACGACGGCGAACGCCTGATTGCCGCCGGCATCACCAGCCGCGAAGAAGTGCTGCGGGTGACGCGAGACTGATTTGCTACGTTTTTGATAGCCGTTAGCGCATGAAGCACTAGCGCTACCAGCCAAAAACACTTCAAACTACCGGATCTGCAGCGCGGGCCGGCGCCCCACCTGGGCCATCGCAGGTGCGGCGGGCGTTGCGGGTGCCGAGGTGCTAAACGCCGGGGATGCCGTCGCGCCATCCTGCAGCTTGAACTGGCTGACCGCGCTGTTGAGGTGGTGCGCCTGCTCGCGCAGCGACTCGGACGCTGCGGTGGACTCCTCCACCAGCGCCGCGTTCTGCTGGGTCATCTGGTCGAGCTGGGTGACCGACTGGCTGATCTGGCCGATGTTGTCGCTTTGCTCGGCCGACGAAGCGGTGATCTCCGCAATGATGTCGGACACGCGCCGCACGCTGCTCACGATCTCGGTCATGGTCTGGCCGGCCTGGCTCACCAGGCGCGAGCCGTCTTCGACCCGCTCCACCGACGAACCGATCAGGCCCTTGATCTCCTTGGCAGCTTCGGCGCTGCGCTGCGCCAAGTTGCGCACCTCGCTGGCCACCACCGCAAAGCCACGGCCCTGCTCACCGGCACGGGCGGCTTCCACCGCCGCGTTGAGCGCCAGGATGTTGGTTTGGAACGCAATCGAATCGATCACGCCCGTGATGTCCGCGATCTTGCGCGAGCTGGTGGTGATCTGGTCCATGGTGGTCACCACCTGCGACACCACGGCGCCGCCGCGTGCAGCCACCTCGGCGGCGGACGAGGCAAAGTCGCTGGCCTGGCGCGAGGCCTGGGCGCTTTGCTGCACGGTGCTGGTCAGCACCTCCATCGATGAGGCGGTCTCTTCCAGGTTGGCCGCTGTCTGCTCGGTGCGGTGGCTCAGGTCATGGTTGCCGCTGGCGATCTCGGAGCTGGCGGTGGAGATGTTGCCCGCCGCGTCCTGCACCTGGCGCACCAGGTCACGCAACGAGTCCTGCATGCGGCCCATGGCGCCTACCAGCTGGCCCACTTCATCCTGGTTCATGGCCGCCACATCGCGCGACAAGTCGCCACTGGCAATGCGTTCGGCCAGCTCCTGCGCCTGTCCGAGGGATTTTGTGATGGAACGCACGCTGAAGAACGTGAGCGGAATCAGCACCGCCAGCGCCAGCACCAGGCCCACACCAATCAGCGCGGCCATGGTGGAGGTGCGCGATTCGACACCCGCGCGGGCCTCGTCCATCTGCGCACGAGCCGAACCCGCCAGGCTGGAGAACAGCTTGTCGGTGGCTTCCATGTGGACCTTCAGGCGGTCGGCGTAGGCGCCGCCCCCTGCGCCGTCAAGCTGCGCGCCCTCGATCTTCTCGAAGATGGGTGAGATGCCAGTTTCGTACTGCTTGATCTCGTCGAGCGATTTGTCGATCGAGGCCACAAACTCGGCATCGCCCGACTGCACTTGCCGCACATCGGCCAGGCGCTTGCGCAGGGAGGTCAGGGTTTTGGCCCAGGACTCGCGCAGGGCAGAGACCTCGACCGAGTTGTTGAAGTTGATGATGATGTCTTTTTCGGTCCGGCGCAGGTCACCCAGGGTGGTGCGCAGCTCGGACATGTCGGTCAGCGTCTGCACGCGTTCTGAAAACAGCACCTGCAGCGTGCCGCGCGTTCGGTCCAGGGCCACGTAGCCCATGGCACCAATGACGACCAGAAGGATCAGGGAAAAGACGGTTCCGAAGTAGAGACGCGTGCGGATGGAGAAGCGGCCGAGAGCATTCATGGCTCTTCCTTACATTTTTTAACAGACAGTCCAGCATAGCAAATTTGGTGCCACACACACCCCCCGCCTTCTGGGCCGGGGGTGGGCGGGACTATATGCCGGGCAAGACGGTCCACCGCACAGGGTAAGCACGGCCCCGGGGCCCTGTTTCAGGGAATCCTCGGGGCCAGTAGCTGCGCTTATTGCGCTGCTGTCACACGGGCTTGAGCGGGATGTACAGCTCGCCCCCGCCCTTCTGGAACTCCGCCGCCTTGGTCTGCATGCCCTGGGCCAGGGCGTCAGCCTCGGCCACACCCTTCTGGGCGGCGAAGTCACGCACCTCCTGGGTGATCTTCATCGAGCAGAACTTGGGGCCACACATCGAGCAGAAATGCGCCACCTTGGCCGAGTCCTTGGGCAGGGTCTCGTCGTGGTATTCCTTGGCGGTCTCAGGGTCCAGGCCCAGGTTGAACTGGTCCTGCCAGCGGAAGTCAAAGCGCGCCTGGCTGAGCGCATCATCGCGCGAGCGAGCGCCGGGGTGGCCCTTGGCCACATCGGCCGCGTGGGCGGCGATCTTGTAGGCAATGATCCCCTGCTTCACGTCGTCGCGGTCGGGCAGTCCCAGGTGCTCCTTGGGCGTCACGTAGCACAACATGGCCGTGCCCATCCAGCCGATCATGGCCGCGCCAATGGCCGAGGCAATGTGGTCGTAGCCGGGGGCGATGTCGATGGTCAGCGGGCCCAGGGTGTAGAAAGGCGCCTCGTGGCAGGTCTTGAGCTGCTCGGTCATGTTGGCCTGGATCATGTGCATGGGCACATGGCCCGGGCCTTCGATCATGGTCTGCACGTCGTGCTTCCAGGCCACCTGGGTCAGCTCGCCCAGCGTGTGCAGCTCGGCAAATTGCGCTTCGTCGTTGGCATCGGACGCGCAGCCAGGCCGCAGGCCGTCACCCAGGCTGAACGACACGTCGTACGCCTTCATGATGTCGCAGATGTCTTCGAAGTGCTCGTACAAAAAGCTCTCGCGGTGGTGCGCCATGCACCACTTGGCCATGATGGAGCCGCCGCGCGAGACGATGCCCGTGCGCCGCTGCGCCGTGAGGTGGATGTAAGCGAGGCGCACGCCCGCATGGATGGTGAAGTAATCCACGCCCTGCTCGGCCTGCTCGATGAGCGTGTCGCGGAAGATCGCCCAGGTCAGGTCTTCGGCCACGCCGCCCACCTTTTCCAGCGCCTGGTAGATCGGCACGGTGCCAATCGGCACGGGGCTGTTGCGCACGATCCAGTCGCGCGTGGTGTGGATGTTCTTGCCAGTGGACAGGTCCATCACGTTGTCGGCGCCCCAGCGGATCGCCCAGACGAGCTTTTCTACTTCTTCTTCGATGCTGGAGGTGACGGCCGAGTTACCGATGTTGGCGTTGATCTTGACCAGGAAGTTGCGGCCAATCGCCATCGGCTCCACCTCGGGGTGGTTGATGTTGGCGGGGATGATGGCGCGGCCCCGGGCCACTTCGTCGCGCACGAACTCGGGCGTGATGATGCGCGGAATGCTCGCGCCCATCGGGTTGCCCATCAGGCGCTTCTCACGGCCTGCGTCCTGCATGTACTGCTCCATCCACTCGCGCTTGCCGTTTTCGCGGATGGCCACGTATTCCATCTCGGGCGTGACGATGCCCTTCTTGGCGTAGTGCATCTGCGTGACATTGGCACCCGCCTTGGCGCGCAGGGGCTTGCGCTGCAGCGCGGCGGCCTCGGCGCGCAGCTGGGCGAGGCGGGTGGCATCTTCGCTCTTTTGGCCGTCGTCCAGAGCTACGGGGGCGCGGCCTTCGTAGTGCTCCACATCGCCACGGCCGGTGATCCAGCCACCGCGCACGCTGGCCAGGCCCTGGCGCACGTCGATCACGGCGTTGGGATCGGTGTAGGGGCCGGAGGTGTCGTACACGCTGACCAGCTCGCCGTTGGTGAGCGCGATGTCGCGCACGGGCACGCGCAGGTCGGTGTGCAGGTGGCCGGGGATAAAGGCCTTGCGGGATGCGGGGAAGGGTTCGCGGGTGCGGGCGAGCAGCTCGGCGAACTTTTCAGGGGCAGCCAGTGTGGCGTGGGGATCGGGGGCGTTCATGGGCAGGTCTCCTGGTTCCGGTGGCGGTGGGTCTGCTCCGGAATGGACCTGTGCGCCCCTCGGGTGGCTGCGCATGGCAGCACCTGAGGCAAGGCGTGCCCACAGGGAGTGCGGGCACGGGGACAAGGAGGTCGGCTCTTCTTCCGCCGGTATGAACCGGATCAAGTTCGTCGGGTTCGCAAGCTGGCCTGAATTTCTTCAGGCCTCTCGCATCTCAGCGCATCAGCACACCCCGGAGCAGGCGCGAGTATAGGCCAGAGAAAAAACGGCGGTGCAGCGCCCGCGCATCAGGCCAGGCGGCCGATGAGGATCACCGCGAAGAAAAAGACGGCGGCAATCACTGTCCACTTGAGGATGACGAGCCCCAGGCGCTTGTAGCGCGGCTGCCCGGTGCCCGCGTAAAACGCGAACGACACGGCCGCCGCCAGGAGCAGCAGCACGGCCAGCCAGCGAAAGATCAGCATGGCCAGCGGGCCCTACCAGGCGCGCGCAGGCTGCGCAAAGCCGGTGGGAGCCTGGCGCTCGTCCTCGAACGTGACCACCTCCCAGGCATCACGCTGGGCCAGCAGCTCGCGCAGCAAGAGGTTGTTCATGGCATGGCCCGAGCGGAACGCACTGTAGGCGGCCAGCAGCGGCTTGCCGATGAGGTACAGGTCCCCCATGGCATCCAGGATCTTGTGCTTCACGAACTCATCGTCATAGCGCAGGCCGTCGCTGTTGAGCACCTTGTAGTCGTCCATCACGATGGCGTTGTCCAGCCCACCACCCAGCGCCAGGCCGTTGGAGCGCATCATCTCCACATCGCGGGTGAAGCCGAAGGTGCGCGCGCGGGCAATGTCGCGGCTGTAGTTGCCTTGCCCCAGGTCAAACTCCACGCGCTGGCCGGTGGAGTCCACGGCCGGGTGGTCAAAGTCGATTTCGAAGCTGAGCTTGTAGCCGTGGTACGGCGTGAGGCGCGCCCACTTGGCGTTGGCGCCCTCACCCTCGCGCACCTCCACGGGCCGGGTGACGCGGATAAAGCGCTTGGGTGCGTTCTGCAGTTCCACCCCGGCGCTTTGCAACAGGAACACAAACGAGGCCGAAGACCCATCGAGGATGGGGACCTCTTCGGCCGTGATGTCCACGTACAGGTTGTCGATACCCAGCCCCGCACAGGCTGACATCAGGTGCTCCACCGTGTGCACCTTGGCATTGCCCACCGCGATGGTGGACGCCAGCCTCGTATCCGTCACCGCCTCGGCACGGATGGGAATGTCCACCGGCTGCGGCAGATCCACCCGTCGGAACACGATGCCTGTGTCCGGCTGCGCGGGCCGCAGGGTCAACTCGACCCGTTGGCCGCTGTGCAGACCCACGCCTACGGCGCGGGTCAGGGTCTTGAGGGTGCGTTGCTGGAGCATCTGCGCATTTTAGTTTCTGCGGCACCGCCCCGCACGTGCCGAGGTCTTGTCGCACCTCAAAGCGACGCGTACGTAGAGCTACCGCCGCGTTTTCACCTACTGCGCAGGCCCCATGGTTCGCCGCACAATTTGGTACACAGGGCCTTAACAACCACAACATGAACACACGACACCCGCCCCACAGGAGACTCCCATGAGCAAACTCAGTTTCAAGATGAAAGTCATGCTCATGATCGGCACCGCGCTCACGGCGCTGCTGATCATGGCCATCCTGTCACTCCTCCAGGAGCGGCGACTGATCACCGAGTCCCGCAAGGACCTGCTGACCACCGCCGTCCAGTCCGCACACAGCATTGTGGTCGGTTACCAGGCCAAGGCCGCGAGCGGCGCCATGTCGGTGGAAGACGCGCAGAAGGCTGCCAAGGACGCCCTGCGCATTGCACGCTACGGTGGCCCCGAGGGCAAGACCGAATATTTCTACATCTGGACCACCGAGGGCGTGGGCGTGATGCACCCCTTCAAGACCGAGTGGGACGGGCAGGACATGCTCGGCAAGGTCAAGGATGGTTCGGGCGTGGACATCATCGGCCTGCTGGTCAACGGCATGCGCAGCAGCAAGGACGGCAAGGCCTTTGTGCCCACCATGTTCGCGCGCCCCGGCCAGCAGACACCCGTGCCCAAGCTGCAGTACATCGTCAAAGTGGACGGCTGGAACTGGATGGTGGGCTCCGGGCTGTATACGGACGACGTCGATGCCATGCTGCGCCAGGCCCTGTGGTCGAGCCTTGCACTGGTGGTGGCGGTGTTTGTGGCGGTGGGGGTGATCGGCCTGCTGGTGTCGCGCTCGGTGTTGCGCCAGATTGGTGGCGAACCCACCCACGCCATTGCCATCATGTCCGAAGTGGCCGAAGGCAACCTCGACGCCCAGATCCCTGCCGCCCCACCGGGCTCCATGCTCGATGGCTTGGCGCACATGGTGGCCTCGCTGCGCAAGCTGGTGACCGAGGTACGGTCGGCCACGGACAGCATTGCTACGGCGTCGGGGGAAATTGCCCAGGGCAACAACGACCTGGCCCACCGCACCGAAGACACGGCCAGCAACCTGCAAACCACCGCCAGCAGCATGGAGGAGCTGACCAGCACCGTGAAGCAGACGTCCGACTCCGCGCAGACCGCCAACCAGATGGCAACTTCAGCGGCTGCCGTGGCGGCGCGCGGAGGGGAAGTGGTGTCCCGCGTGGTATCCACCATGCAGGATATCAACGCCAGCAGCAACAAGATCAGCGACATCATCGGCGTCATCGACGGGATCGCGTTCCAGACCAACATCCTGGCGCTCAACGCCGCCGTCGAGGCAGCGCGCGCAGGTGAACAGGGTCGCGGTTTCGCGGTGGTCGCCAGCGAAGTACGCAGCCTGGCACAACGCAGCGCTGCAGCCGCCAAGGAAATCAAGACATTGATCGACGCTTCCGTGGAGAAGGTGGCATCGGGCACGCAACTGGTGGGCAATGCAGGCGCCACCATGACCGAGATCGTGGACAGCGTTCAACGCGTGACAGACATCATTGGAGAAATCCGCTCGGCCACATCGGAGCAGAGCCAGGGCATTGCCCAGGTCAACACCGCCGTGAACCAACTGGACCAGATGACCCAGCAGAACTCAGCGCTGGTGGAGCAGTCGGCAGCAGCAGCAGACAGCCTGCGCGAGCAAGCCATGAAGCTCACCCAGGTGGTGGCGCTGTTCCGCGTGAACGGCAGCACCTCCGCTCCCGCCCCGGCCAGCCGCCCCGCAGCTGCGCCCCGCCCCGCCGTGGCCCCTGCCGTGCGTGCGGCAGCGCCCCGCCCGGCCCTGTCTAAGGCGCCAGCAGCCCCCCGTGCTGCTGCGCCTTCACCCGCGCCAGCGGCGGCATTGCCCCCCAAGGCAAGCAGCCCCAAGCCTGCGGCTGACAATAACGATGACTGGGAATCTTTCTGATCACTGAGAGGCCTGGGGCGACCCGGGCCTGAGAGCCTGCTGACGTTCGCCCAGTCAAAAAGCCCTACCAGCTTGCGCCGGCAGGGCTTTTTGTCTTGCAGCCCCCGGGAGGGGGCCGCAGGGTGCGATCAGCGCGGTTGTCAGTCCGCTTGCTTGCGCAGGAAGGCGGGGATTTCCAGGTCATCCATACCGCCGGACGACAGGGCATCCACGCGGGCTGCGGCCTGCGTGCGGTTGGTACGCCACACGCTGGGTACCGACATGCTGCCATAGTCGGCCTGCGCGCTGCCCGTGTGGCCGCCTTGCACGCCCACGGCACCACCCAGCGTACCCACACCGGCGACAGGCATCTGGTAGGCCATGTTGTCCGTACCAGTGCGCAGGCCACCCTGCACCACCGAGATGGGCTGCCGGCGCGCATTGGCACGCGACAGACCCGTGGCCACCACGGTCACGCGGATCTCGTCGCCCAGGCTTTCGTCATAGGCAGCGCCGAAGATCACGTGCGCGTCGGTCGATGCGTAGGCGTTGATGGTGTTCATGGCCTGGCGTGACTCGGACAGCTTGAGGCTGCCCTTGCTGGCCGTGACCAGCACCAGCACACCCTTGGCGCCCGACAGGTCGATGCCTTCGAGCAGCGGGCAGGCGATGGCCTGCTCGGCTGCGATGCGTGCGCGGTCTGGGCCGCTGGCCGTGGCCGTGCCCATCATGGCCTTGCCCGGCTCGCCCATCACGGTGCGCACGTCTTCAAAGTCCACGTTCACCTGGCCGTATTCGTTGATGATCTCAGCGATACCGCCCACAGCGTTCTTGAGCACGTCATTGGCGTGCGCAAAGGCCTCGTCCTGGGTGATGTCGTCGCCCAGCACGTCCAGCAGCTTCTCGTTGAGCACAACAATCAGCGAGTCCACGTTGGCTTCCAGTTCGGCCAGGCCATCGTCCGCATTCTTCATGCGGCGACCGCCCTCCCAGTCGAAAGGCTTGGTGACCACGCCCACCGTCAGGATGCCCATCTCCTTGGCCACGCGCGCGATCACGGGCGCAGCGCCCGTGCCCGTGCCGCCGCCCATGCCCGCCGTGATGAACAGCATGTGGGCGCCAGAGATGGCTTCACGGATATCGGCCACCGCCGCCTCAGCCGCATCGCGGGCTTTCTCGGGCTTGCCCCCAGCACCCAGGCCGCTGTTGCCCAGCTGGATGACGCGGTGCGCCGAGCTGCGCGTGAGCGCCTGTGCATCGGTGTTGGCGCTGACAAACTCCACGCCCTGCACGCTGCGGGCAATCATGTGCTCGACGGCATTGCTGCCGCCACCGCCCACACCGATCACCTTGATCTGGGTGCCCTGGTTGAATTCTTCGGCTTCGATCATTTCGATGGTCATCTTGGAGCTCCTGGTTCTAAATTCGTATGCAATTGCCAATTGAGAGATGGGATCATTTTTCTTGTAGTGCGTGGCGGTCCTATACATCGCCATCGCTCGCGCGGTATCTGGTGAGGGCTTCCACGCGCTAGCCACAGGGGGTATTTCATGGTCAGAAATTCCCCACGATGAAATCTTTGAAGCGCCCGAATGCGGTCTTCATGGACCCACTCTTCTGAGCCACCTTGAAGCCGCGCAGACGGGCCAGGCGCGCTTCTTCAAGCAGCCCCATCACGGTGGCGGCACGGGGCTGGGCCACCATGTCAGCCAGGGCGCTGGAATACTTCGGTATGCCGCGCCGCACGGGCTTGAGGAAGATGTCCTCGCCCAGTTCGATCATTCCCGGCATGACCGAGCTGCCGCCCGTGAGCACGATGCCCGACGACAGCACTTCTTCGTAGCCCGACTCGCGCACCACCTGCTGCACGAGTGAGAAGATTTCTTCCACACGCGGCTCGATCACACCGGCCAGCGCCTGCTTGCTCAGCATGCGCGGGCTGCGGTCGCCCAGGCCGGGCACTTCCACCTGCGCCTCGGGGTCGGCCAACAGTTGCTTGGCGTAGCCGCTTTCCACCTTGATGTCCTCGGCGTCCTTGGTCGGCGTGCGCAGTGCCATGGCGATGTCGCTGGTGATGAGGTCGCCCGCAATCGGAATCACCGCGGTGTGGCGAATCGCGCCGCCAGTGAAGATGGCGACATCGGTCGTGCCCGCGCCGATGTCCACCACCACCACGCCCAGCTCGCGCTCGTCGTCGGTCAGCACCGCCTGGCTGCTGGCCAGCGGATTGAGCATGAGCTGCTCGACCTCCAGGCCGCAGCGGCGCACACACTTGATGATGTTCTCGGCCGCGCTCTGCGCGCCGGTCACGATGTGGATCTTGGCCTCCAGGCGGATGCCGCTCATGCCGATGGGCTCCTTCACATCCTGCCCGTCGATCACGAATTCCTGCGGCTCCACCAGTAACAGGCGCTGGTCGCTGCTGATGTTGATGGCCTTGGCCGTCTCCACCACGCGGGCCACGTCGGCCGACGTGACTTCCTTGTCCTTCACCGCCACCATGCCACTGGAGTTGAGACCGCGAATGTGGCTGCCCGTGATGCCGGTGTAGACGCGCTGGATCTTGCAGTCCGCCATCAGCTCGGCCTCTTTCAGCGCCTGCTGGATGCTCTGCACGGTGGCATCGATGTTGACCACCACCCCACGCTTGAGACCGTTGCTTGGGGCCACGCCCAAGCCTGCGAGCTTGAGCTCGCCATTGGGCAGAACCTCGGCCACCACAGCCATGACCTTGGCGGTGCCAATGTCCAGCCCCACGACGACGTCTTTGTATTCTCTTGCCATATCAGTCTCTGCCCTTCTCGGTTCTGTCCCGCTGCCCCACCAAGCCCTCACATCGCCCTCTCGGGGCCGACAGCACGCTGCATCCAGTCTGCGTGCTGCGTCTTGCTCTGTCTTGCCTCATGCCATTACCTCTTGCGCACGGCCGTCGCGCCGGTTGCGTCTGCAGTCACTGTGGTCACACCCCGCAGGCGCAGGGCGTAGCCCCCGGCGTGGCGCAGGTCCGCAGACTCCAGCGCGTCCACGCGGCGGCCATACTGCGCGGCCACCTGGGTCAGGGTGCGTACGAAACGCTGCGTGCGCTGCACCACTTCCTGCGGCGTACCGCCTCCCAGCTCTACCACGGCCTCGCTGTCGAGGGTGGCGCGCCAGCCGCCTCGCCCGGTCAGCTGCAGTTCTTCCACGTCCAGGCCCAGAGGTTTGAACACTGGCTCCAGCAGCCCATACATCTGCAGCACCTCGGCCGAGCTGCCTGTAGGCCCCTGCAGGCGCGGCAGGCCCTCCTGCTCCACGTCGCCCACATTGGCCTCGAAGACTTCGCCCTGGCTGTTGACCAGCGCTGAGCCGGTGTCCGGCCCCCAGTACGCCACCGCGTCATGCTCCTGCAACTCCACACGCAAGCTGCCGGGGTACACCCGCCGCACTTGCGCGCGGCGTACCCAGGGCACCTGTTCGAAGGCCTCGCGGGCGGCACGCAGATCCACGGTGAAGAAGTTGCCCACCAGATGCGGCGCCACATTGGCCCGCAGGGTCACCGCGTTGTTGTGCACCAGCTCGCCCTGCACCACGATGCGTGCGATGGCAAAGCCGGGGTAGCGCAGCACCCACCCCACCCCCGCCGCCAGCACGGCCAGGGCGCAGCCCACGAACAAGACCGACGCGGTCAGGTTCATGAGCTTGACGTCCAGGGGTGCGGGCAGCGTCTGGGTCATCAGGCGGCCTTTGGTTTTGCGGGCGTGTCGAGGGCCGCATCCGCGAGGATGCGCAGACACAGCTCTTCGTAGCTGATGCCCGAGGCGCGGGCCGACATGGGCACCAGCGAATGCCCCGTCATGCCGGGGGATGTATTCATCTCCAGCAGGAAGGGCTTGCGGTCGCTCGCGCGGATCATCAGGTCGGCACGGCCCCAGCCCCGGCAGCTCAGGGTGCGGTAAGCCTCCAGCACGATGCGCTGGATCTCGCGCTCTTCGGCCTCGGGCAGGCCGCTCGGGCACTGGTACTTCACGTCGTCGGTGAAGTACTTGTTCTGGTAGTCGTAGGCGCCATCGGGCGCCACGATGCGGATCACCGGCAGTGCGCGCGCGTTGGCACCCTGGCCCAGCACGGGGCAGGTCACTTCTTCGCCCTCGATGAACTCTTCGCACAGCACGTCGGGGTCGTACTGGGCAGACAGCTGCACGGCCTCCTGCATGTCCGAATAGCCGCGCACCTTGGTCACGCCGATGGACGAGCCTTCGCGCGGCGGCTTGACGATGAGCGGCAGGCCCAGCTCGTCGGGCACGGTGCGCACCACCTCGCGCTGCTGCCGGTCAGGAGCCAGCCACACATAGCGGGGCGTGGGCAGGCCCTCGGCCAGCCACACCCGCTTGGTCATGACCTTGTCCATGGCGATGGCCGAGGCCATCACGCCGGGGCCGGTGTACGGAATGCGCAGCAGCTCCAGCGCGCCCTGCACCGTGCCGTCTTCGCCATGGCGGCCGTGCAGTGCGATGAAGCAGCGGGCGTAGCCGTCGCGCTTCAAGTCGCCCAGCGCGTTCTGTGCGGGGTCAAACGCATGGGCATCCACGCCACGCGAGCGCAGCGCCTGCAGCACGCCGCTGCCCGACATCAGCGACACCTCGCGCTCGGCCGAGTCCCCGCCCATCAGGACGGCAACCTTGCCCAGCGACTTCACATCGATATTCGATTCAGGAAGGGTCATAGTGCGCTCCCTTCATGCGCTTTCAGCTCATTATTTTGTAGCATCTCAACCACCTTGCCGGGCACTGCGCCAATGGAGCCGGCTCCCATGCACATCACCACGTCGCCCGCGCGTGCGTTGTCGGCAATGGCCTGGGGCAGATCGGCCACGTTGTCCACAAACACCGGCTCCACGCGCCCTGCCACACGCAGGGCACGGGCCAGCGAGCGTCCATCGGCGGCCACGACTGGCGCCTCGCCCGCGGCATACACCTCGGTGAGCAGCACCGCGTCGGCATGGCCGATCACCTTGACGAAATCTTCAAAGCAATCGCGCGTGCGGGTGTAGCGGTGCGGCTGGAAGGCCAGCACCAGGCGCCGCCCGGGGAACGCACCGCGTGCGGCCGCCAGCGTGGCAGCCATCTCCACAGGGTGGTGGCCGTAGTCGTCGATGACGGTGAAGGTGCCGCCGTCCTTCGCGGGCAGATCGCCATAGCGCTGGAATCGCCGGCCCACGCCCTTGAAGCCCGCCAGCGCGCGCTGCACGGCGTCGTCGGGGATGTTGAGCTCCACCGCCACGGCAATGGCCGACAGCGCGTTGAGCACGTTGTGCTCGCCCGCGAGGTTGAGCACGATCTCCATATCGGGCAGCGTGACGCCGTTGCGCCGCTGCACGGTGAAGCGCATCTGGCCCGCCTCGGCGCGCACGTTGATGGCGCGCACCTGCGCGTCTTCCGAGAAGCCGTAGCTGGTGATGGGGCAGGTCACGCTCTGCAGGATGTCGCGCACGGCGGGACTATCCACACACAGGACAGCCGTGCCGTAGAACGGCATGCGGTGCAGGAAATCGACAAACGCGCCCTTGAGCCGGCCGAAGTCGTGACCATAGGTCTCCATGTGGTCGGCGTCGATGTTGGTCACCACGGCCATCACGGGCAGCAGGTTCAAGAACGACGCGTCGGACTCATCGGCCTCGACCACGATGTAGTCGCCGCTGCCCAGCTTGGCATTGGCGCCTGCGCTGTTGAGCCTGCCGCCGATGACGAAGGTCGGATCCAGCCCCGCCTCGGCCAGCACGCTGGTCACGAGGCTGGTGGTGGTGGTCTTGCCGTGCGTGCCCGCGATGGCAATGCCCTGCTTCAGGCGCATCAGCTCGGCCAGCATCAGTGCGCGCGGCACCACGGGAATCTTCTTTTCGCGTGCGGCCAGCACTTCAGGGTTGTCCGAAGTGACGGCTGTGGACGTGACCACGGCATCGGCACCATCGATGTGCGCTGCCGCGTGGCCGAGACAGGTCTTAATGCCGAGGTCTGCCAGGCGGCGCAGCGTGGCACTGTCGGCCAGGTCCGAGCCCGAGATGCGGTAACCCAGGTTGAACAGCACTTCGGCAATGCCACTCATGCCGGCGCCGCCGAGGCCTACGAAATGGATGTGGCGAATCGCATGTTTCATGGTTGGGCCAACTCCTCGCAGGCAGTCACCACCTCGCGGGTGGCGTTGATTTTTTGCATGTTTTTGGCCTTGAGCGCTACATCCACAAGTGTGGGACGCTCTAATTTCAATAGCATTTCAGACAGCCCTTGCGGCGTCAGGTCGCGCTGCTGCACCAGCCAGCCGCCTCCTGCGTTCACGAGGAACTGCGCGTTGGTGGTCTGGTGGTCGTCCACGGCCGACGGGAAGGGGACAAAGATAGACGCGGCGCCCACGGCGGCGATCTCGGTGACGGTGCTCGCCCCCGCCCGGCAGACGATGATGTCGGCCGCTGCAAACGCGCTGGCGGTGTCGTCGATAAATGGCGTCAGCTCTGCCTCGACCCCTGCAGCGGCGTAGTGGGCGCGCAGGGCATCGATCTGTGCCGCACCGCTTTGGTGGATCACGGTGGGTCGTTGGCCGGCCGGCATCAATGCGATGGCCTGGGGCACGATCTCGTTGAGCGCACGCGCTCCCAGGCTGCCGCCCACCACCAGCAGGCGCAGCGGGCCGCTGCGGCCGGCAAACCGCTCGGCCGGGCCCGGCTGCTGCGTGAAGGCGGTGCGCAGGGGGTTGCCCACCCACTGGCCCTGCTTGAACACCTGGGGGAAGGCGGTGAACACCCGGTCGGCCACACCTGCCAGGACCTTGTTCGCCATGCCCGCCACCGAATTCTGCTCATGCAGCACCAGGGGCTTGCCCGCGAGTACACCCATCATCCCGCCCGGAAAAGTGATGTAGCCACCCAGGCCCACCACCACGTCGGGCTTCACACGGCGCACGACCTGCAGCGCCTGCCAGAACGCACGCAGCAGGCGCAGCGGCAACAGGGCCAGCGTGACAAGTCCCTTGCCGCGCACGCCCGAAAAATCGATGAGTTCCAGCGCAAAGCCGTGCTGCGGCACGATGCGCGACTCCATGCTGCCGGGCGCGCCCAGCCAGTGCACACGCCAGCCGCGTGCGCGCAGTTCCTCGGCCACGGCCAAGCCGGGGAAGATGTGGCCGCCGGTTCCACCAGCCATGATGAGGGCGGTCTTCTGCGTGCTCATACGCGACCTCCCCGCATGAGGAGCTTGTTCTCGTAATCGACCCGCAGCACCACCGCCAGCGCAACCAGATTCATCAAAATCGCCGACCCGCCAAAACTCATCAGTGGCAGCGTGAGCCCCTTGGTCGGCAGCGCGCCCAAATTCACGCCCATGTTGATGAAGGCTTGAAAACCGATCCAGATCGCCACGCCCTGCGCCACCAACCCTGCGAACACGCGGTCCAGCGCAATGGCCTGGCGGCCGATGTGCATGATGCGGCGGGTCATCCACAGGAACAGCACGATGAGCGCGACCACGCCCACCAGGCCAAACTCTTCGCCGATCACGGCCATCAGGAAGTCGGTGTGCGCCTCGGGCAGCCAGTGCAGCTTCTCCACGCTGCCCCCCAGCCCCACGCCAAACACCTCGCCGCGCCCGATGGCAATCAGCGAGTGCGATAGCTGGTAGCCCTTGCCGAGTGCATGCTGTTCGCTGAAGGGATCCAGGTACGCAAACACGCGCTCGCGGCGCCAGGGCGAACTGGCGATCATCAGCGCAAAGGCACCCACCAGCACCCCTGCGATCAGGAAGAACATGCGGGCATTCACACCGCCGAGGAACAGGATGCCCATGGCAATCACGGCCACCACCATGAAGGCGCCCATGTCGGGCTCGGCCAGCAGCAGCACGCCGACGATGGCCACCGCAGCGCCCATGGGCAGCACGGCGCGGAAGAAGCGCTCCTTCACCTCCATCTTGCGCACCATGTAGTCGGCGGCATAGATCAGCACCGCAAACTTGGCCACCTCGGAGGGCTGGAAGCCTACGGGCCCGATGGACAACCAGCGGCGCGCGCCATTGACCACCTTGCCCACGCCGGGGATCAGGACCGCCACCAGCATGAGCAAGGCCACGATGAACAACCAGGGCGCCACCCGCTCCCACAGCGCCATGGGCACCTGGAACGCCAGCAGTGCCGCCACAAACCCCACCACCAAGTACATCATGTGGCGGGTCAGGAAATGGGTGGACGCATAGTTGGCAAAGCGCGGGTTGTCCGGCATGGCAATCGACGCTGAATACACCATCACCAACCCCCACGCCAGCAGTGCCACCACCACCCAGAGCAAGGCCTGGTCAAAGCCCAGCACGCTCGCGGGCGTGCTGGACGACTGGCGGTACTCGGTACCGCCCACGCGCACGGGCAACACATCGGCCGCCTTGCCGGGCAGGCCACCGAACCAGCCGGTCACGCGTTGCAACAGGGTGCTGGCGGGTGCCGTCATTGCATGCCCTCCGCCGACTGGCCCGCATCGTCGGCCATCGCCCGCACGGTCTCGCAAAAGACCTGGGCGCGGTGCTCGTAGTCCTTGAACATGTCAAAGCTGGCACAGGCTGGCGACATCAGCACCGCATCGCCAGAATGGGCGCGCTGCGCGGCAAGTGCGACAGCCTCTGGCAAGGTGCCCGCGTCGAGCAGTGGTACGCCAGCGTCCTGCAGCGCAGTGCGGATCAGCGGTGCGTCGCGGCCGATCAGCACCACGGCACGTGCATAGCGCGCGACGGGGGCTGCCAAAGGCGCAAAGTCTTGCCCCTTGCCTTCTCCGCCCAGAATGACCACCAAACGCCGCTCCGTGCCCAGCCCCACCAGCGCAGCCGCCGTGGCGCCCACGTTGGTGCCCTTGCTGTCGTCAAAATATTCCACGCCGTGGATGATGGCCACGGGCTCCACACGGTGCGGCTCGCCCCGGTACTCGCGCAGGCCGTAGAGCATGGGCGCCAGCGGGCAACCCGCCGCCGTGGCCAGCGCCAGCGCGGCCAATGCGTTGGTGGCGTTGTGGCGACCCCGGATGCGCAGGGCATCCGCCGGCATGAGCCGCTGGATGTGCAGGTCCTCTTCGACCTCGTTGCGGCCACGCTTGCGGGTTTCGTCCGCATCCATGGCGCGCACCAGCCAGGGCATGCCGCTCACCACCTCGATGCCAAAGTCGCCCGGACGCCGGGGCATGTCGCCACCAAAAGTGATGTGTGCGCGCACCTGCGGCTTTTGCAGCTTGACCTTGACGGGTGGCGGCAGCATGGCCATCACCGCAGCGTCTTCGCGGTTCAGGATCATCAAGCCCGTCTGGCCAAAGATACGTGCCTTGGCCGCAGCGTAAGCGTCGATGCTGCCGTGCCAGTCCAGGTGGTCCTGCGTGATGTTGAGCACCGTGGCGGCTGTGGGTTCGAAGCCCCCTTCCCCCCCATTCACGCCATCCAGCTGAAAACTCGACAGCTCCAGCACCCACACATCGGGCAAAGTGTCGGCATCCAGGTGTTCTGCCAGCGTGTCGAGCAGGGGCGGACCGATGTTGCCGGCCACGGCCACGCGTTTGCCCGAGCGTTCCACCAGCTGGCCGGTGAGCGAGGTCACGGTGGTCTTGCCGTTGGTGCCGGTGATGGCCAGCACGGCCGGGCCATATGCATGCGATGCACGCAGCGCGGCCAAGGCCGTGGCGTACAGGCTCAACTCACCGCCAGCGCTGATGTTGTTTGCACGAGCCGCTTCCAAAACAGGAGCCACTGCCTCGGGACTCAGCCCTGGCGAACGATAGACCGCGTGCAGGTTCTGGCCCTGCACCAGACTGGCATCGAATGCGCCCGACACAAAACGCACCTGGGGCAGCTCCTGCCGCAGCGCGGGCAGTTGTGGCGGGGCAGCGCGCGTGTCGGCCACGGTGACCTGCGCACCACAACGCACGCACCAGCGTGCCATCGCCATGCCCGAGGCGCCCAGGCCCAGGATCAGGATGTGCTGGTCTTGCAGCAGGTTCGCAACGCCCTCGCGCGCCGGGCCTGCGGGCACATCGGGCGTGGTGGGCTCATCGGCCTCAGCGGTCTCGGCAACGTCCGCGCTGTCCGCAGCGCCCGGCTCGGGGGCGGTCACCTCGGCAAAGATCTGCGCCACAAAATCCGCTGCTGCCTTCGCGGCGGAGACGGCGGGCACGGCCTCGGGGTTCCAGGCGGTGCTGGTGCTTTTGGCTGCGGCCGCAGCGTTGTTGGCCTCGCTGCCTATCACGGCACCATCCTGCTCCGGATTCGCCTCAGGCTCTGCGGGCGCTACGGGCAAAGGGGCCTGCATGCAAGGATCGCCTTCGGGAGTGCCGTCCGCGCCCACCCCGGCCCCTGCCAACGGGGGCATGGCCTCGGGCGTACCGAGGGGGTCAGGGACAAGAGGATCGTTCGGGTTCATCGCAGTTTCAGCGTGGACAGGCCGATCAGGCACAGCAGCATGGTGATGATCCAGAAGCGCACAACCACCTGCGTTTCCTTCCAGCCGCTCTTTTCAAAGTGGTGGTGCAGCGGCGCCATCTTGAGCAGGCGGCGGCCTTCGCCGTAGCGCTTCTTGGTGAACTTGAACCAGGTGACCTGCAGCATCACCGACAGGGCCTCGACCACAAAGATGCCGCCCATGATGGCCAGCACGATCTCCTGGCGCACGATGATGGCGATGGTGCCCAGGGCTCCGCCCAGCGCCAGCGCTCCCACGTCGCCCATGAAAACCTGGGCGGGGTGCGCGTTGAACCAGAGGAAAGCCAGGCCCGCGCCCGCCATGGCAGCGCAGAAGATCAGCAACTCTCCCGAACCCGGAATGTGCGGGAAGAACAGGTATTTGGAATACACCGAGCTGCCGGTGACATAAGCAAACACGCCCAGCGCCGAGCCCACCATCACCACGGGCATGATGGCCAGGCCGTCCAGGCCGTCGGTCAGGTTCACCGCATTGCTGGAGCCCACGATGACGAGATAGGTGAGGATCACGAAGCCGAGCACGCCCAGCGGGTAACTCACTTCCTTGAAGAAGGGCAACTGCAGCCCCGCCTTGGGCGGCAGGTCCAGCGAAAAGCCCGACTGCACCCAGCCCACGAACAGCTCCCACACCTTGGCGTTGGAGCTTTCAGAAATGCTGAACACCAGGTACAGCGCGGCCATGAGGCCGATCACCGACTGCCAGAAGTACTTCTCGCGCGAACGCATGCCTTCGGGGTCCTTGTTGACCACCTTGCGCCAGTCGTCCACCCAGCCGATGGCACCAAAGCCCAGCGTGACGATGAGCACAATCCACACAAAGCGGTTGGACAGGTCAAACCACAGCAGGGTGGAAATGGCGATCGACAACAGAATCAACACACCACCCATGGTGGGCGTGCCGCTCTTGGACAGGTGCGACTGCATCGCATAGCCCCGGATGGGCTGGCCGATCTTGAGCGAGGTGAGGATGCGAATCACCTTGGGGCCGGCCACCAGCCCGATGAGCAGCGCCGTCATGGCGGCCATCACCGCACGGAACGTGAGGTACTGGAACACCCGAAAGAAGCCGAACTCGGGCGACAGGCCCTGCAGCCATTGCGACAGCATCAGCAGCATGTGGCACCTCCGGCATGGGCTGACACCGTACGGGCAATATCAATGCGTTGCGCCATGGTGTCCCTCCCGTGGATTGATCGGCTTTTGTTGTTGTTCTGGGGGCAGTGCGGCGGCGCTGATCGCCTCGACCACCTGTTCCATCTTCATGAATCGCGATCCCTTGACCAGCACGCTGCCCACCGTGGGCAGGGCGTTGCGCACCGCATCCTGCAGTGCGCTCATATCGTTGAAATGCCGGGCAACACCACCCTGCCCGTCGCCGTACGCCGACGTGGCGTGCACCGACTGCGCGCCCAACGCAAACATCGTGGGGATACCAGCCTCACGGGCCAGTGCGCCGGCCTCGGTGTGGAACTGTGGCCCCTGGTCGCCCACCTCGCCCATGTCGCCCATCACCAGCAGTTGCGGGCCTGGCAGTTCGGCCAGCACCTGGATGGCAGCGTGCATGGAATCGGGGTTCGCGTTGTACGTGTCGTCCACCACCGTGATGTCGCGGCCCGCGACGGTCACACTGAAAGCGCGCGAGCGGCCCTTGACCGGTGTGAAGTCGCGCAGACCCTGGGCAATGGCCGCGACGGGTGCACCCGCTGCCAGCGTGCACGCCGTGGCCGCCAGCGCGTTGGTGACGTTGTGGCGGCCAGCGATGTGCAGGCGAGTCGTGATCTCGCCGCGTGGTGTGGTCAGGGTGACCGCCCAGGCGCCGCGCTCCCACGTGGCCTGCGCACAGCGAACATCACCGCCATCACCAAAGGTCACCGTGCGGCGGCCGGGCCGCCCCAGAGCCAGCGACTGCCAGAGGCCCGTGTAGGCATCCCCTGACGGGAACACGGCCACGCCATCGGCGGGCAAGCTGGCAAACACCGAGCCGTTCTCGCGGGCCACCGCCTCGACGGTATGCATGAACTCCAGATGCTCGCGCTGCGCGTTGTTGACCAAGGCCACCGTGGGCTGGGCCATGGCGGCCAGCGTGGCGATCTCGCCAGGGTGGTTCATGCCCATCTCGATCACGGCGGCGCGGTGGCTGGCGCGCAGGCGCATCAGCATCAGCGGCACACCGATGTCGTTGTTGAAATTGCCCTGCGTGGCAAACGCAGCTTCACCCTGCCAGGCACGCAGGATGGACGCGATCATCTGCGTCACCGTGGTCTTGCCATTGCTGCCCGTCACGCCGATCAGCGGCAGGTGGAACTGCGTACGCCAGCCGGTGGCGAGTGCGCCCAGCGCAGCCAGGCTGTCGGGCACTTCGATGCCGGGCAAACCGGCTGCCTCCAGACCACCGTGTGCAATGGCTGCAGCGGCACCGCCAGCACGGGCATCGGCCAGGAAGGCGTTGGCATCGAAACGCTCGCCCTTGAGCGCCACAAACAGATCGCCCGGCTGCAGGGTGCGCGTGTCGGTGTGCACACGCGCCAGCGGCGTGGCGCCATCGCCCACCAGTCGGGCGGCCGGAATACGCGGCTGCAGCAGCGCCCAGGCTTGCTGCAGTGTCATGACGGGTGCAATGGTGTTCATGCCCATGTGTGGGCTCCTCGGGCCTGCAGCGCAGCCTGCGCATGGGCCATGTCGGAGAACGGCACGCGCACGCCTGCCGTCTCCTGGGTGTCTTCGTGGCCCTTGCCGGCAATCAGCACCACATCGGCAGGTGCGGCCTCGGCAATGGCCTGCGCGATGGCGGCCGCACGGTCGGGCTCGGCGCGCACGGTGCCACCGGCAATCGTGCCCTGCAGGATCTGGTGCAGGATGGCTGCCGGGTCTTCGCTGCGGGGGTTGTCGCTGGTCACCAGCACCTGGTCGGCCTGCTGCTGGGCCACGGCACCCATCAGCGGGCGTTTGCCCGCGTCGCGGTCGCCGCCGCAGCCGAACACGCACCACAGCCGCCCGCCACGCTCGGTGGCCAGGGGGCGCAGGGCTTGCAGGGCTTTGTCCAAAGCGTCGGGGGTATGGGCGTAGTCCACGGCCACCAGGGGTTGGCCCACCGCCACCAGCCGCTGCATGCGGCCCGGCACGGGCTGCAGGCTGGCGCAGGCGCGCACGGCGCGGTTCAGCGGCACGCCCAGGCTGCGCAGCGTGGCCAGCACGCCCAGCAGGTTGAGCACGTTGTACTGGCCGATCACGCGGGTTTGCAGCAGATGGCGGTCAGTGCCCTCCACCACCGTGAAACGCAGGCCCTGGTCACCCAGGGTGATGTCCTGCGCCGCCAGGCGCGCAGCCCCCTGGGCCGAGACGCTCCACAGATCCAGTGCACTGCCCTTCAGCTCGCCATGCAATTGGGCGCCTGCGGGGTCGTCCACATTGATGATGGCGGCCTGCAGGCCCGGCCAATCGAATAGCGCCCGCTTGGCCAGCCAGTAATCGGCCATGCTGCCGTGGTAGTCCAGGTGGTCTTGCGTGAAGTTGGTGAAGATGGCCGCGTGGATGTGCGTGCCGTCGAGCCGGGCCTCGGCCAATCCAATCGACGAGGCCTCGATGGCGCAGGCACCGAGGCCCTGCGCCACAAACTGGGCAAACGCGCGCTGCAACCGCACCGGGTCGGGCGTGGTCATGCCGGTGGAGGTGAGCGCGGGTGGCAGTCCCATGCCCAAAGTGCCCACCAGCGCACATTGATCTTGCCCTGATTGCTCCTCATTCGATAGCACATTCAGAGCACCTGCGAGCCACCACGCCGTGCTGGTCTTGCCATTGGTTCCAGTCACGGCCAGCACCTTCAGCTGCTGAGTGGGCTGCGCAAACCATTCAGCGGCGATGGGCCCTGTGGCCGCCTTGAGGCCTGGCAGCGCAGCCATGTGATCGCCCTCGAAAGCGAAAGCCTCGACCCCCGCCTGCTCGACCAGGCAGGCCGTCGCGCCGCGCACCATGGCGTCGGCCACATGCGCGCGGCCATCGGTGGCGGCACCGGGCCAGGCAATGAAGCCGTCGCCGGGCGTGATCTGGCGGCTGTCGGTGTGCAGGGTGCCGGTGACCCGCGTGCGCAGCCATTGCACCGCGTCGCTGGCAGTCTGCAGGGTGTGGAGCGGCGCTTGCATCACAGCGACTCCTCCACGGC
The DNA here is from genome assembly GCF_052045435.1 of Acidovorax sp. 22279. NCBI lineage: Bacteria > Pseudomonadati > Pseudomonadota > Betaproteobacteria > Burkholderiales > Comamonadaceae > Acidovorax > Acidovorax sp. 22279. Next base: position 61,759 of record NZ_JBQEOV010000001.1, read on the forward strand.
ATTGGCCACGATCTGCGGCTTGACGGCCATGTCGGGCTGCACGCCCATCATGCGCAGGGTCTGCTGCACCACCTCGCTGAACACCGGCGCGGCCACGGCACCGCCGTAGAACACGCCGTTGCTGGGCTCGTCGATCATCACGGCCACGATGATGCGGGGCTTGTCGATGGGTGCCATGCCGGTGAACCACGCGCGGTATTTGCCCGAGGCGTAGTTCTTGCCCACCTGCTTGCGTGCCGTGCCCGACTTGCCGCCCACGGAGTAGCCCACGGTCTGCGCCTTCTGGCCCGTGCCGCCGGGGCCTGCGGCCATCTGCAGCATCTTGCGCACCTGGTCGGCCGTGCGCTCGGAAAAAACAGGCACGCCCACGGCGGGCTCGGCCGTCTTGAGCATGGTAGCGGGAATCACCCGACCGCCATTGGCAAACACAGTGTACGACCGCGCCATCTGGAACAGGCTGGCCGAGAGGCCGTAGCCGTACGACATGGTGGCCTGCTCCACGGGGCGCCAGCTCTTGTAGGGGCGCAGGCGGCCCGTCACCACGCCCGGGAAGTGCAATTGGGGCTTCTGACCAAAACCGGCGGCCGAGAAGGTCTCCCACATCTCGCGCGCGGGCATCTGCATGGCCAGCTTGGTGGTGCCCACGTTGCTGGACTTCTGGATCACGCCTTCGACCGTGAGCACGCCGTAGTTGTGCGTGTCCGAGATCGTGGAGCCTGTGATGGTGATGCGTCCGGGGTTGGTATCCACCACGGTCTCGGGGCGCACGCGCCCGGTCTCCAGCGCCAGGCCGATGGTGAACGGCTTCATGGTCGAGCCGGGCTCGAACACGTCGGTCAGCGCACGGTTGCGCAGCTGCTCGCCGGTCAGGTTCTGGCGCTTGTCGGGCACGTAGCTCGGGTAGTTGGCCAGCGCCAGCAGCTCGCCCGTGTGGGCATCAAGCACCACCACACTGCCCGCCTTGGCCTTGTGCGCGGCGACCTGGTCGCGCAGCTTCTGGTACGCAAAGAACTGCACCTTGCTGTCGATGGACAACTGCATGTCCTTGCCGTCGACCGGGGGCACGGTTTCGCCCACGCTTTCGACCACACGGCCCAATCGGTCCTTGATCACGCGGCGCGAACCGGGCTTGCCTGCCAGCTCCTTGTCGAAGGCCAGCTCCATGCCTTCCTGGCCGTGGTCTTCCACGTTGGTGAAGCCCACCACGTGTGCGGCAGCCTCGCCCTCGGGATACTGGCGCTTGTATTCCTTGCGCTGGTAGATGCCCTTGATGTCCAGGGCTGCGATCTGCTGGCCCACGTCCCAGTCAAGCTGACGCTTGATCCAGACGAAGGTCTTGTCCTCATCCGCCAGTTTTTTCAGCAGGTCGGCCTGCGGCATGTCCAGCAGCTTGGCCAGCTGCTTGAGCTTGGCGCGAACCTCGGGCCTGTCCTGGTCCACGTCTTCGGGGATCGCCCAGATGCTGGCAGCCGGCACGCTGGACGCGAGGATCAGGCCATTGCGGTCCACGATCTTGCCGCGGTTGGCAGGCAACTCCAGCGTGCGCGCAAAACGCACCTCGCCCTGACGCTGGAAGAACGCGTTGCCAAACACCTGCACATAGGCCGCCCGCCCAGCCAGCCCCAGAAAGCCCAGCCCAATCACCGCCACGATGAACTTGCTGCGCCAGACCGGCGTCTTGCTGGCCAGCAAAGGGCTGGATGTGTAGAGCACGCTGCGGCTCATGGCTGCACTCCGGCGGGTTGCGAAGCGGCGGCGGCTGCCGCTGCGGTGGCAGTTGCGACGCCTTGCGGGTCAGACACGTACTGGGTGATCGCTGGGGTGGCGGTGCGCATGTTCAGCTGCGCACGCGCGATCTTCTCCACCCGCAGCGGCGTGGCCTGGGCGCGCTTTTCCACCTGCAGGCGCTGGTGCTCCGTCTCCAGACGGCGGGCCTCGGCCACGGCGCGGTCCAGCTCGGTGAACAGGCGGCGCGATTCGTACTGGGTGTGCACCAGATAGATCGCACTGGCCAGCACCGCCAGCAACAGGACCACGTTGAGCCGCGTCATGTCAGACGACCGCCGTGCGCTCGGCCACGCGCATGATGGCGCTGCGCGAGCGGGGATTGGCCTCGACCTCGGCCGCACTGGGCTTGATGCGGTCGAGCGCGATGAGCTTCATGGCCTGCGGCGCAGCAAACGGTGCGCGGCGGTCGTAGACCTCCTTGGAATGTTTGGCGATGAACTGCTTGACGATGCGGTCTTCGAGCGAATGGAAGCTGATGACCACCAGCCGCCCACCGGGCTGCAGCACCGAGAGGCTGGCCTCTAGCGCCTGTTGCAGCTCTTCAAGCTCGGCGTTGATGAAAATCCGAAGAGCTTGAAATGTGCGCGTTGCAGGGTTCTGGCCCGGCTCGCGGGTTTTGACCGTGCCAGCCACGAGGTCGGCCAGTTCTGCGGTGGTTGCAAGAGGACCCCGTTCTTCGCGCCGAGCAACAATCGCCTTTGCAATGGGGCCAGCAAACCGTTCTTCACCGTAGTCACGTATCACCTCCGCAATCTGACCGACTTCGGCCGTGGCCAACCAATCGGCCACGCTTTCGCCGCGCGTGGTATCCATGCGCATGTCCAGCGGACCGTCAAAACGGAAACTAAAGCCCCGCTCGGGGCTGTCGATCTGGGGCGAGCTCACGCCCAGGTCCATCAGAACGCCCGCAGCACTGGCGGGCGGCAGGTCGGCCAGATGGCGAAAACCTTCGTGCCGAATGGAAAAACGCGCATCGGTGATGCGCGTTGCTTCGGCGATGGCTTCGGGGTCCTTGTCAAAGGCCACCAGGCGCCCCTGGGGGCCCAGCCGGAGCAGGATGAGGCGGGAGTGCCCGCCGCGCCCGAAGGTCGCATCGATCCAGGTGCCGGAAGGCTCCGGGCCTGCGCCGCCCAGGAGAGAGTCCACGGCCTCATTCAGCAGGACGGTGGTGTGTTGCAAGGGGGATGTCACAGCGCGCCTTAAAAGGAGAAGTCCTTGAAGACATCCGGCATCTCACCCTGCATGGCCTTGGCTTCCTGCTCGTCGTAGGTGGCCTTGTCCCAGAGTTCGAAATGGTTGCCCATGCCCAGCAGCATGGTGTCTTTGGAAATACCGGCGGCTTCGCGCAGCTCGGGGGAGATCAACACACGGCCGGTGGCGTCCATGTCCACATCCATGGCATTGCCCAGGAAGATGCGCTTCCACCACTGGGCGGACATGGGCAGCTGGGCAATGCGCTCGCGGAACTTCTCCCATTCAGGACGGGGAAAGACCATGAGGCAGCCGTGCGGGTGCTTGGTGATGGTGAGCTGACCGGATGCCGTGGCCGCGAGGACGTCACGATGCCGGGTCGGCACGGACAGCCGACCCTTCGCATCGAGACTCAGCGACGAGGCACCTTGAAACACGGACAGATTCCCAGTTCGGTTTTGCGCCTCGCAGGTCCAGAAACGGACCTTGAGGGCACTTTTCACCACTTAATTGCACTTTTTTGCACTGTAGCAGGAAAAGCACACCGAACAAGGGGGTTGTCCCACAAACTTTTCAATGAAATCAACGACTTAGATGCGTTTTTTCAGACACCAGAACGCCAAAAGTCGTTGAAAAAGAAGCACTTAGAGAGGCCTATGAAAGTGACCTCTCAAGGGTTGACCGAGTGGTCACAGGATGTAGCGCGACAGGTCCTCGTCCTGGCTCAGGGTCTGCAGGCGGGTATCGACGTAGGCGGCGTCGATGGTGATGGTCTGGCCGGCCAGGCGGGTGGCGTCAAAGCTCACCTCGTCCAGCAGGCGCTCCATCACCGTGGACAGGCGGCGCGCGCCGATGTTCTCGGTGCGTTCGTTCACCTCAAAGGCGATGTGCGCCAGGCGGGTGATGCCCTCGGGCGCGAACTCCAGCGTGACGCCCTCGGTAGCCAGCAACGCCTGGTACTGCTTGACCAGCGACGCATGGGTCTGGGTGAGGATGGCTTCGAAGTCCTTGACCGACAGCGATTCCAGCTCCACCCGGATCGGGAACCGCCCCTGCAGCTCCGGGATCAGGTCGCTCGGTTTGGACAGGTGGAACGCCCCCGAGGCGATGAACAGGATGTGGTCCGTCTTGATCATGCCGTACTTGGTGGACACCGTGGTGCCCTCCACCAGCGGCAGCAGGTCGCGCTGCACGCCCTGGCGCGATACGTCGGCGCCACTGCTTTCCTGCCGCGCGGCCACCTTGTCGATCTCATCGATGAAGACGATACCGTTTTGCTCGGCGCTGGCCACGGCGCGGGTCTTGATGTCCTCTTCGTTGACCAGCTTGGCCGCCTCTTCATCGGCGATGAGCTTCAGGGCCTCGGCGATCTTGAGTTTGCGGGTCTTGCGCTTGTCCTGCCCCAGCTGGCTGAACATGCCACGCAGCTGCTCGGTCATCTCTTCCATGCCCTGGGGACCCATGATTTCGAGCTGAGGGCGGCCTTCGGCCACGTCGATCTCGATCTCCTTGTCATCCAGTGCACCTTCGCGCAGCTTCTTGCGAAAGACCTGGCGGGCCGTGTTGTCAGCGGCGGGTTCGCTGCCTGCCGCTGCGCGGGCCGGGGGGATCAGCACGTCCAGGATGCGTTCCTCGGCGGCATCTTCGGCGCGGGTGCGCACCTTCTTCATCTCGGCCTCGCGCGTCTGCTTCACAGCCATCTCGGCCAGGTCGCGGATGATGGAATCCACGTCCTTGCCCACATAGCCCACCTCGGTGAACTTGGTGGCCTCGACCTTGATGAAGGGCGCATCGGCGAGTCTTGCAAGGCGGCGTGCAATCTCGGTCTTGCCCACGCCGGTGGGGCCGATCATGAGGATGTTCTTGGGCGTGATCTCCTGGCGCAGGCTGCCTTCCACCTGCTGGCGGCGCCAGCGGTTGCGCAGAGCGATGGCCACGGCACGCTTGGCGCTGGCCTGGCCCACGATGTGGTGGTCCAGCTCGGAGACGATTTCCTGGGGGGTCATGGACGACATACAGGTCTTCCTGGTATCAAATGGGACTGTAGCGCTAGTGAATCATGCACCAGCAGCTATAAAAAACAGAGCATTTAGCCCTCGATGCGCTGACCGTGAGGCCAGCGCGGGGCCTGCTCCACCGTCGCACGCTCAGAGCGTCTCGATGGTGTGGTTCATGTTGGTGTAGATGCAGAGTTCGCCCGCAATTTCGAGCGACTTTTTCACGATCTCTTGGGCAGACAACTCGGTATTCACCAGCAGCGCCTTGGCCGCCGAGTGCGCATAAGCGCCACCCGAGCCAATCGCCACGATGCCTTGCTCGGGCTCCAGCACGTCGCCATTGCCGGTGATGATGAGCGACGCACTGGCGTCGGCCACGGCCAGCATGGCTTCGAGGCGGCGCAAGACCCGGTCGGTACGCCAGTCCTTGGTGAGTTCGATGGCAGCGCGCGTCAGGTGGCCCTGGTGCTTTTCCAGCTTCGCCTCGAAGCGCTCGAACAGCGTGAACGCATCGGCCGTGGCGCCCGCAAAGCCCGCCAGCACCTTGCCGTGGTAGAGCTTGCGCACCTTGCGCGCCGTGCCCTTGACCACGATGTTGCCCAGCGTGACCTGCCCATCGCCGCCGATGGCGACCTGGATGCCGGAAGGCGTCTGGCGACGCACACTGAGGATGGTGGTGCCGTGGAACACCGGATGGTTGTCTTGAGATGAATCCATAGCTGCGGCAGATGGGGATCACCAGGCATTTTGCAAGCCGACCTCGGGACGGATGCCGCACACGCAGCCTGGCCAACCACGCGACACGCCATTCCCCAACGCCCGCAAGACTGGAATCTGGACCGGAACAGCCCCCCCCCCAGGAGAGGTGCTGCTAGTTCTTCCGGGGGACCACCCAGGCGTGCTCGTTGATTCCGATCACGTTGAAGAAGATCGCCACCAGCCGCTGCAGGTTGTGGAACTGGATCACATGGCCGTGGCCCTGTTGCTCGGCCGCCCAGTTGAGCACGGAGCCTGCGGCCGCAAAGTCCACCCGGATCAGCTTGTCGCAGGCAATGGTCAGCGGCACGCCGGGCTTGAAGTGCGCCTCGAATGGCTGCAGCAGGGGCGTGGCATCGCCATCGATATGGCCGCTGAGCTGTGCGACGGGTCCGGTCTCCAAGGGAGCGGGGACCGACGACTCACCGAGATCGGACGCCATGAAGTCGCTGTCGGCGGCCAGAGGCGCAGAGCCTGAAGACACCCCCTCGTTGTCCGAGTATCCGCAACGTGGCGACACCCAGGAGGGCGGAGAGACTTCGTAGGTCACGCAGTAGTCGAGCGCCACCAGTTCAAACTCGTCGGGCTTGCCCATGAGGCGCATGGCAGCCATGCGCAAACGCCACCACTCGGGGCTGTTCGAGCGGTCGCCCGACTGGGTCTTGGCATCGAGCAGGGCATGGAGCTTTTCAACCCCCGAAAACACGATCTGGACATCGCGGTCGGCCCACAGGCTGAACTGGTCAGCCAACAGGGGCACTGCCGCCTCATCAATCGAAGCAAGGCGTGACCAGGACAGCGTCCAGGGGGACGCCGCACGGGCCAGCGAGGCCTGCAGTGCCGCCACCGAAGAAACCGCCACGGTGGGCGGAGCGTTCCAGCTGAAATCGCGGCGCATGGCGGCGGCAGGCTCGGCAGCGGGCGCCACTTCAACGGCCAGGCCCAGTTGCGCCGGGATGGAAAACCACAGCGGCGCCGAGCGGCCATATTGCGCGGCAAAGTCGATGGCCAGGGTGTCAAAACGGTCGTGCTGCCCGGTGGCCCGGTAAAGGTCGAACAGCGTCATCCAGATTTCCAGCTGCTGCGCTGGATCGTCCTGCTGGTGCTGGGCCAGCACCTCCAGCAGGCCAGACTCGGCCCCTGCATGGTCACCATTGGCAAACCGGATGGCGGCTTCTTCAAGATCGGGTTCGTGCACGAATTCCTCCGGTTCGAATGCGGGCGCGGGCGCAGCCGTGGGAGCCGCAGGGCTGAAGGATGCTTCGACGTGTGGGGTGCTGCCGGGCAGCATGGTGGCGTCCGTGCCACCAAAGCGGCCAATGGCCATGCTGTCATCAGCGAACAGAGGCTGAACGGCGGGTTTGGTATCCAGTGGGGCAGACAGGCTCCCGGGCACCGTGGGCGCATAGGCACGGGCTTGCTCTTCCGCAGACGCCTCCGTGCTGGAATCCGGCATCACCCCTGGCTGGGTGGGTGCGTCAGCGCCCTGCTTGCTCTTCCACCACTGCTGGGACATCTGCGCTTCGATCTCGTCGATCTTCTTGAGCGTGACGGCCCGTTCGTCGGGCGATGCCATGCTGCTCTGGAAAAACGAGGGGCGCCCTGCGGCATCTTCCACCCGCTGCCCGTGCAAGACCTCGCGCTGGCGCAGCTTGCGCAGCTGATCGAACTCGCGGCGCCGCACAAAATCGTTGCGGCGCTTGCGCTCGATCATCTCCTTGAGCATCTGCTTGCTGTATTGGCTCTCCCGGTCGTCCTGGAGGGAGTCCAGCTCCGTCCAGTTGACGGTCGGATTCTTCACGAACCGCACCACCTTCGATAGCAGGCCGCCAGGGGTGGATTCTTCCTTGCTCATGGCTCAGGGTGCAGAGTGCGCGCGTTGATCAACAGGCGGCTGCCTGCTCAATCCCCAAACATCTTCTGCTTGAGTTCGCGGCGTTGCTGCGCTTCGAGCGACAGCGTGGCGGTGGGACGTGCGATCAGGCGGCCCACACCAATGGGCTCACCGGTTTCGTCGCAGTAGCCGTAGTCACCCGCATCAATGCGGGCAATGGATTGTTCGATCTTCTTGAGCAACTTGCGCTCCCGGTCGCGGGTGCGCAACTCCAGTGCGTGCTCTTCTTCGATGGTGGCGCGGTCGGCCGGGTCGGGCACCACCACGGTGTCCTCACGCAGGTGTTCGGTGGTTTCGCCGGCACTGTTGTGGATGTCCTGCTTGAGCTGAACGAGCTTGAGGCGGAAGAACGCCATCTGCTTTTCGTTCATGTACTCGCTGTCGGGCATGGCCATGACTTCAGCGTCGGTCAGCTCGGCGACGGACTTGGTTTTCCAGTTGTTCGCCAGCTTGGGGTCTTTTTTGGCAGCCGTGTAAGTGGGCTGCGCTTGCGCGGTCGTGGGCATGGTGTGTTGATAACTGGCTTTGGCAGCTGTCGAAGCCACCGTCTGTGCCATGGATGGTACGGTCAATTGGGCCAATCGGGAAGAAGGCCGGGTTGTGCGCACGGGTACCTGCGAGCCCGCTTGCAGTGCGGGCGCCGGAGCGGGTGCCGCCACGGCCGGGGGCGCGACCACCTTGGGTGCCGCAGCAGCCTTGGCAGTGGCCTTCGCAGCAACTTTGGGTGCCGCTGGGGCGGCGGCGCTTTTCGCCGCGGCAGGGGTTGCCTTGGTGGCCCCCTTGGATTTGCTGGTGTCGGCTTTCACTTCCTGGTCTCCTCGCAGTACGGGCGGGCCCCAGCTGCATTCGCAGCCAAGGGCGTGTGGCAAGCCTTCCGGGGTCTAGAACCTGTTCACAGGTTCTTGCCGGGGCGCGATTGTATCGACCTGGGCTGACGCAAACGGAAACGTTGCAGATACAACACAAATCGGGCTCCATCGCCCCCTCGGAACCGGCGAACAGGTCAGACCAGGCTTTGCTCCAGCCCCTGCAGGAAGATGTCCTTGGGCAGGTCAATGCCAATAAAGACCATCTTGCTGGTACGCGCCTCGCCCTCGGCCCACTGGGGGCCCAGGTCGCTGCCCATGAGCTGGTGCACGCCCTGGAATATGACCTTGCGTTCAGTGCCCTTCATATTCAGCACCCCTTTGTAGCGCAGCATGCGCGGGCCGTAAATATTGACGATGGCGCCAAGGAAGTCTTCGAGCTTGGCCGGATCGAACGGGCGGTCCGATCGGTACACAAAACTCTTCACATCGTCGTCGTGGTGATGGTGATGGCCATGGCCGTGCTCATGTTGGTGGGAGGGGTGGCTGCAGTGCTCGCCATGTTCGTGGTCATGGTCGTGGTGGTCATGTCCATCCCCTTCTTCCTTGAGGAAGTCCGGGTCGATGTCCAACTTGGCATTGAGGTTGAAGCCGCGCAGGTCCAGCACCTCCTTGAGCGGCACTTCGCCAAAATGCACGGCCTTGATGGGCGCGCGCGGGTTCATGTGCTTCAGGCGATGGATCAGCGCGTCGGTCTCGTCCTTGGACACCAGGTCGGTCTTGGACAGGAAGATCTGGTCCGCAAACCCCACCTGGCGGCGCGCCTCCTGCCGGTCGTTGAGCTGCTGTGGCGCATGCTTGGCGTCCACCAGCGTGATGATCGAGTCGATGAGGTAGGTTTCGGCGATCTCTTCGTCCATGAAGAAGGTCTGTGCCACGGGGCCCGGGTCGGCCACGCCGGTGGTCTCGATCACGATGCGGTCAAAGTCGAGCAAGCCCTTGCGCTTTTTGGCCGCCAGCAGTTGCAGCGTCTCGCGCAGGTCTTCGCGGATGGTGCAGCAGATGCAGCCATTGCTCATCTGCACGATCTGCTCCTTGGACTCGGTCACGAGGATGTCGTTGTCGATGTTTTCTTCGCCGAATTCGTTCTCGATCACGGCAATCTTCTGGCCATGGGCTTCGCTCAAGAGGCGCTTGAGCAACGTCGTTTTGCCCGAGCCCAGGAAGCCGGTGAGGATGGTGACGGGGATCAGTGCCATAAATCTGTCTTTCAAGGGAATCAAATACTTGCGCTGCATGGCGCAGTGCCCCACCCAGGGGCATCTTTTTCAGTGTACCGAGGCTGTCAAGCCCCTGCTGGCACTTGGCCACACCTGAGCGCGGTCCGACCACCGTCCAGCCCGGCGGGGAACACAGGTAGCCAGGACCTGGAACCCTCTACGATAGGCCGCTGGTGGCAATCCATTGCCATCTTCACCATGACGCCACCCCTAACCGCCCGCCACACTCCGCTTGCCATCGAAGGTTTCGACACGGCGCACTGGCGGGCGCTGGCCGACAAGCGCTTGGACCACCCCTGGCAGGCGCTGCCGGACCACGTCCACCGCTCCAGCGCCGGGCGCCCCTGGCAGGGCCTCGCGGTGTGGCACCAGGTGGGCCCCGTGGGCGACCTGTACGTACCCGCCCACAGCAACTGCGTCATCCTGGTGCGCCGGGGCAACCCCACGCAGCTGCTGCAACGCCATGGAGACCTGGTGGGGGAAAGGCTCTGGCAGCGCGGCGAGTCCGTGATCCTGCCCGGCGACACCCCGAGCTTCTGGCGCAGCTCGGCCGTGCGCGACAACATCCACATCGACCTGGCCCCCGCTTGGCTGCATCGTGCCGCAGGCGGCGATGTGGCGCTGGGCCAGTGTTTCGGCCGCAAGGACCCGGTGCTCGCGGCCTTTGCCGACCTGCTTCTGGCGTCGCTGGACAACAACGCCTCACTGCAACCCGCGTTTGGCGAACACATCGCGATGGGCATTGCCATCCACCTCGTAGAAAACTACGCACTGCCCGGCGAGCGCCCGCGCACCGGCGCCACGCTCACCTCGCGGCAGATGCGCCAGTTGACCGAGGCCGTGATGGCCGGCCTGCACGAGCCCTGGCCGGTAGCCCGCCTGGCGGGCATCGCGGGGCTCAGCCCATTTCACTTTGCGCGCGCCTTCAAAATGTCGTTTGGCGCCACACCCCACGCCTGGGTGCACTTTCAGCGCATGGAGCTGGCCGCACGGCTGGTGCGCGATTCGCGCAAGCCCCTGCTGGAGATCGCCTTGCTCACCGGCCACCCCTCGGCGGCCCACTTCAGCCACGCCTTTCGCCGCCACTGGGGCGTAACGCCTTCGGACTATCGCCGCTCGTAGCGTGCCCAGTCGCCCCGGGGGGTCTCACCCCACCGCGCGCGATGCCCAGGTTTTCCCCTAGGTCCGCAGCTTTGCGATACCCACCGCAGTAATTGGAAAGCAGCCCCTGCGCCCTTGCGGCACAGTCGCACCGCACCACCGCAGTGGCACACCAAAACCAGGAGACAAACCATGACTACCCGCCGACAGTTCGCTGTCCAATTCGCCAGCCTGGCCGCGCTGGGCACGGGCATCGCCCCAGCCGCACACGCGCAGCAACCACCCGACCTGGCCCGCCTGCTGGTGGGCTTTCCGCCCGGGGGCAGCACCGACAACGTGGCACGGCGCCTGGCCGAGAAGCTGCGCGGGACCTATGCCGCCAACGTGCTCGTGGACAACAAGCCCGGCGCGGGCACCCAGATTGCTGTGAGCGCCCTCAAGGACGCCGCGCCCGACGGCACCACGCTGCTGCTGTCGCCGCCCTCCCCGTTCACCGTCTACCCCTACACCTACCGCAAGCTGCCCTATGCGCTGGAGGACGTGGCGCCCGTGTCCATGGCCTGCACCTTCCCGTTTGCGCTGGCAGTGGGGCCGGCTGTGCCCGACAGCGTGCGCACGCTGCAGGACTTTGTCGCCTGGGCCAAGGCCAACCCCGGCAAGGCCAGCTTCGGCTCGCCGGCGTCGGGCTCCACGCCGCATCTGGTGGGCAGCGTGCTGGGCAAGATGGCGGGCATCGACTTCACCCACATTGCCTACCGCGGCGATGCACCCGGGCTGCAGGACCTGATGGGGGGACAGGTGCCGGCCTATTCGACAGTGCTGGGCAGCTACCTGCCGCATCTCAAATCCGGCCGACTGCGCCTGCTGGCCGTCTCGGGCACCGAGCGCAGCGCCTTCGCGCCCGACCTGCCCACTTACCGCGAACAGGGCTTTGCGCTGGACATGACCGAATGGTTTGGTGTCTTCGTGCCCGCGCGCACGCCAACCGCCACGGTGCAGCGCGTTGCCGACGCCATGCGCGCTGCCGTGGCCCAGCCGGACTTCGTGCGCGGCCTGGCGGAATTCGGCATGACGGCACGCTCGTCCACACCGCAAGAGCTAGCCACGCGGCTGCGCGCCGAGGCCGAGCAGTGGCGGGTGCATGTGAAGAACATCGGCTTCACGGCGGACACCTGAGAAGAGAAGGCGAAAGAACCGTTTCATGACCACCCTGACAGCCTTGCCCCCAACAGCCTCGCCCCCTGTTGAAACCCCGGACACCCCGCTCTGGCAACCCAGCGCTGCACGCCGCGAGCGCGCCCTCATCACCGCCTTGGAGGCCTGGCTGGCGCGCGAGCGAGGCCTGCACTTTGGCGGCTACGAAGCCCTGTGGCAGTGGTCGGTGGACAAACCCGAAGCGTTCTGGAGCGCACTGCTGGCCTTCTTCGACGTGCCCATGGCGCAAGCCCCACGCCGCATGCGCTCGGACGACCCGATGCCCGCCACCCAATGGTTCGAAGGCGCGCGGCTGAACCTGGTGGACACCCTTTTGCGCCACACGCCCGGAGGCACGCAGCCCCATACACCGGCCATCGTGTTCGAGGACGAGTCCGGTGGCGCCGGAGAAATCTCGTGGCCCGAACTGCGCCGCCAGGTGGGCGCGCTGTCGCACACGCTGCGCACATTGGGCGTGCAGCCGGGCGACCGGGTGGTGGGCTACCTGCCCAACATCCCGCAAGCGGTGGTGGCCTTCCTCGCGGCCGCCAGCATCGGTGCGGTGTGGGCACTGTGTGCGCCCGACATGGGCCCCGTGAGCGTGAGCGATCGCTACCGCCAGATCGAGCCCAAGGTGCTGGTCGCGGTGGATGGCTACCGTTACGCGGGCAAACCGTTTGACCGCCGCGCTGCGCTGGGCGACATCCTGGACCAATTGCCCACGGTGAGCCACGTGGTCTGGGTACCCTGCCTCGACCCGGCGCCTGCGCCCCCCGTGCAGGCGCAGGCGCGCACCGTGGTGCACTGGGCCGATGCCGTGGCGGGCAACGCACCGCTTGAGCCGCTCGCACTCGCACCCGACCACCCGCTGTGGACGCTGTATTCATCCGGCACCACGGGCCTGCCCAAGGCCATCGTGCACGGCCACGGTGGCGTGCTGGCCAACAGCCTGGTGGCCATGGTGCTGCACAACGACCTGCACCCCGGCGACCGGGTGCTGTGGGCGGTCAACACCTCGTGGATGGTCTGGAACGCGCACGTCATGGGCTTGCTGGGTGGGGCCACCATCGTGCTATACGACGGCTCCGTCACCGGTGCGGCCGGCGGGGGCGCCGACCCCGACTGGGCCTATCTGTGGCGCCTGGTAGGCCGCCTTCGCGTGACCACCTTCGGCGTGGGAGCCGCCATCCACCACGCCTGCCTGAAGGCCGGTGTGGTGCCCCGGCAGGTGGCCGACCTGTCGGCCCTGCACACCGTGTGCTCCACCGGATCACCGTTGTCGCCCGAGGCCTACCGCTGGCTCTACTACGATGTCAAGGACGACTTCTGGCTCAACGTAGTCTCCGGCGGCACCGATATCGCAGGGGGTTTCCTGGTGGGCCTGCCCACGCTGCCCGTGCACCTGGGCGAGATGCAATGCCGTGCGCTGGGCGCCAGCGTGCAGGCCTGGAACGACGCGGGCCAGCCGGTCATCGACGAGGTGGGCGAGCTGGTCTGTACCCGGCCCATTCCGTCGATGCCGCTGTACTTCTGGGGCGACGCCGACGGCACACGCTACAAGGAGAGCTACTTCGACACCTTCTACGACGCCGAGCAGCGCCCCGTGTGGCGCCAGGGCGACTGGCTGCGATTGGTGGCCCGGCCCGAGGCTGTGGGTGGCATCATCTACGGCCGCTCGGATGCCACCATCAACCGCCAGGGCGTGCGCATGGGCACGGCCGAGCTGTACCGCGTGGTCGAGGGGCTGGACGACGTGCTCGACAGCCTGGTGGTGGATCTGGAATACCTGGGCCGCCCGTCCTACCTGGCGCTATTCGTGCAGTTGCGCGCAGGCACCACACTCGACGAACCGCTGCGCCAGCGCATCCGCCAGGCGCTGCGCACCGCGCTGTCGGTGCGCCACGTGCCCGACGAAATCCTGCAGGTGCCGGTCATCCCCAAGACCGTGACGGGCAAGAAGCTGGAGCTGCCCATCAAAAAGCTGCTTCTGGGTCACCCGGCCGAGCGGGTGCTCAACCGCGACGCGCTGGCGCAGCCCGAGAGCATCGACTGGTTTGTGCAGTTCGCCTCAGACTACCTGGCACGCACTGCACCCGATTAACTATCAATTTGATAGCTACTAGCACATAAAAGATAAGCGCTAGAGGCCAAAAACATCAAGATTTCCGCATCACCACCAGGCCCTTGAGGTACTCGCCCTCCGGAAACTCCAGCGTCATCGGGTGGTCGGGCGCGCCGCCCAGGCGCTCCAGGATGTAGCCGTCCACCCCAGCATCCGCTCCGGCCGAGGCCACGATCTTGTGGAACAGGTCGGCGCTGATGCCGCCCGAGCACGAGAAGGTGAACAGCACCCCACCGGGCGACAGCAACTGCAGCGCCAGCCGGTTGATGTCCTTGTAGGCGCGCGCGGCCCGCTCGGCGTGGGCCGCCGTGGGGGCGAACTTGGGCGGGTCCAGGATGATGGCGTCAAAACGTTGGCCTTCCTTGAGGAACTGGCGCAGCGAGGCATTCACGTCGGCATCGAGGAAGGTGGCCCGGTTCGGATCGAACCCGTTGAGCGCCACATGGGCGCGGGCGCGTTCCAGGGCCGGGCCCGAGGAATCGATGGAGGTCACGTGCCCGTCGGCCACGGTGCCCGCTGCACGCATGCCCGCCAGTGCCGCCACGCTGAAGCCGCCGGTGTAGCAAAAGCAGTTGAGCACATGCTTGAAACCCAGGCGCTGGGTGTAGTCGGCAAACCGCTGGCGGCTGTCGCGCTGGTCCAGATAGAAGCCGGTCTTGTGGCCCTCAGCGATGTTGAGCGTCAGACGCCACTGGTGTTCACGGATCGTGAGTTCGAGCGGCGGCCCCTCGCCATCACCTGCCGCACCCGTGGGCCCGCCGCGCAGCCAGCCGGTGGCGGGCTCCAGGCCCTCCAGCGAACGCACGCTGGCATCCGAGCGCTCGTAGAGCTTGGTCAGCCCCGTTTCGCGCAGCAGCGCATCGGCAATCACGCCCTTCCAGCGCTCGGTGCCTGCGCTGGTGAACTGCGCCACCAGCGTATCGCCATAGCGGTCGACGATGAGCCCGGGCAGGCCGTCGGACTCGCCATGCACCAGACGTACGCCATCGCTTTGCACGTCAAAACGTGCCCTGGCGATGATGGAACGTGCGCAAGCAGCTATAAAAAACGGAGCATCAATGCGCTGTGCCTCATCAAAGCTCCACACCCGGGCACGGATGCGCGAGCTGGGGCTGTACGCAGCCCAGGCCAGAAACTGGCCTTCGTGCGATTCCACGCGCACGGTCTCGCCGCTGTCGCCGCCGCCCTTGGCGATGGCCGATTCAAAGATCCAGGGATGGCGGCGCAACAGCGAGCGCTCTTTGCCCGCGCGGAGTCGAAGGGTTTTCATGACCCGGATTGTGCGTGCTGGCGGGCACGGGTGAGCCACCCGCCGATGGAAAACTGCGCGCAAAAGCTACCCACGCCCCTGGTCACACCCCCATCAGGCAGGCCCAGCCAGCCCTTCCCAGCCCGGCAGGAACGCAGCCGATCTGCCGCATTGAAATCGCATATTTGACAAATATGATTTGCAATCGATAAAATTGCGTAAATTATCATTTTTATCACAAACACTCCGATGACCACCTCTGCCACACGCCCCAGCATCACCCGCCTGGCCCCCGCGCCCGGCACGGCCCAGGCCGTGATGACCGACCTTCGCGAATTTCTGGCCTTCAAGATAGGCAACGAGGAATACGGGGTGGACATCCTGCGCGTGCAGGAGATCCGGTCGTACGAGAAGCCCACCACCATCGCCAACGCGACCGGTGAGCTTTTGGGCGTGATGAACCTGCGCGGCGTGATCGTGCCCATCCTCGACCTGCGCCTGAAGCTGGGCCAGACCGCTGTGCAGTACGACCACCTGAAGGTGGTGATCGTGCTGCACATCGGCCAGCGGACGGTGGGTGTGGTGGTGGACGGCGTGTCCGACGTGCTCACGCTGGAGCGCGAACAGCTGCGCCCCGTGCCCGCCCTGCGCGGCAACGTCAAGCCCGAACACCTGCTGGCCATCGGCTCGGTCGGCCCGCGCATGCTGATCCTGCTCGATATCGAGAAATTTCTTGCCAAATCGGTAGCGAGTGATACACCTGCCACCAGCCACTGAGCGGCTGCATCACCCACAAGGAACTGCTAATCATGAACTTCAATGACCTGAAGATTTCTACCCGCCTGTCTCTGCTGCTGGCCGTACTTTGCGTGCTGACCGTTGTGATCGGCAGCGCAGGCCTCACCGGCACGCAGCGCGCCAACGCGGGGCTCAATACCGTGTACCAAGACCGCGTGGTGCCACTCAAACAGATCAAGCTGGTGTCAGACGCGTACGCCGTGAACGTAGTGGATACCGCACACAAGGTGCGCGACGGCGCGCTCACCCCGCAGCAAGGGTTGGATTCGATCGCCAGAGCCAAGAAGGACATCAGTGACAACTGGAACGCCTATCTGGCGACCGAGCTGGTGGCCGACGAAGTGCGCCTGGCAGCCCAATTCAAAGAGCTGCAGCCCAAAGCCGATGGCGCCGTCCAAGCGCTGGAAAACATGATCGGTAACAAGGACCTGCCGGGCCTGACCGACTATGCAGCACGAGAGATGTACCCCGCACTCGATCCGCTGCAAGACGTGCTGGGCGCTCTGGTGCAGGTGCAACTGGACACTGCGCGCAAGGAGTATGACCAAGCGGTCGAGTCCTATGCCAATACGCGATGGTTCGTGGCGCTGGCTATTGCCAGTGGTGTGCTATTCGCCCTGGGCTTTGGCTACCTCGTGACCCGCAGCATCGTGGGCCAGTTGGGCACCGAGCCGGGCACTGCTGCCGCACTGGCGCGCAGCGTGGCGCACGGCGACCTGACCGTGGCCATTGACCTCAGGCCCGGCGACACCTCCAGCCTGATGGCGCAACTCAAGCGCATGCAGGACAGCCTTGCCACCATGGTAGCCATGGTGCACCAGAGCTCCATCAACGTAGCCAGCGCTTCGGAACAAATCGCACAGGGCAACAACGACCTGTCTTCGCGCACCGAAGAGCAAGCCAGTGCGCTCGAAGAGACAGCCGCCTCCATGGAGCAGCTCAACGCCACTGTGCGCCAGAACGCCGAGAACTCCCGCCAGGCCAACCAGCTGGCCCAGACCGCCACCTCGATTGCAGTGCAGGGTGGCGAGGTGGTGGCTGACGTGGTGCGCACCATGAAGGACATCAACGACAGCAGCAACAAGATCTCCGAGATCATTGGGGTCATCGACTCCATCGCGTTCCAGACCAATATCCTGGCGCTGAACGCGGCGGTGGAGGCCGCCCGCGCCGGCGACCAGGGCCGGGGCTTTGCCGTGGTGGCCACCGAGGTGCGCGTGCTGGCGAGCCGCTCGGCCGAGGCCTCCCGCGAGATCAAGGGCCTGATCGGAACCAGCGTGGAGCGCGTGGAAGCCGGGTCTGCCCTGGTGGACCGCGCCGGTCAAACCATGAGTGAGGTCGTTGCCTCCATCCGCCGTGTCACCGACATCATGGGCGATATCACTGCCGCCAGCACCGAACAGAGCCAGGGGGTGGACCAGATCAACGAAGCGGTAACGCAGATGGACCAGGCCACGCAGCAAAATGCCGCTCTGGTGGAAGAAATGGCCGCAGCCGCTGCCAGCCTGAACCAGCAGGCGGGCGAACTGGTCGACACGGTTGCCACCTTCAAGCTGCCTGCGGTCCAAGCCCTCGTCCACGTCCAGGAGCCACTTGCAGTCGCGCAGCACAGGCCCGTACGCCGCCCCTCGCTCGGTCACGCCCATCCGGCGATGGCAGCCGTCTGAGCAGCGCTGCCAGGCGTGCCGGCCGCGCCCCTGATGAACTGGAGGGACTACAGCGCCTTGCCAAAGCGCTCCAGGCGCGGCGCCCAGTGGCCCAGCACATCGGCCGACAGCAGCACGCGGTGCGCCTGCCCGATGAGCAGATGGCGTGGCACCAGGCCGATGTAGCGCGAGTCGGCACTGTTGTCCCGGTTGTCACCCAGCACCAGATATTCGCCCTCGGGCACCTGCACCGGATCGAAGCTGCTGCGCGCTGTCACGCCCTGCAGCCACTGCACGCGGCGCTCATGCCCCAGCAGACGCTCTGTCCAGCGCGTGGCCGTGAGCGTGTGGCCTGGCAGCACCGGCTCCTGCACAGAATCGGGCATCTCGTATTCGGCCGCCTGGCCGTTGATGTAGAGCACCTCGTTGCGCATCTCCACCGTGTCTCCGGGCAAGGCCGCAATGCGCTTGATCAGGCGGGTGCCATCCAGTGGGGACGAGAAGGTGACCACATCGCCGCGCTGCGGATCATCAATGTGCGCCAGGATCATGTCCGTGAGCGGCAGCTTGAGGTCGTAGGCCAGGCGATTGACCAGCACCACGTCCCCCTCCAGCAGCGTGGGCCGCATCGAGCCCGAAGGGATGGGATTCCAGTCGGCCACGGCGGTGCGAAAAACGCCAAAGCACAACAGCAGCACGATGAACCACCGGTTCGATTGGATCCAGTTCAGCAGCATGAGGACAACTCCAGGGCGCTCCACAGCGGGCGCCACGTTGCTCGGAGGCGCCTGGTTGTCACTTGGTTCCGCCATGCCAGCAGGCGCGCCGCCCTTTGGAGGGACGCCGCACGGCAACTCAGGGGGACTTCTTTCGCGCGCGCGGGTGGGCAGCGTCATACACCTTGGCCAGGTGCTGAAAGTCGAGCCGCGTGTACACCTGCGTGGTCGTGATGTTGGCGTGGCCCAGCAGCTCCTGCACCGCACGCAGGTCGCCACTGCTTTGCAGCAGGTGGCTGGCAAACGAGTGGCGCAGCATGTGCGGGTGCACCGGCGTGGTCAGCCCCGCCTGCTGACTGCGCTGGCGCAGGCGCAGCCAGATGGACTGGGCCGTGAGCCGTTTGCCACGCTGGCCCACGAACAGGGCAGTGTCCAGCCGTGCAGAGCCCTCGCCCCCAAACGGTGTGGCCCGTAGCTGCAGCCAGGCCTGCAGCGCGGCCGTGGCAGCCGCGCCCACCGGCACGCTGCGCCGCTTGCTGCCCTTGCCGAACACATGGGCCTCGCCCGCTTGCAGGTCCACCCAGCCACGGCCCTGGCGCTGGGTGTCGGCGTTGGGGATGGCATCGAGCCCCGCCAGTTCGCCCACGCGCAGGCCGCAGCCGTACAGCAGCTCCACCATGGCTGCATCGCGCGCCTCGAGCCAGGGGTCGGCGCCGGTGTTGTCGAATTCGGCCAGCCGCACGGCGTCGTCCACCCCCAGCGCCTTGGGCAAAGGCTTGGGTGCCTTGGGGGCACGCACGTCCTGCACCGGGTTGTGCGGGATCAGCCCCTGCCGCCCCGCCCAGATGAAAAAGCCGCGCCAGCCCGACAGGATGAGCGCGATGCCCCGCCCGCTGCGGCCGCCGCTGTGCATCTGCGCGACAAAGCGGCGAATGTGAGCGGTCTGTAACTGCAGCAACGGCACATTCGCGCTGGCCGCAAACTGCGCCAGTTTTTCGAGGTCGAGGGTGTAGAGCGTGAGCGTGCGCGCGGCCAGCCGCTTTTCGACGCGCACATGTTCCAGATACCGCAGGACGTGGGGGTCGAGCGTGGTGGGTGCCGCAGGCGTTTCAGGCATGGAGGCCGTGGCTGAGACGCCGTTGGGTTGGCAATGGCGGCGGGGCTTGCGACTGCCTACTGAAGCCGCAGAAGGGCTGCGCTGGCCAGCTCTGCCATGCGCGACAAAAAGTCGGTGCCCATCGTGGCATCAAACCGCTGTGGATCGTGCGACCCCAGCACCAGCAGGCCAAACGCTGGCGTGGCGCTGTCGATGGCGCCCGCGCGCAGCGGCAGCAGGGCCAGGGACTGGGCGGGCTCGCCGCCCTCTTGCGCCAGCCAGCCAGCGGGCTCGAAGCCCAGGTTGGGGCCGCAGAAGGGCATGGTCAGCGACGAAGCAAACGCCCGCGCGTCTTCGCTGGCGCCCTGGGTGAAGTCGGCGTCGATGTACGGAGCGGCCACTGCCCACACCCGCACGGCCGCCTGGGGCACATCGAACAGGGTGCGCACGCCATCGACCACGGCCTGGGGCAGGTCAAACGGGTCGCGCACCTGCAGCAAGCTGCCGGTCCATTGGTGCACTTTGTGGGCAATGGCAGCGTTTTCGGTGCTGTTGCGCACCATTTCCATGATGCGGTGCTCCAGGCCCTTGATCTTCTCGCGCAGCATCTCGGCCTGGCGCTCCTGCAGGCTCACGGCGCGCGCACCGTGCGGGCTGGTGATCTGCACGCTGGCCAGCACCTCGGCATGGCGCTCGAAGAAACCCGGCGTGTTGGTGAGGAACTGGGCGATGTCGTCTTCGGTGATCGGTGGGATGTGGGTAGTCATACGAGCGTGTCGGGAATGTCGATCTGGCCTTCGAACACCGTGGTGGCCGGGCCGGTCATGAAAACGGAATCAGCCTCCTGGCCGCTCCAGGCGATGGTGAGGCGGCCGCCGCGCGTGTCCACCTGCACCTCGGGGTCGAGGAGCCCCAGCCGGATGCCACTGGCCACGGCCGCGCAGGCGCCGGTGCCGCAGGCCAGCGTCTCGCCCGCGCCGCGCTCGAACACCCGCAGGCGCACATGGGAGCGGTCCACGATCTGCAGGTAGCCCGCGTTCACCCGCTGGGGGAAGCGCGCATGGCGCTCGATCAGCGGCCCGGTCTGCGCAACGGGAGCCGTGTCCACGTTGTCCACCAGTTGCACCGCATGCGGGTTGCCCATGGAGGCAACCGCTACCAAAACAGAAGCACCCGAGGCATATTCCTCTAGCGCTACCGGCCATTTTTGCCCCGACCCCTGCTGCACGGGCGTAAGACCGGTGGTGTCGAACGGCACCTTGGCGGGGTCGAACTCGGGCCGGCCCATGTCCACGGTGACGCGGCCGTCACCCGTGAGGCGGGGGGCAATCACACCGCTTTTGGTCTGTACGCGGATGGTGTCCTTGCCCGACAGCCCCCGGTCGTGCACAAAGCGAGCAAAACAGCGCGCACCGTTGCCGCACTGCTCCACCTCGCCGCCGTCGGCGTTGTGGATCACGTATTCAAAGTCGATGCCTTCCCCCGGCGAGGGCCGCACGGTGAGGATCTGATCGGCGCCGACGCCGAAATGGCGGTCGGCCAGGAAGCGGTATTGGGCGGCACTGAGCCCCAGGCGGCCCTGGGTTTCGTCGAGCACCACAAAATCGTTGCCCGCGCCCTGCATTTTGGTGAAGCGAATCTTCATGGGACGGGATTATGGCCCCGCCCCTGCGCCAAACCGCGCGCGGGCGTACGCTTGGCAGCTTCTCTCGATTCCACCGGCTTTTCAGGAACCTCGCATGACCGATCTTTCCGCTTTTGCCATCACCCGCAAATGGCCCGCCCGGCACCCGGACCGCATCCAGCTGTATTCCCTGCCCACGCCCAACGGCGTGAAGGTGTCCATAGCGCTGGAAGAACTGGGCCTGCCGTACGAGCCCCACCTGGTGAGCTTTGAGACCAACGACCAGACCACGCCCGAATTTCTTTCGCTCAACCCCAACAACAAGATCCCGGCCATCCTGGACCCGAACGGCCCGGACGGCCAGCCGCTGGCGCTGTTCGAATCCGGTGCCATCCTGGTGTACCTGGCCAGCAAGACCGGCCAGCTGCTGCCACAGGACACCGCCGGGCGCTACGAAACCCTGCAGTGGGTGATGTGGCAGATGGGCGGTGTGGGCCCCATGTTTGGCCAGCTCGGCTTCTTCCACAAGTTTGCAGGCAAGGACTACGAAGACAAGCGCCCGCGCGACCGGTATGTCGCTGAATCGAAGCGCCTGCTCAAGGTGCTGGACGAGCGCTTGGCGGGCCGCCAGTGGGTGATGGGCGACCAGTACACCATCGCCGACATCGCCATCCTGCCGTGGGTGCGCAACCTGGTGGGCTTTTACGGCGCGGGTGACCTGGTCGAGTTTGACCAGTTCAAGGAGGTGCAGCGCGTGCTCGCCGCCTTCGTGGCGCGTCCGGCGGTGGCCCGGGGGCTGGCGATTCCGGCGCGCGGCTGACGGTTGGCGCCAGGGCGCCGGGTTTCTCATCCGCCCTTGATCTTGATCATGCCGCGCAGCCCGGCACCCGGGCGCCACGCACCTACCATGGGCCTCCTCAAAAAAACAGGGAGCACCCCATGGGATTGACCGTTGATGTTCTTCAGGATCTGGACCTGCACGACCTCCAGGCCGCCGCCCGCGCGGCGCTGCAGGAAACCAACGCCATCGCGCTGATCGAGTTGCTGGAAATGCTGTGGAGCTGCGATGTGGAGGGCGCCAACGCCGTCATCGACGCCGTGCTGCAGCGCCTGCAGCAACTGCGCGCGCTGCGCTGACGGCGGGCCTGCAAGGCAGGCCTGCTCAGCCCAGACGCTCCTGTAAGAAATCCAGAAAACACGCGATGCGCGCCGCCAGTTGCGTGTTGCGGTAGTACACC
The DNA here is from genome assembly GCF_052045435.1 of Acidovorax sp. 22279. Classification (NCBI taxonomy): domain Bacteria; kingdom Pseudomonadati; phylum Pseudomonadota; class Betaproteobacteria; order Burkholderiales; family Comamonadaceae; genus Acidovorax; species Acidovorax sp. 22279. Next base: position 84,255 of record NZ_JBQEOV010000001.1, read on the forward strand.
GCACTGATGGGCTGGCGCACCTCCACCGTGTCCTTGGCCAGCACCTGCACCAGGCCGCCGCGCGCACGGTCAGCGGCCGTCATGAAGTCCGACAGGCACACGATGCCCACCCCTTGCAGCGCCAGATGGCGCAGTGTCTCGCCGCTTGATGCGGTGAGGCTGGGCACGATGGGCCAGGCGTCTCCATGGGCGCCGCGCAGCGGCCACTGGTTGAGCGACTCGGGCTGGTTGAAGCCCAGCAGCGTGTGCCGGGCCAGGTCGGCCACACTTTTGGGCTTGCCCGTGCGCGCCAGGTAGTCGGGGCTGGCCAGCACCCGCAGGCGGCTGGTGCACAGCGGGCGCGCATGCAGGGTGGAATCCGGTAGCTGCCCGATGCGAATGGCCACGTCCGTGCGCCGCTCCAGCAGGTCGATGTATGTCTCGTCCGTGTCCAGCTGCAGCGTGATCTGCGGATAGGCCTTGCGAAACGCCGGTACCAGGGGCACCACGGCGTGCAGCATGAAGGGCGTGGCCGCATTCACCCGCAGGCGGCCAGCGGGCTGCTGGCGCCGCGCGGCCATGTGCTCCTCGGCGTCGTCGATGGAGGCCAGGATGGCGCGCGTGCGATGCAAAAAGGCCCGGCCCTCCTCCGTCAGCTCGGTGCGGCGCGTGGTGCGGCGCAGCAGCGTGGTGTCCAGCTTTTTCTCCAGCCGCGCCAGCGCCCGGCTGATGCCCGAGACGGTTTGGCCCAGGGTGTCGGCTGCGGCAGTGATCGAACCGCCGTCCACCACCGCCACAAAGGCCTGCAGTTCTTCCAGCGTGGTTTTCATGGGGAATCCTGGCGCTTTATTGTTGATTTCAAATCAATTATCAATGGCGCTTAACGATCTTTTTCAGCAAGACTGAAACACCCAAACTCCACAGCCCGAAAGTCTGAAACCTGGAGTGCTCCCATGCCCATTGCCTTGCTCGCGCTGACGCTCAGCGCTTTTGCCATCGGCACGACCGAGTTCGTGATCGTTGGCCTGCTGCCCACCGTGGCGGCAGACCTTTCCATCAGCATCCCCTCGGCGGGCCTGCTGGTCAGCCTGTACGCCCTGGGGGTCGCCGTCGGCGCCCCGGTGCTCACCGCACTCACCGGCAAGCTGCCGCGCAAGGCGCTGCTGCTGGCGCTGATGGCGCTGTTCACCGCCGGCAACCTGCTGGCCTGGCAGGCACCCAGCTACGAGACACTGGTGGCCGCGCGCATCCTCACCGGGCTGGCGCATGGCGTGTTCTTCTCGATCGGCTCGACCATCGCCACCGGCCTGGTGCCGCGCGAAAAGGCCGCGAGTGCGATTGCCATCATGTTCACCGGCCTTACGGTGGCCCTGGTCACGGGCGTGCCGCTGGGTACCTTCATCGGCCAGCACTTTGGCTGGCGCGAAACCTTCCTGGCCGTGTCAACCCTGGGCGCGGCAGCCTTCATCGGCAGCGCCCTCTTCGTGCCGCGCAACCTGGCGCATACCCCGCCCGCCTCGCTGCTGCAGCAGGCCAAGGTGCTGGCCGAGCCGCGCCTGCTGCTGGTATATGCCAAGACGGCCATCGGCTACGGCGGCACCTTCATTCCGTTCACCTTTCTCGCGCCCATCCTCACCGACATCTCGGGGTTTAGCGCGGGTTCGGTGGGCTGGGTGATGCTGGTGTACGGCGTGTCCGTGGCCGTGGGCAACCTCTGGGGCGGCAAGCTGGCCGACCGGCTGGGCCCCATCCCGGCGCTGCGCATCATCTTTGCGCTGCTGGCGGCCGTGTTGCTGCTGCTGCAGTTCACCGCGCCCCACCCCTGGCTGGCTGTGGGCACCGTGCTGCTGTGGGGTGCCGTGGCATTCGGCAATGTGCCGGGGCTGCAGGTGTATGTGGTCAAGCAGGCCGAGCGCTTCACGCCGCAGGCGGTGGACGTGGCCTCGGGCCTGAACATCGCAGCGTTCAACCTGGGCATCGCCGGCGCCGCGTGGGCCGGTGGTCTGATCGTGACGCACCTGGGCCTGCAGCACACGCCGTGGATCGGTGCTCTGGTGGTGCTGGTGTCGCTGGCCCTCACGCACTGGAGCGGTGTGCTGGACCGGCGCAGCGGCATCCCCGTGCGTGCCGCTGGTGTGGTGCCTGTGGGGCACTGAGCCCACGTCAGCCCGCCATCACCCGCACGAAAGCCGGCACCACGCCCAGCAGGTCGTCGCGCCGCTGCACCGCATGCACATCGGCGCGCGGCGCTTTGGCGCCCAGGGGCTTGAACACCACGCGCGGCCCGAACAGCATGCCCAGGGACGACGGCACCAGGGCCACGCCCAGCCCGGCCGCCACCAGGCTCAGCACGGCCGCCAGCTCCACCGTGGTCTGCGCCACCTGGGGCGCAAAGCCGGCCTGCACGCAGCACTGCACCATGTGCTCGGCATGGGCCGACGAGTCGCGGCGCAGCATCACGAAGGCCTCGCTGCGCAGGTCCTTCAAGGCCAGTGCCTTGCGCGCCGCCAGCGGGTGGCCGGGCGGCAAAGCCGCCACCACAGGGTCGGGCCACAGCAGGGTGCTGGCAAGCTGGTCGTCGTTGACCGCCGTGCGCGAGATGCCCACGTCGATGCGCTTGTCGCGCAGGGCCGCCTGCTGCAGCGAGGGCTGCATCTCGTGCAGCACCACGTCCACGCCCGGGTGGCTTTGTCGGTAGCGCGCCAGCGCCGCCGGAAACGGCCCGAGGAAATGCGAGCCCGACAGCCCCACTTCAATGCGCCCGGCCTGCCCCTGGCCGATGGCCGCCACACGCTGGCGCGCCGTGTCCAGCCGCTCCAGCACCGCGCGTGCATCCACCAGATAGGCCTGGCCTGCCAGCGTCAGCTCCACGCGCCGGCTGGTGCGCACGAAGAGCTGGGCGCCCAGTTCTTGTTCCAGCTGGGCGATCTGCAGACTCAGCGGCGGCTGCGAGACATGCAGGCGCTGCGCGGCGCGTGTGAAGCTCAGCTCTTCCGCCAGGGCGACGAAGTAACGCAGATGGCGCAGTTCCATTGATACTTTTCAGGTCTTGATCAAGACCAACAATATATTGGACTGCGGATTCGCTTGTTTCCACAATACCTTCACTACAACATCTGGTGGAGACGAACATGACGATCAAGCACAGCCTGCTGGCTGCCACGCTGGCCCTCTCGGGCCTGGCCATGGCGCAAGACAACTACCCCAGCAAGGCCATCACGCTCACCGTGCCCAACCCGCCCGGCGGCGTGGTGGACACCTCGGCCCGCCTGCTCAACGAGCCGCTGGCGCGTGTCATCGGCCAGCCGGTGGTGATCGACAACAAGGCGGGCGGCAGCGGCAACGTGGCCTACGGCGCCGTGGCCCGCGCAAAACCCGATGGCTACAACCTGCTGATCTCGTACTCGGCCTACCACGTGGGCAACCCGGCCCTCACCCCCAGCCTGCCCTGGGAGGCCAAGGACTTCGCCCCCGTCGCGCTACTCACCGTGGCCACCAACGTGATTGCCGCTCACCCCTCGGTGCCAGCCAACAACCTCAAGGAATTCATCGCGTACCTCAAGGCCAACCCGGGCAAGGTGAACTACGCCTCGCAGGGCAACGGCTCGCTGTCGCACATCGGCACCGAGATCTTCAAGCAGCAAAGCGGCACCTTCATGACTCACATTCCCTACCGTGGCTCGGGCCCTGCGGTGGCCGATGTGCTGGCGGGCCAGGTGCAGGTGTTCATCACCACGCCACCGTCGGTCATGCAGCATGTGGTCAGCGGCAAGCTCAAGGCCTTTGCCGTCACCGGCACCAAGCGCCATCCAGGCCTGCCCAACGTGCCCACCGTGGCCGAGGCCGGCATGCCCGACTTCAAGCTCGAAGCCTGGGTGGGCCTGTTCGCCCCGGCCGCCACGCCACCCGCCGTGGTGGCCAAGCTCACCGCCGATGTGAAGAAGGCGCTGGACATGCCCGAGACGCGCCAGCGCGCCGACGCGGCGGGCATCGAACTGCGCTACCTGCCGCCCGACGCCCTCGGTGAGCTGGTGAAGACCGAAACCGCCTACTGGGCCAAGACCATCAAGGCCGCCGGTATCAAAGCCGACTGACCGGCCCACAAACATCCCCTGCGCGATCCCATTTCCGGCGCTCCGCGCGCCGGGCGGGCAGCGCTTTGCCCATTGACTCCTGAAAGACCACCATGCAACGCACCTACCGCATCGGGCAGATCGTGCCCAGCTCCAACACCACCATGGAGACCGAGATCCCGGCCATGCTGCGCGCCCGCGAGCAGATCCTGCCCGAGCGCTTCAGCTTCCACGCCAGCCGCATGCGCATGCAAAAGGTCACCAAGGAAGAGCTGGCCGCGATGGACCGCGACTCCGACCGCTGCGCACTGGAGCTGTCGGACGGCAAGATGGACGTGATGGGCTATGCCTGCCTCGTGGCCATCATGAGCATGGGCCTGGGCTACCACCGCGCCTCCGAAAAGCGGCTGCATGAGGTCACCGTGGCCAATGGCAAGCCCGCGCCCGTGGTGTCCAGCGCAGGCGCGCTGGTCGAAGGGCTCAAGGCCATGGGCGCCAAGAAGGTGTCGGTGCTCACGCCCTATATGAAGCCGCTGACCCAACTGGTGGTGGACTACATCGAGCACGAGGGCATTGCCGTGCACGACAGCCTGTCGCTGGAAATTGCCGACAACCTGCAGGTGGGCGCGCAGGACCCCGCCGCCCCGGCCCAGCTGGTGCAACGGCTGGACACGCGCGGCGTGGACGTGGTGGTGATCTCGGCCTGCGTCCAGATGCCCTCGCTGGCGTCCGTGCAGATGGCACAGGACCAGTTGGGCATTCCTGTCGTGTCCGCTGCAGCCTGCACCACCTGGGCGATGCTCAAGCGCCTGGGGCTGGAAACGCGGGTACCCAACGCAGGGGCCCTGCTCTCTGGCGCCTACTGACCTCCCCAAGGGCAAGAGGCCTGACCGTTGACGAAAGCAACTGGCGGGCAGGCTGCAGGGCAACGCCGGATAATGGCCCGATGCCCCGCTCCAGCCAACAACTCCACCCCCACCGAGAACCGGTAGCCACCCGCCCCGCTGCCACCGTGCTGCTGCTGCGCGATGTGCCTGACGGCGGCGGGCTCGAAGTCCTCATGACCCGGCGCTCGGCCACGGCCAGTTTTGCGCCCGGTGCCTATGTCTTCCCCGGCGGGGGCATTGATGCGCTGGATGCCGCCCCCGCCACCCACGCCGCTGCGGACCGCCGCCCTACCCAGAGCGACCTGCACCTCACCCAGGCGATTGCGGCCATCCGCGAGAGTTTTGAAGAACTGGGCGTGCTGCTGGCGCGCCATGCCGAGGGCCACCGCCAAGGACAGATGGCCGATGCGCAGGACATTGCCGCCATCGACCGCCACCAGCCGTTTGCCGCACAGTGCGCCGCACGCGGACTGCGCCTGGCGGCCGATGGGGTGTACCTGCTGGCCCACTGGACGGCCGACCGTGACCTGGCGCGCCGCTTTGAAGTGCCCTTTCTGGTGGCCCGCATGCCCGACGGCCAGGAGCCCGTGGCCGACGAGGCAGAGCAGTTCGAGCCCGTGTGGGTGCGCCCTGCCGACGCGCTGGCGCGGCACGAGGCGGGGCAGTTCTTCATGATCTTCCCGACCATCCGCACGCTGCAGCGCCTGGCCCAATTTGCCAGCACCCAGGCAGTGCTGGACGCCGTCGCGCACGAGCAGCCCCTGTGGGTCAGCTGCCCGCGCGCCGGCCTGCTGGCAGGCAAGGAAGCGCGCTACATGGAGGACGAAATGCCGTTTGGCGAGCTGGCGCTGGTCTGCCCCGACGGGCAGATCGTGCACCCGCTGGACTGGCAGACCGAGCGCCCCGTGCCGCTGCTGCGCAACGTGATGCGGCTGACCGCGCCCAACCCTGGCGTGATGACCGGCCCTGGCACCAACAGCTATCTGGTGGGCGACCCGGCCACGGGCTTCATCGCCATCGACCCCGGCCCGGCCGATACCGAGCACCTGGACAAGCTCTGGCGTGCAGCGGGGGGCGACATCCGCATGATTGTGTGCACCCACTCGCACGCCGACCATTCCCCCGGCGCCGCGCCACTGCAGGCGATGTGTGTGCAGGCTGGCAAGGCACGCCCGCCCGTTCTGGGCCTGCCGTCCGCCCCCACGGCCCGCGCGGCCAGCCAGTTCACCCCCGACCGGGCGCTACAAAATAATGAGTTGCTCGTGCTTGAAGGACTAGCACCTGAAGGCAAAATCACCCATACCCTGCAGGTGATCCACACCCCAGGCCATGCGGCCAACCACCTGTGCCTGCTGCTGGTGGAAGACGCGCTGCTGTTCAGTGGTGACCACATCCTGAACGGCAGCACCACCGTGATCGACCCGCCCGACGGCAATATGGCCGACTACCTGGATTCGCTAGACCGGCTGGATGCGGTCTGCGCCGAGCTCGGCGTGGAGTTCATCCTGCCCGCGCACGGCTACGTGCTCGGGGGCCCGGTCCTCGGTGCCCGCAATGCCATCGCCAAGCTCAAGGCCCACCGCCTGGCACGTGAGGCCAAGGTGCTGGCCGCCATGCAGGCGCTGCCGCAAGGCAGCATGGACGACTGGGTGCGCCACGCCTACGACGATGTACCGCCGCGCATGTGGCCCGTGGCCCAGCGCTCGCTGCTGGCGCATGTGGAGCGCATCCGCTCTCTGCAGCCCGGCAACAACTGAGCCACAAGAACACCAAGACCACCTTCAATATTCAATGACCGACAAGAACCCCGACCCCACCCACATCCGCCTGGCCAAACGCGTGGCTGAACAACTGAACTGCTCGCGCAGCACGGCCGAGCAATTCATCGAGGGCGGCTTTGTGAGCGTGGACGGCCAGATCGAGGAGGCTCCCGGCGCGCGCGTGCGCCCCGATCAGGCGGTGGCCGTGGCGCCCGATGCCAGCCTGCTGGCGCTGACCCCGGTCACCTTGCTGCTGCACAAGCCCGCAGGGTTTGAAGCCGGTCTGGGCCTGCCGGGCGCAGCCACAGGGCAGGCGGCCCACGCCAGCCGCAGCCAGGGGGCGCCACAGGCACTCACGCTGCTCAATGCCGCGTCGCACCTGCCGGAAGACGCGTCGGGCATCCGCGTGCTGCAGCGCCACTTCAAGCAGCTCGAATGCTTCACCACCCTGCCCACCGAGGCCAGCGGCCTGGTGGTCTACACGCAAGACAAACGCATCGCGCGCAAGCTGGCCGAAGACATCGAGGTGCTGGAGCAAGAGTGCATCGTCGAGGTCAAGGGCGACATCGCGCCCAATGGCCTGCAGCGCCTGTGCCATGGACTCACATTCAACGGCCGCCCCCTGCCCCCCATCAAGGTGAGCTGGCAGAACGAGACCAAGCTGCGCTTTGCGCTCAAGGGCATCCGCCCCGGCCAAATCCCTGCCATGTGCGAAGTAGTGGGTCTGACGGTGGTGGGCATCAAGCGCATCCGCATCGGCCGCGTGCCGCTGGCCAAGGTGCCCGAGGGGCAATGGCGCTACCTGCAGCCGTGGGAGAAGTTCTAAGAATCTGCTCTAAGCGCTTACGGGCCCAGCGGCGCACTGCCGATGCGCAAGGGACAGGGGATGCACATATGCTCCTGAAAACATAGCTGTCAGCGCTTTTACAACAAGCGCTTCAGGCCTTTTCCATTTGAACTCCATCGATCCACACCGCTGCTACACTGCGCAGCACTCTGGAGGGAGTTCATGAACACAAACCAATCGTCAGGCGGCGCTGCGGGGCCGATGTCCACCTTCATGCCGATGAACATCGATGCCCACCCGCTCGAGTTCACGGGCAGCGGTGGCGAGTATTTCCGGGTCTGGATCGTCAACGTGCTGTTGTCCATCGTCACGCTGGGCATCTACACCCCCTGGGCACGCCGCCGCACCGCCCAGTATTTCTACAGCCACACGCTGGTGGCCGGCAGCCCCCTCGAATTCACCGCGCAGCAGCGCAAGATGGTGATGGGCTTTGTGCTGCTGATGCTGCTGACCATTGCCTACAACCTGGCTGCCAACACCGGGCAGGACACGGCGGTGGGCCTGTTCCTGCTGGCGGGCGCGGCGCTGGCGCCCTTCATCTGGGCCAGCGCCATGCGGTTTCGCCTGGGCGCCACGCGGTGGCGCGGGCTGCGACTGCAGTTCACCGCGAGCTGGAAAGAGGTCTACATCGCCAGCTGGCCTGTGTTTGCGCTGGCGCTGGTGTGGTTTGGCGTGTTTTATGGTCTGCAGCTGCTGTCGCCCGACCTGGCCCAGGCGCTGGAGGCCATCGAAGAAGAGGGCAAGAAACAACCCATGCCCCGCTTCACGCCCGCCATGGGCGGCCTGGTGCTGCTGGGCCTGGTGCTGTCGGTGCTGTGCGTGATCCGCACCGAATACAACTTCAAGAGCCTCTTGGTGCTCAAGGCCCAGGTGGGTGCCGAGCGAGGCCGCTGGAAGCCCGTGTACATGGACTTCGTCAAGGTGTGGATGGCCACCGTGGCTGTGTTCATCCTGTGCGTGGTGGGGTTCTCGGCGCTGATCGGCATTCTCGCAGGCAGCTCCATCGCCCTGGTGGCCAGCCAGAGCGACCGCCTGGGCCTGTGGATGTTTGTGGTGATCATCGTGTCCATCATCGCGGGCATCTTCATGCTGATCCTGGCGTCGGCACCGGCCCGCGCATACCGCGAGGCGCGCATGTTCCAGCTGATGTGGAACAACATCGGCGTGAGCCACGTGGCCCGCTTCAAGTGCCACCTCAAGAGCGGCCGCTACGTGTGGCTGCGCATCAAGAACATGCTGCTTACCCTGCTGACGCTGGGGCTGTACCGCCCGTTTGCGCGGGTCAGCGAATACCGCATGAAGTGCGAGTCCGTCACCCTGCACGTCAAGGGCGGCGTGGAGCAGGTGACCGGTGCCATGGTGCGCCAGCAGCAGGGGGGCCTGGGCGATGCGCTGGCGGATGCGGCTGGCCTCGACCTTATCGGTTGAACATGTCGGCATCTGCGCACCCAGCCCTCGTCCCCGGGCGCTGGTTCGATGGCCAGAGCAGCAAGGCACGGCCCGTGGTGGTGAGCCTGCGGCCCACGCCGCAAGGCCCCTCCTTGGTGCTGCACCCGCTCTCACAGCCCGGGGCCGAGCCTGTCGTCTTTGCCTGGAAACAGGTGGGCTGGCCCGAGGCCTGGAACGAGCGCAAGCCGCAGCCCCGCGTGGTCGTCGATCTGCGCGACCATGGCAGCGTCGAGATCGACGCCGTGACCGAATGGCGCACCGCCCTGACTGCTGCAGGCGAGCGCCCCGGCATCGCACAACGCATGCAGACCCGCTGGCCCGTGCTGCTGGGCGTGACGGCCGCCGCCGTCATTGGCCTCACGCTGTTCTACCGCTACGGCACACCCTGGGCGGCCACGCAGCTCACGCGGTTTGTGCCCATCAGCTGGGAGACCAGCGTGGCCGAGAACGTGCTCCAGCAGATGGACAACGGCACCCTGAAGCCCAGCAAGCTGCCTTCGGCCCGACAAGACCAGCTCAAGGCGCGTTTTGATGCCCTGGTGCAGCAAACGCCCCCTGGCCTGCAGCGTTACTCCGGCTACCGGCCGCCTTTGTCCCTGGAGTTCCGATCCGGCATGGGCGCCAATGCCTTTGCGCTGCCCGGCGGCAAAATCGTGATGACCGACGGCATCGTGAAGGCAGCCGCCGACAAGGGCCTGGACGACAACGCCTTGGTGGGCGTGCTGGCCCACGAGGTCGGCCACGTGGTGCAGCGCCACACCACGCGCATGGTGGTGCAGCAGGGCGTGCTCAACATGGGCCTGGGGCTGGCGCTGGGCGATGTGTCTGGCATCGTCTCTACGGGTGCATCCTTGCTGACCGGCCTGGCCTACAGCCGCAGCCATGAGCGCGAGGCCGACTGCTACGCCATCGCCGTCATGCGCCACGCCGCACTGCCCACTGCGCCCATGGGCCAGCTGCTGCTGGCGATTGCGCGCGATGAGGACAACGAAGAGACCCAGAAAAAGGACCAGGGCAAGGGCCCGACCGCCGCGGCATCGGCGCCCTCCTCCGGGGCCAGCACACCCGATGCAGCACGCCAGCGCAAGGTGGCTCAGGAGATCGGCTCGCACCCTGTCTGGTCGCTGCTGAGCAGCCACCCCGACACGGTGGAGCGTGCGACAGAGCTGGAGCGGGGGCAAGCACCCCATTGCGCAAAAAACTGAACACAGCCGCGCCACAGGGGCGGCGTGCTCACCACACGACCCTTGGCGAGTCGGGGTGGAAATAAAGTGTGAAGCGCGCCGATAAGCCGGATTCTGTGCACCACGGTTGCCCGCAGTGTGACCGCCATTAATCTGGGCCGGGTGTCGCCACCACGGCTCGGTGCTACCTACCCGCCAACTCTGCGGAACCACATCAACGTTGGCCTACTTGGTATTGCTGCGCGTAGAGATTGCCCGTTTCACCCCCAGTGGTTTGCCTTGCGGCACTCCCCCGGGACTCGTCTCTGTTGCTCTGATCCTCACCTCACGGTGGGCAGCCGTTAGCTGCTACGCTGTCCTGTGCAGTCCGGACGTTCCTCCAGTGCCTGGTTTCCCAGATTGCACCAGCGGCGGTCTGGCGTGCTTCACGGGTAGGATTATCGCCCAGCGGCCGCGACGCGATCCCAGTCCAGACCAAAGCGCACAAGATACTTGCGCAGCCGGTCCGCGTCATTGACCACCGTGCGCTGCGTGCGCGAGGCCTGGAACAGCAGGCGCCCCGCGTCCGACAAAGTGCGCGATTGGCGGCAGACATGCAGCACCGCCGCCAGTTGGAGCTGGTCGAAGAGGTCCATGGATTCCACCGCCTCGTCGCCCAGCAGCGCCGCGAGTTCGTCGCGTCCCACCGTCCCTGTTGCAGATGCCAGCCCGTTGCGCGCATCGGTGGCGGGCTGCCACAGCCAGCGCAGGCGGGCAATCTCGGCCTCGACCAGGGGCAGGCCGATGCGACCGCTGTCAGCCAGCGTGGCCAGGCGTGTCACGCTGGCCGACAGGTCGCGGAAATTGCCGGTCCACAGCGCCTCGGGGGACTGGGCGTAGCGCAGATAGGCGGCGCGCGCTTCGTTGGAAAAGCGCACGCTGCGTCCCAGTTCCGTGCCCGCACGCACCAGCAGGTGCTCCACGTTGGGCTCGATGTCTTCGGGTCGCTGGGCCAGGCCCGGCAGCACATAGCTCCAGAGGTTGATGCGCGCAAACAGGTCCTCACGAAAGCGCCCTGCCGCCACCTCGGTGCGCAGGTCGCGGTTGGTGCCCGCCACCAACTGGAAGTCGCTCTCCACCTCGCGGTCACTGCCCAGGGGGTAGAAGCGTTTTTCCTCCACGGCCTTGAGCAGCATGGCCTGCTCGTCCGGGCCCAGCTCACCAATCTCGTCGAGGAACAACACACCCTTGTGCGCCGTGCGCAGCAGGCCCGCACGGTCGGCCGCAGCGCCGGTGAACGCACCTTTCTTGTGGCCGAACAGCGTGGACGCCGCACCGTCGCCATGCAGCGTGGCGCAGTTCACCTCCACAAATTCGCCCTCGACCTGGTGGCGGGATTTTTTCAGCTCATACATGCGCCGCGCCAGGTGCGACTTGCCTGCGCCCGTGGGCCCCGTGAACAGGATGGGCGCGCGCGAGCGCACCGCCACGCGCTCCACCTCGTCGATCAGCGCGTTGAAGCGCGCATTGCGCGTGGCAATGCCGCTTTTGAGGAACTGCACCGCATCCTGCTGCTCGGCGCCGAAGCGCTGCGCGATCACGTCGTAGCGCGAGAGGTCCAGGTCGATCAGCGTGTAGCTGCCAGGGTTGCCCATCTGCTGGCGCTTGGGCGGAGAGGTCTGCACCAGCACACCCGGAATGCGGCGCGACTCCACCAGCAGAAACAGGCAGATCTGCGCGACGTGCGTGCCGGTGGTGATGTGCGTCCAGTACTCCTCGCGCTCGGTGTCAAAGCGGTAGGCCTGCGTCCAGTCGTACAGCTGGGCATAGACCTCGCCAAAGTCCCACGGGTCGGCAATGGGCATCGGCACCAGGTTCACCGTGGTCTCGGGCGAGGCAGTCGCCATGTCCGTGCGCACCTGATGGGCCAGCTCGCGGTGCGGCGGTGTGTAGAGCAGCTCCAGCCGCTCGATCACCACGTCCTCATGCTGCACCAGCGATACGGTGGGGCGCCACTTCTCCCACCGCCCCGCGCCCCGGCCGGAGTCGAGCTGGGTGCCAAGGAACCCTATGACCACCTTGTTTTTGCGCATTTATTTTGTCCATTTAACTAGCTTTCATTCTAGTTATTTTGACAATCGCATACCACGCCAATTTCGTAAAACAAAAATATCACCATACAAATCAACAGCTTGCGCAAGTTGAATACCACTCACCACAAGCTGGCACACATCTGGCAAAAGAAGAAGCATCCAGCGCAAGCGGTGACCGCTCACAGGCTGGGGTTAGGACAAATGTTCGCCCCACCGGTGCCGGGCGTCCGGGGCCTTCGGGTTCTGTTGATGTTCTGCATGCCGCACATCGCCAACGCTGGGTAGCGGCACGGTCGTGGTGACCACTCCGAAAGGAAGTGTCTGGTTCGACTCCAGGCGTGCCACCACTGGTAGCTCAGTCTGGTAGAGCCCCGCCGAAAGGCGGTTGTCGCAGGTTCGATTCCTGCCCACGGTCGCAAGACCTTGTTTGGAAGTACCGGTCGAAAGACCACCCGCCGAACGCGGGGAGAGGCCCCGAGGTTGCGCAGCGACCGCAAGGGATTCACCCCGTCAGCCGGTGGCGGTTTGTGCCAGCACCCGGCACAGCCCGCGCCCGCAGCCAGCCGCGCTGCCGCCATTCCCGCTGGGCATCGCGGCAGCCACCACGGCGCACTGCACGGCCCAGGCTGCACCCCCTGGCACCCCGCCATCGCTGTAACGGCAACCCGATACGACAACGAAGAAGAGAGAGGAAAAAGAAATGCTGACGAAGATGTTCCAACGCGCCACCGTCAAGAAGAACGAACGCGCCCTACTGCTGCGCAACGGCAGCTTTGACCGCGTGCTGCGCAGCGGCACCTACTGGCTGTTTGCGGGCACCGACCAGTTGCGCGTGGAAACCTTCGCCCTGGAACAACCCGCCTTCACCCACGGCCTGGCCGAGTACCTGATGGCGCAGGAGCCCGCCGTGGTGGCGGCTGAGTTTGTGCAGGTCAACCTGTCGGAAACCGAAGTGGGCCTGCGCAGCGAAAACGGCGTGCTGGTCGAGATCCTGCCGCCCGGCACTCGCCGCCTTTATTGGAAAGGCTTGGTGGAGGTGAGCGTGCAAGTGGTGGACCTGCAAGCGGGCGCTGAACTGCCCGCCGCACTGGTGGCACGATTGACGCAAACCCAGCTGCGCCAGCGCAGCGTGACCGGCTTGGCCGGTGTGCTGCAGGTGCAGGTGCCCGAGGGCCAGTGCGCACTATTGACGGTCGACGGCAAGGTGGAGCGCCTGCTCACGGCTGGCACCTACGCCTTCTGGAAGTACGGCCGCACTGTGGCCGTGGAGCTGGTGGACCTGCGCCTGCAAGCCGTGGAGGTTTCGGGCCAGGACATCATGACCCGTGACAAGGTCAGCCTGCGCCTGAACCTGTGCGCCACCTACCGCTACACCGATGTGCTGCGCGCTTTTGCCCAATTGCAAAAGCCTGCCGACCACCTGTACCGCGAGCTGCAGTTTGCGCTGCGCGCCGCCGTGGGCACCCGCACGCTCGATGAGCTGCTGGAGAACAAGACGGTGATCGACGACGTGGTGAGCGCACACATGGCCGCCAAGCTGTTGCCCTACGGCATGCAACTGGAGAGCGTGGGCGTGAAGGACATCGTGCTGCCGGGCGAGATGAAGACCATCCTGACCCAGGTGGTGCAGGCACAGAAGCAGGCCGAGGCCAACGTGATCCGCCGCCGCGAGGAAACCGCCGCAACGCGCTCGCTGCTCAACACCGCGAAAGTGATGGAGGACAACCCTGTCGCCCTGCGCATGAAGGAGCTGGAGACGCTGGAGCGCGTGGCTGAACGCATCGACAAGATCTCGGTGTTTGGCGGCCTGGACCAGGTGCTCAATGGCCTGGTGAAGATGAGATGAAAGAACCCTATGAAGAAGCAACCGACACCTGTAACCACACCGCTGGAAGCAGCCACACAGGCGGTCTACCAGGCGTTTGCCAAATACAGCGCACCAGAGGTGGGCACCCTGGATGTCTGCACTGCCTGCTGCATGGATGCTGACCTGGCGCTGCAAATGAGCCACCTGCCGATGCCCCAACTGACCGAGAAGCACTTCTACCAATATAACGATTCGGCCAAGAGCCAGGTGCAGCCTGCGGATGAAATCAAATACCTGGCCCCACGGCTGCTGGAACTGCTGGCCGAAGGCGCCCGGTTGCACCACTCCACCGAGCTGTACCTGGACCGCTTGGGGCGGTGCGAGCCCGGCTCCTTTTCAGCGACAGAACAGGCTGCGCTGCAGGGCTTTGCGCTGGCGTACTTTGCACAAGGCTTGGAGCAATGGCCTGCGGGCAGCGATTCGCTTTTCCAGGGGGATAACGCCTTCACCATCTTGCTCATGTGGGCCTATGCCCGCGTGCCGCTGGAGCCCTTGCTAGAGCACTGGCTCGATAGCGAAAGCGACGCATCGACCCTGCACTTTGTGGACGCGTGCTATTGGGACTATGTGTGGAATGCCAACCAGATGGGCAATGCGTTTGCCGCTGACCAGGCCGAATACAAACGCACCATGGAGGAATGGCTGAACAGGCCCGCCACCAAGGCACGTTGGGCGGAAAAGCTCATGCGCCTGGTGGACACAGGCCCCACCAGTTCCTGGTTGCCAGCGGGGGCCGTGGACCATCAGCGCTACCCGCTCCCGGAGCGGATCAGCGCAGTTTTTGACGCGATGACCGCATAACGCCCGTCGCCCTAAAAACGAACAACACAACAAAGAAACAACGAGAAAAGAACCATGGCCAATAACTACGAACAACTCGAAATCCCGAACGGTGTGCCCGTGAAGATGTGGACGAACGGCGTGCCCGTGGAAGAAGAAGCCAGGAACCAGCTGCGCAACATTGCCCGCCTGCCCATCGTGTTCAAGCACGTGGCGGTGATGCCCGACGTGCACCTGGGAATCGGTGCGACCATCGGCTCGGTGGTTCCCACCCTCAAGGCCATCATCCCCGCAGCGGTGGGGGTGGACCTGGGATGCGGAATGATGGCGTGCAAGACCACGCTCACGGCCAGCGACCTGCCCGACAACCTGTCAGGCGTGCGAGCCGCCATCGAGCGCGCCGTTCCGGTAGGCATGACGCCCAAGCGCTTTGGCCGCGACAAGGGAAGCTGGGATACGCCGCCCGCTGAAACCGACCGCGCCTGGGCGGGGCTGGTGGATGAGTTCGAGGAAATTTGCGAGGCGCACCCGCGCATCAAGAACACGAACAATTACAAGCACCTGGGAACGCTGGGAACGGGTAACCACTTCATCGAGATCTGCCTGGACGAACACCAGTGCGTGTGGGTGATGCTGCACTCGGGCTCGCGTGGGGTGGGGAACGCCATCGGCACCCACTTCATCGAGCTGGCCAAGAAGGACGCCGAGATGAACCAGCGCAACCTGCCGGACAAGGACCTGGCGTACTTCGAAGAAGGCGCGCAGTACTTCGGCGACTACGTGAAGGCCGTGGGGTGGGCGCAGAAATTCGCCGCCGCCAACCGCGAGGTGATGATGGGCCGCGTGATTGCAGCGCTGCGAAAAGTCATCACCAAGCCATTCGAGACGCACATTGAGGCGGTGAACTGCCACCACAACTACGTGCAGCGCGAAACGCACTTCGGGCAAGACGTGTTCGTGACCCGCAAGGGCGCGGTGAGTGCCGAGCAAGGCAAGCTGGGGATCATCCCTGGGAGCATGGGGGCCAAGAGCTTCATCGTGCGCGGAAAAGGCAACCCTGAGAGCTTCAACAGCTGCAGCCACGGCGCAGGCCGCACCATGAGCCGCACCAAGGCCAAGAAGCTGTTCACCGTGGAAGACCAGATCAAGGCGACCGAGGGCGTGGAATGCCGCAAGGACGCCGAGGTGATCGACGAGATTCCGATGGCGTACAAGGACATTGACGCGGTGATGGCGGCGCAGGAAGACCTGGTGGAGGTGGTTTACACGCTCAAGCAAGTCGTATGCGTAAAGGGATGAACGTGCAGCAACTGGACTTAAACGGCTCCACCGGCGAAGGCGGCGGCCAGATCCTGCGCACGGGCCTGGCCCTGTCCATGGTCACCGGCCGCCCGCTGCACATCACGCGCATCCGTGCGGGGCGTCCCAAGCCGGGGCTGATGCGCCAGCACCTGGCATGTGTGCAGGCGGCGGTGGCCGTGTGCGGCGGGCAGGCCGAAGGCGCGGCGCTGAATTCGCAAACGCTGGTGTTCACACCCGGCGTGGTGCGTGCGGGCGACTACCGTTTTCAGATTGCCACCGCAGGCAGTTGCCTGCTGGTGCTGCAGACGGTGCTGCCCGCGCTGATGCTGGCCGATGGCCCGAGCAAGGTCGAGCTGGCGGGTGGCACGCACAACCCGATGGCGCCGCCGTTTGATTTTCTGGAACGCGCCTTTGCGCCGCTGGTGCGGCGGCTGGGTGTGGGGCTGGAGCTGCAACTGCAGCGGCGGGGCTTCTACCCCGCCGGGGGCGGCGAGCTGGTGGCGCACATCGTGCCCGCCACCGCCACCACGCAGCCGCTGGCGCCGGTGGATGTGCTGGAGCGCGGCCCGCTGCAAAACGGCTGGGGCGAGGCACTGGCACCCGGCCTGGCGCGCCACATAGCGACGCGGGAGCTGGAAGCGCTGGGCCAGCGCATGGGTTGGACGTTCGAGGCCGGCCAACTGCGCCAGCCATCCACACGCCAGAACGAGGGCCCGGGCAATGCGCTGATCGCCACGCTGGAGTATGCGCAGGTGACCGAGGTGTTTTGCCAGTTGGGCGAGCGCAGCCTGTCGGCCGAGCAGGTGGCCAAGCGGCTGGTGGACGAGGTGCGCGCCTACCAGCGCAGCACCGGCGCGCTGGGCCCGCACCTGGCGGACCAGTGGATGCTGCCGCTGGCTCTGTCTGTGTGGCGCAGTGGGCAGGCCGCGCGCTACACCTGCACCAAGGTTACGCAGCACACGGTTACCAATGCGCAGACCATCGCGCTAGGCTTGCCGGTTCAGGTTCAGATCACCCCCTCAGAGGATGCAATGCACGTTGAGATATCTCCCGTGCCCTGAAGGGCCAGCGCGGCATGGACCCATACCCTGGCTATATCCATATGACCAGGGCCGTAGAACAAGTGGTTCAGAATGCGCACCACACCCCTTCCCTTTGACCCATCCGACACCTCACAGGAGACGCCATGAAAGTTGACAACATTCTTCAGACCATTGGCAACACGCCCCACGTGCGCATCAACCGCCTGTTCGGCCCCGGCGCCAATGTGTGGGTGAAGTCGGAGCGCAGCAACCCCGGCGGCTCCATCAAGGACCGCATTGCGCTGGCGATGGTGGAAGACGCTGAAAAGTCCGGCGCGCTCAAGCCCGGCGGCACCATCATCGAGCCCACCTCGGGCAACACCGGCATTGGCCTGGCGCTGGTGGCGGCCGTCAAGGGCTACAAGCTCGTCCTCGTGATGCCCGACAGCATGAGCATCGAACGCCGCCGCCTGATGCTGGCCTATGGCGCGCAGTTCGACCTGACCCCGCGCGAAAAGGGCATGAAGGGCGCCATCGCCCGCGCGCAAGAGCTGCAGGCGCAGACGCCCGGCTCGTGGATTCCGCAGCAGTTCGAGAACCCCGCCAACATCGACATCCATGTGCGCACCACGGCGCAGGAGATCCTGGCAGATTTCCCCGACGGCATTGATGTGCTGATCACGGGGGTGGGCACCGGTGGACACATCACAGGCGTGGCGCGGGTGCTCAAAGCCAAGTTCCCCCAACTCAAGGTGTTTGCGGTGGAGCCCACGGCCTCGCCGGTGATCTCGGGCGGCGCGCCGTCGCCCCACCCCATCCAGGGCATTGGCGCGGGGTTCATCCCCAAGAACCTCGACACCAGCCTGCTCGACGGCGTGATCCAGGTCGATGCCGAACCGGCCCGCGAATACGCCCGCCGCTCTGCGCGCGAAGAGGGCATCCTGGTGGGCATCTCGTCCGGCGCCACCTTGGCCGCCATTGCCCAGAAGCTGCCCCAGCTGCCCGCAGGCGCCAAGGTGCTGGGCTTCAACTACGACACGGGCGAGCGCTACCTGTCGGTGGAAGGTTTCCTGCCGGCCTGATGGCCGCCGGCACGCAGCGCACTCACACCAGGGCCCTTCGGGGCCCTTTTTTTTGGGCTACGCAGCACAAAGCCACGGCCAGCCGTCCTACAGCGGCGGGGCACGCAGGCCAGAACAATCAGTGTTCGCACCGGCCCACCTCTGCGGTGATTTCGCCGGAGCCCCTCCCAACGATTGCAACTGCCCATGGCCCCGAACTCCGCGACAGACTCCCAGCCTATTGCGTTCAAGGTGCTCACCGTGAACGTGCACAAGGGCTTCACCACCTTCAACCGGCGCTTCATGCTGCACGAGCTGCGCGAGGCCGTGCGCGACGTGGCGGCCGACCTGGTGTTCTTGCAGGAGGTGCTGGGCACGCACCACCGGCACGCCAGCCGGTTCGCCAACTTTCCGCAGGTGCCGCACTACGAGTTTCTGGCCGACACCATCTGGTCGCAATACGCCTACGGCCGCAATGCGGTGTATGACAACGGCGACCACGGCAATGCGCTGTTGTCCAAGTTTCCGATCACGCATTACGAGAACCACGACATCTCGGTGAGCGGGCCCGAACGGCGCGGCATGCTGCACTGTGTGCTGCAGCCCCCCGGGCACCACCTGCCGGTGCATGCCGTGTGTGTGCACCTGGGCCTGCAGGAGTCGCACCGACAGCACCAGTTGCGCCGCGTGTGCGATCTGGTCAACAGCTTTCCGGCCCACGAACCCGTGGTGCTGGCGGGCGACTTCAACGACTGGCGCCACCGTGCCCACCGGGTGCTACAGCACGAGGCGGGATTGCAGGAAGTCTTTGTGCAGGCGTTTGGCCGAGCGGTGCGCACGTTTCCGGCGGCGATGCCGCTGCTGGCGTTGGACCGCATTTACGTGCGCAACGCGACCGTGCACTCGCCATTGGCATTGCCCAAGAAACCCTGGGACAAGCTCTCGGACCATGCGCCCCTGGCTGCGGAGATCCTGCTATGAAACGCCCTACCTTCCGCGCGCCACGCTCGTCCCGCTGGGTGCCCGGCAACCATTTCGAGTTGCTCGAAAACGGCGAGGAGTTCTTTCCCCGCGTGTTCCAGGCCATTGCCGAAGCCCGGCGCGAGGTCATGCTGGAAACCTTCATCCTGTTCGAGGACAAGATCGGCCAACAGCTGCACGCCGCGCTGCTGGCGGCCGCCCGGCGGGGCGTGGAGGTGCATGTGCTGGTGGACGGCTTTGGCTCGCCCGATCTGTCGGACCAGTTTGTCGGCAGCCTGGTGGAGGCCGGCGTGCACTTTCGCATCTTTGACCCGGGCCGCCGCTTCCTGGGCCAGCGGCTGAACATGCTTCGACGCATGCACCGCAAGATCGTGGTGGTGGACGGGCACCTGGGGTTCATTGGCGGCATCAACTACTCGGCCGACCATGTGGCCGACTTTGGCCCCGAAGCCAAGCAGGACTATGCCGTGCAGGTGCGCGGCCCGATCGTGGCGCAGATGCACCACTTCACCCGCGAGGCCGTGCTCAGCCGCCAGGACCGCAAGCGCCACCAAGCCGCAGGCATCACCGGGCGCCCGCACGCGGGCACGGCGCACGCGATGTTCGTGACACGCGACAACCAGCAGCACACCAACGACATCGAGCGCCACTACCGCGTGGCCCTGCGCGCAGCGCGCAGCCGGGTGGTGATTGCCAACGCCTACTTCTTCCCGGGCTACCGGTTCATCCGCGAGATGCGGCGCGCCGCGAAACGGGGGGTGGATGTGCGCATCATCCTGCAAGGCCAGCCCGACATGCCGATCGTGAAGACGGCAGCCAGCCTGCTGTACGACCACCTGCAGCGCGCAGGCGTGCGGGTGTACGAATACTGCGACCGCCCGCTGCACGGCAAGGTGGCGCTGGTGGACGAAGACTGGTCCACCGTGGGCTCCAGCAACCTTGACCCGCTGAGCCTGTCGCTGAACCTGGAGGCCAACGTGATCATCCAGGACCGTGCCTTCAACGCCCACCTGCACCGCCGCCTGTCGCACCTCATGGAGCACAGCTGCAAGCAGGTGGAAGCCACAGCCCCCAGCCGCTGGAACGGCCTGCGCCTGCTGCGCAGCTATGCGGTGTTCCACCTGCTGCGCTGGTTCCCCGCATGGGCGGGCTGGCTGCCCCGGCACGAGCCCCAGATCACGCTCGCCAACCCAGGGGCGGATGCGGCAGAGCCCGCCGGCAGCCCCGCCACCTGAACTGGCAGGCGCCCACCATGGCCCCCCCCACGCTGCACGCGGACACCCAGGCGGGCGGCGCCACCGACGCCCTGCAGGCGCCATCCCGCAGAAGCAGCAACCGCAACACCCCCAGCGGCTGGCGGCGTTGGCCGCAGCAAGCCTGGTGGCCCTGGCTCACCCGGGGGCTCGCCCTCGCCTTCTTTGCGGTGGTGGCCGGGCTGATTTTTCGGCAGGCACGCTCGGTGGACTGGCCCGCCGTGCTGCAGGCGCTGCGCGACCTGCCCACCACCGCACTGGCGCTGGGCGGCGCGCTGGCGCTGCTGAGCCACTTCACCTACGGCAGCTTTGACTGGGTGGGGCGCCATTGCAGCGGCCACCGCCTGACGCGCGGCACCACGCTGGCGATTGCCATGACGAGCTATCCGTTCACGCTCAACCTGGGCTCGCTGATTGGCGGCGTGGGCGTGCGCTACCGGCTGTACGACCGGCGCGGCGTGGACCCCGGCACCATCGGCCAGGTGGTGGGCACCAGCATCGTGACCAACTGGGTGGGCTACCTGATGCTGGCAGGCGTGCTGTCATGGTTGTGGCAGCCCCCGGCAGTGGCCGGGTGGACGGTAGCGCCCTGGCAATGGCACTTGGGCGGTACGGTACTGGGCGGCCTGCCGCTGGCCTACCTGGCACTGTGCGCGGTGCGCAGGGGCCGCGCGCTCACGCTGCGCGGCCATGCGTTTCCGCTGCCGCACTGGCCCGTGGCACTGTGGCAAATCGCGGCATCGGCCACCAACTGGATGCTGATGGGCGCCGCACTGTGGACGGTGCTGCAACACCAGGTGGCCTACCCCGCCGCCCTGGCCACGGTGCTGCTGGGGGCCGTGGCCGGCCTGGTGCTGCGCGTGCCTGCGGGCCTGGGCGTGCTGGAGGCCGTGGGCGTGGCGCTGCTGGCCACCGACGCATTGGGGCAAGAACAGGTGCTGGCGGCACTGCTGGCCTACCGGGCGCTGTACTACTTTGGGCCGTTGGTGCTGGCGGCCGTGGCGCTGGGTGTGGCCGAGCTACACTGGCGCCAGGGGCCTGCGCAAGGCATGCAGCGCACTCCGTAGTGAGAATTTCAGCCAAAAGTGCCAGATGCGCTAGTGCATATTGGCCTTGTTGCTATCATTTTTATATAACCCTGCCGCCCGATACCCCGGTAACTCGGTCCGACAGGGGTTCCGCCCGCTGCGCGGACCCCGTATCATCCCGGCCCCACGCCATTGCTTTTCGCCCGATCGACACGGGCCCGCAAGACCATGATCCGACTCTCCGAAATCCGGCTGCCGTTCACCGTGGCCGAAGCCCCCGAGGCGCCCCTGCGCGCCGCTGCCGCCCAAATCCTGGGCCTGGCAGACGCCGACATTGCCCACCTGCACGTCTTCAAGCGCAGCTTTGACGCGCGCAAGGTGGATCTTCTGGCGGTCTACATCGTGGACATCACGCTGGCCCAGCCTGAGCGCGAAGCCGCGCTGCTCGCAAAGTTTGCTGGCAACCCACACATCCAGCCCACGCCCGACATGGCGTGGCACCCCGTGGGCCAGGCGCCTGCCGAGCTTCCCTTGCGGCCCGTGGTGGTAGGCTTTGGCCCCTGCGGCATTTTTGCTGCGCTGGTGCTGGCGCAGATGGGCTTCAAGCCCATCGTGCTGGAGCGCGGCAAGACCGTGCGCGAGCGCACCAAGGACACCTGGGGCCTGTGGCGCAAGCGTGAGCTGCATGCCGAAAGCAACGTGCAGTTTGGCGAAGGCGGCGCCGGCACGTTCAGCGACGGCAAGCTCTACAGCCAGATCAAAGACCCGCGCCACCTGGGCCGCAAGGTGATGAACGAGTTCGTCAAAGCCGGTGCGCCCGAAGAAATCCTGTATGTCGCCCACCCGCACATCGGTACCTTCAAGCTGGTGAAGGTGGTGGAAAACCTGCGCGAGCAGATCATTGCACTGGGTGGCGAGATCCGCTTTGAGCAGCGCGTGACGGACGTGATCATCGAAGGCACAGGCGGTGCGCGCCACCTGCGCGGCCTGAAGGTGCTCAACCAGGCCACGGGCGAGACCACCGAGCTGCGCGCCGACCATGTGGTGATGGCGCTGGGCCACAGCTCGCGCGACACCTTTGCCATGCTGTACCAGCGTGGCGTGGCCATGGAGGCCAAGCCGTTTTCCATCGGTTTCCGCATCGAGCACCCGCAGGGCGTGATCGACCGCGCCCGCTGGGGCCGCCACGCGGGCCATCCGTTGCTGGGCGCGGCCGACTACAAGCTGGTGCACCACGCCGCCAATGGGCGTGCGGTGTACAGCTTCTGCATGTGCCCCGGCGGCACCGTGGTGGCCGCCACCAGCGAGCCGAACCGCGTAGTGACCAACGGCATGAGCCAGTATTCGCGCAACGAGCGCAACGCCAACGCGGGCATGGTGGTGGGCATCGATCCGCGCGACTACCCGCAGGACGCGCAGGCGTTTGAAACCCACCTGGGCCAGACCTATGGCGTGGAGGCTTTGCCCGCCGGGCAGTTCCATCCCCTGTCGGGCAGCGTGCTGCAGCGCCAGCTGGAATCGAATGCGTTTGTGCTGGGCGGGCGCGACTACAGCGCACCGGGCCAACTGGTGGGCGAGTTCATTGCGGGCAAGCCTTCGACCCAGCTGGGCAGCGTGGAGCCCTCGTACAAGCCCGGCGTGGCGCTGGGCGATTTGCACGCTGCCCTGCCCGGCTACGCCATCGAGGCGCTGCGCGAGGCACTGCCCGTGTTCGGCCGCAAGATCAAGGGCTTCGACATGCACGATGCGGTGCTGACGGGCGTGGAGACACGCACCTCGTCGCCGCTCAAGATCGGGCGCGGCGACAACCTGCAAAGCCTGAACACGCCGGGCCTGTACCCGGCGGGCGAAGGCGCCAGCTACGCGGGCGGCATTCTGTCCGCCGGCGTGGATGGCATCAAGGTCGGCGAGGCCGTCGCCCGCAGCCTGCTGGGCGCAGCGGGCTGACCTGCCTCCTGGCGGTGCCGGCCCGTGGCACCGCTTACTTGCGCTGCAAAAAGTCCACGGCCAGCGCCGCCAGCGAGCGGGCGCCCACGGGCAGCTGGTCTTCGTCGATGTCGAACAGCGCAGAGTGGTTGGGCGGGGCCTTGGCAAAATCCTTGCCCTTGGGTGGCGCACCGAGGAAGTAGAAGAAGCCCGGCACGACCTTCTGGAACTCCGAGAAGTCCTCCGACCCCGCCACCTTCGGGATCACCATGGTCTTGCCGCCCATGGCCAGGTTCAGCGCGGGCAGCGAGGCCTGCGTGAGCGGCGCGGGGTTGGTGGTCACGGGGTAGGCCACGGGGCCAAAACGCACGCTGGCCTTGGCACCGCTGGCGGCGGCAATCGACTCGGCCGTGGTGGTGATGCGCTTGAGCGCTTCCTGGCGCATGTCTTCGTCAAAGGTGCGCAGCGTGCCCATCATCTCCACCTTGTCGGGGATGATGTTGTAGCGGGTGCCGCCCTGGATCTGGCCGATGGTGACCACCGCCGGTTCCTGGCTGATGTTGAGCTGGCGGCTCACCACGGTCTGCAGGCCCATCACCACCTGGCTGGCGGCCACGATGGGGTCGATGGTGGCCCAGGGCGAAGAGCCATGGCCGCCACGCCCTTCCACATGGATGGTGATGTTGTCCGACCCGGCCATCAGCGGGCCGCTGCGGTAGCCCACCACACCGCCAGGCAGGTTGGAGGTGATGTGCAGCCCGTAGATGGCCTGCACGTCCTTGAGCGCACCGGCTTCGATCATGGCCTTGGCGCCGAAGCTGGGCACCTTGCCATTGGCGTCGGGCTCCACGGGCGCGCCCTCTTCGGCGGGCTGGAAGATGAACTTGATCGTGCCCGGCAGCTGCGCCTTCATGCCCGCCAGCACCTCGGCCGCGCCCATCAGCATAGCGGTGTGGGCGTCATGGCCGCAGGCGTGCATCACGGGCACTTCCTTGCCCAGGTAGTTGGCCTTGGCCTTGCTCGCAAACGGCAGGCCGGTGTTCTCGGGCACGGGCAGGGCATCCATGTCAGCGCGCAGGGCCACCACCTTGCCGGGCAGACCACCCTTGAGCGTGCCCACCACGCCGGTACCGCCCACGCCGGTCTGCACGTCCATGCCCAACTTCTTCAGGTGCTCGGCCACGAGCTTGGCCGTGCGCACTTCCTGGCCCGAGAGTTCGGGGTGGGCATGGATGTCGCGGCGCCAGTTGACCATCTTGGGCGCCACGGCCGTCACGGCGGCATCGATGACCTGCAGGCCGGCGGCGTCCAGGGCCTGGGCCTGGGCGGACGATGCGAACGTCAGCCCGCTGAGAAGCAGGCCGGTGGCCAGCGAGATGGCAGAGAGGGGTTTGTGCATGAGACAGATCCGTGCAGGAAGTGAAAACAAAAGGGAACGCGGCAAAAAAACGCACGTTCATGCTAAGAGCCCGCCCCACGCTGCAGACAAGCGAAAATGGCCATCCACAGAGCCAATATCGCCATGCCCCGTTCTTCTGTCTCATCTGCGACGGCGCCGGTTTTTCGCATCGACATCCCGCTGCTGCCCGAATCGGCGGTGGGCAACGCACTGCAGTTCATCGACCTCTTGCGCAGCGCCAATCTGCTGGCCGGCTTGCGGGGCGGCGCTGGCTCGCCCCGCCTGGCCTGGCGGCTGCTGGACGCCCAAGGCCAGCCGCTGGCGCACCAGCCGGGCCCGCTGGCGGCCTACACGCAGCCCACGGCGGCACCTGCCGAGGGGCCGGCATTCGCCTGGTTCATTCCCTCCTTCCACGCCGCCGACATCCCCGCCATCCGCAGCGTGGCGTCGCGCCACCGCGCCCTCTCGCGCCAGATCGGCATTGCGCTGGATGCCGGGCACAAGGTGCTCACCGTCGGCAACGGTGCCTGGCTGGCGGCGCAGAGCGGGCGCCTGCAGGGCCGCCGCTGCGGCCTGCCGTGGTTCTACCTGGCCGGGTTTGAGCGCGACTTTCCCGACATCGACCTCGATGCAGGCCACGACCTGACCGATGACGGCCCCTGGCTCAGCTGTGCGTTGCCCCACAGCCTGGGAGAAATGGCCATCGCCCTGGTGCGCCACGCACTGGGCGACGCGCTGGCCCAGACCTGCGCCAGCGTGCTGCGGCCCGACCACGAACGCGCCCGGGCTGCGCTGCAGGCCAACGCGCAGCAACACATCCCCGCCACGCGCGACAGCACCCTGGCCCGCGCCATGGCCTGGATGGAGACCCATCTGGACGAGCCCTACTCGCTGGCCCGGCTGGCCGAGGCGGCGGCGGTGAGCCCGCGCACTTTGCTGCGGCACTTTCAGCTGGAGCTGTCGCAGTCGCCGCTGGACCACCTGCACAGCCTGCGCTGCGCACGCGCCAAGGTGCTGCTGGAGGTGACGCTGGAGAGCGTGCCCAGCATTGCCACGGCCTGCGGCTATGCCGACCCGGCGGCGTTCCGGCGCATCTTTGTGCGCTACACCGGCATGGCACCGGCCGAGTACCGCAAGCGCCATGCACTGCGCGCGCCGCGCAGGCGCTGGCGGGTGGATCTGACGTGAAAGCCCGGTGTTCTCTCGCCTAGCGAGGCAGCGCGTTGCCCGAAGGCAGGCGAAACGCCTCCACCAGCTCGGCCAGCTGCTGCGCCTGCACCCGCAGCCCCTGCGCGGCGGCCGAGGACTCCTCCACCAGCGCGGCGTTCTGCTGGGTCATCTGGTCGAGCTGCGAGACCGCCTCGCCCACCTGGCTCAGGCCCGTGGTCTGCTCGCGGGCCGCAGTGCTGATCTCGCCAATGATGGTGGCCACCTGCTGCACCGAGTTCACGATCTCGCCCATGGTGCCGCCTGCCGCGTGGACCAACTGGGTGCCCTCGTCCACCTGCCGCACGCTGTCGCTGATCAGCCCCCCGATCTCCTTGGCCGCCGTGGCGGAACGCTGCGCCAAGCTGCGCACTTCGCTCGCCACCACCGCAAAGCCCCGCCCTTGTTCGCCAGCACGGGCTGCCTCCACGGCCGCATTCAGCGCGAGGATGTTGGTCTGGAACGCAATGCCATCGATCACGCTGGTGATGTCGGCAATGCGGCGCGACGACAGCGCAATGCCGTCCATGGTGCCCACCACGCGGTCCACCGCCTCGCGCCCGCGCTGGGCCACGCTGCTGGCGCCAGTGGCCAGGGTGCTGGCCTGCGCAGCCGCGTCGGCGCTGTGGCGCACCGTGGCCAGCAGCTCCTCCATGCTGGCGGCGATCTCTTCGAGGTTGGAGGCCGTCTGCTCGGTGCGGGCCGACAGGTCGCTGTTGCCCGCCGCGATCTCGCTGCTGGCACCGGCCACCGAGGTGCTGGCCTGGCGCATGCCCACCACCAGCTCGGCCAGCCGTGCCTGCATGCCCCCCAGGCGCGCCAGCAGGGCCTGCAGCTCGTCGCGGTTGCCCGCCTGCGGCGCGGGCACGGGGGAGGTGAGATCGCCTTCGGCGATGCGGTCGGTCACCTCGGACGCATGGGCCAGGGGCTGCAGGATGGAGCGCGACAGCAGCCAGGCGCAGCCCAGGCTCAGCAGCAAGCCCACCAACGAGCCTGCGGCCAACAGCGTGATGCCCTGGCTCTCGCTGCGGGCGGCAGCCTCGCGGGCCTCGGCCACACGCTGGCGCTGGTACTCGGCCAGCTTGTTCACCGAGGCGGCGTAGGCGTCTGCCGCAGGACGCAGCTGCTTGGCAATGGCGTCGGGCGGCAGGGCCTCGCCCGCCTTGCGGCGCTTGACGAGGTCGTCCCGCACCGTGCGAAAACCGTTGCCCGCCTTGTCGATGGCATCGAACAAGGCCTGCGATTCCGGGTCTGCCGCCAGCTCGTCCAGGCGCTTGCGCACTTCGGACGAGCGGGCCGAGGTGGTCTTGCGGTCGGCGTCGATGCGCGCCGCGTAGTCGGGGTTGTTGTCGATCTCCAGCAGCGTTTCGGCGCGGGCGGAGCTGAGCACCACGATGGCGTGCAGCTCCCGCGCCAGCAGTGCGCGCTCGGACGACGCACCGCCCAGGTCGTCCGCAATGTCCTGCAGCCCGGCCAGCCGCCAGATGCCCACCGCCGCCGACAGGGACATGACGAGGCAGACCACACCAAAAGCCAGGGCCAGGCGGACAGCAACACGTGCGTGGGAGATGGACATGGGAGGCTCTCGTGAGGGTGAATGGGGCAACGCGGGACAGCCGTTGGGAGTGGCAGGCGTTGGGAATGTATCGACAAAAGGTTACAAGTCCTTGAACCGGCCCACAACAGGCCACACCCTGCCGGAGCGCCAAAGCAACAGCCGCAACGCACCAACAAAAAAGGCCGCCACAGTGCAAGACTGTGGCGGCCCTCGGTGCTGATCAGGCGTTGCGCCTGAGGCGGTTCGGTTTATTGCTGCTGTGCGTTTTGCAGCGCAGCAATGCGCTCTTCGATGGGCGGGTGGGTGCTGAACAGCTTGCCAATGCCACCGGCGATGCCCATGGCCGCCACGCTCTTGGGCAGCTCGCCGGGGTGCATGCCACCCAGGCGGGCCAGCGCGTTGATCATGGGCTGGCGGCGGCCCATCAGCTGGGCAGCGCCCGCGTCGGCGCGGAACTCGCGCTGGCGGCTGAACCAGGCCACGATCATCGCGGCCACAAAGCCCAGCACGATGTCGAGCACGATGGTGGTCACGTAGTAGCCGATGCCGGGGCCCGAGCTGTTCTCGTCGTTCTTGCGCAGGAAGCTGTCCACCGCGTAGCCGATCACGCGCGACAGGAACACCACGAAGGTGTTCATCACGCCCTGGATCAGCGTCATGGTCACCATGTCGCCGTTGGCGATGTGGGCCACTTCGTGGCCGATCACAGCCTCGACCTCGTCGCGGGTCATGCCCTGCAGCAGGCCGGTGGACACCGCCACCAGGGCGGAGTTCTTGAACGCGCCCGTGGCGAACGCATTGGGGTCGCCTTCAAAGATGCCGACTTCGGGCATGCCGATCTGGGCCTGGTCGGCGAACTTGCGCACGGTCTCGACGATCCAGCGCTCGTCCGGCGAGCCGGAGCCGTCGATCACGCGCACACCCGAGGTCCACTTGGCCATGGGCTTGCTGATGAGCAGCGAGATGATCGCGCCGCCAAAACCCATGACGAGCGCAAAGCCCAGCAGCGCGCCCAGGTTGAGCCCGTTGGCCGTGAGGTAGCGGTTCACGCCCAGCAGGCTGGCCACCACCCCCAGCACGACAACGACGGCCAGGTTGGTCATCACAAACAAAAGGATCCGCTTCATGGAATGGTTTCTCCGTGGGGTAAACAACAACGAGTGTTTGCAGGCTCAGATGGGGGCCCGGGGCGCCGCTTCAAGCGCCAGCCTCCAGGCGGCGAGGCCGTGGCAGCCCCCCATGGCCGCGATTTCATCGCGCTATGGTAGGTGCAAACCCCGGCCGGGGCCTTATCACACAAGCCTTGGCGGGAATTACGAAACCGCCGCAGCCCGCAAGGGCCGGAACACCTGCGCATCGGCATAGAAGCCCGGCGCTGCATTGGCCGGCCACCAGCCGGGCACGCCCAGCACGGGCAGCGGCGTGAAGGGCTTGCTGGACCATGCCGAGGCCTCCACCTGCCCTGCCAGCCACGCATCCACCTCCGCTATGGAATCAATAGCTGCCGGCGCATGAAATACGTGCGCCACCATGGGTTTTCGCGGAAAAACCAGCTTTTCGAGCAGTGCGTGCCCGAACAGCACCAGCCGGGCCTGGCCCCACAGCGGGTGCAGGTCGGTGAACAGGCGCTGCCAGTCCCTCGCCCGGAGCGCATCCCACAGGGCATCCGGCGCCTGCAACAGCGCGCCGTTTTCATCAAACACCGTGAGCGCATCGCGCAGCGGTCCGCGCACGGCCTGCACGCCATCGGCGGCGATGGCCTGGGCCTGCAGCTGGTTCAGGCGCCGCTTGGTGTGCGGAAACCGCAGCCAGACCAGGCCGTTGAAAAAGTCGTGCAGGTTGTCGCGCGTGGGCACGCGGCGGGTGTCCCAGATGTACTGCTCGTAGGCGGTGCCTTCGGGCAGCGCGGACTGGGGCACAAAGACCATGGGAGCACCCTGCGGCGCTGCGGTCTGCAATGCCTGGTGCACCGATGGGTCATCCTGCAGCAGTTGCTGGGCCAAGGGTTGGCCCAGGCCGCGCCACGGCGCCAGCCAGGGAGCGCTCCAGTCGATGGCGTCGAAGGGCGGACTTACACCAGCCGCCACGGCAGGGCTTCACCGGCGCGCAGGGGCTTGAGTTCGGCTTCGCCAAACGCAAAGCTGTCGGGCGGTGTCCACGACTCGCGGCGCAGGGTGATGGTGGCAGTGTTGCGCGGCAGGCTGTAGAAGTCCGGGCCGTGAAAGCTGGCGAAGCCTTCGAGCTTATCGAGTGCCCCGGCATTGTCGAACGCCTCGGCATACATCTCGATGGCCGCGTGGGCGGTGTAGCAGCCCGCGCAGCCGGTGGCATGCTCCTTGAGGTGCGCCGGGTGCGGTGCACTGTCGGTGCCCAAAAAGAACTTGCTGCTGCCGCTGGTGGCGGCCTGCACCAGGGCCACGCGATGGGTCTCGCGCTTGAGCACCGGCAGGCAGTAGTAATGGGGGCGCACACCGCCGATAAAGATGGCGTTGCGGTTGTACAGCAGGTGGTGCGCGGTGATGGTGGCGGCGGTGAAGCGGTCGGCGCTGGCCACGTAGTCGGCCGCGTCCTTGGTGGTGATGTGCTCGAAGACGATCTTCAGCTCGGGGAAGTCGCGGCGCAGCGGGATGAGCTGCTGCTCGATGAACACGGCCTCGCGGTCGAACAGGTCGATGTCGCTGCTGGTCACTTCGCCGTGCACCAGCAGCAGCATGCCGGCCTTCTGCATGGCTTCCAGCGTTTTATAGGTCTTGCGCAGGTCGGTCACGCCCGCGTCGCTGTTGGTGGTGGCGCCTGCGGGGTAGAGCTTGCAGGCCACCACGCCTGCGGCCTTGGCACGCACGATTTCTTCGGGCGGGAGGTTGTCGGTCAGGTACAGCGTCATCAGCGGCTCAAAGCTCATGCCTGCGGGCACGGCGGCCAGGATGCGCTGCTTGTAGGCCAGGGCCTGCTCGGCCGTGGTGACCGGTGGGCGCAGGTTGGGCATGATGATCGCGCGCCCGAACTGGGCGGCGGTGTGGGGCACGACGGTGTGCAGGGGCTCGCCGTCGCGCACATGCAGGTGCCAGTCGTCGGGGCGGGTGATGGTGAGGGTTTGGGGGGCTGCAGTCATGGGCGTCATTGTCCCATTGCGGACATGCCGCCTACAAACGCTCTCAATTTCATAGCTAGCGAGGCATATGTTCGTGGCGCTACCGCGTGAAATGGCTCATCACGGTAGCGCCAGAGGCAGATCTGCCGGTTTATTCGGCGGTGATCCCTGCGCGTTTGACGACCGCGCCGAACTTCACCATCCGGTCCGCCATCATTTTTTCGAACGCGGCGGGCGACATCTCTTCCGGCACGATCACACCCCGGTCCTTGAGGTTGGCGACCATGGCGGGCGATGTGGCCACTTGGCGCACGGCCTTGTACAGCGTCTGCACCACCGCATCGGGTGTGCCCGCAGGCGCGGCCAGGCCCGTCCAGGAGGTGAGGTTGAGCTCGGGGTGGCCCACCTCGGCCATGGTGGGCACATCGGGCAGTTGCGGCAGGCGCTGGTCGGCCGCCACGGCCAGGGCGCGCACCTTGCCCGCCTGGATGTGCGGCAGCATGATAACCAGGTTGTCGAGGATGAACTGCACCTCGTTGCCCAGCACGCCTGTGATCAGCGGCGTGCCCCCGCGGTAGGGAATGTGCGTGGTGAACACGCCCGTGGAGACCTTGAGCATTTCCACGTTGAGCTGGCCCATGCTGCCCACGCCGCCGCTGCCGTAGTTGAGCTTGCCGGGGTTCTTCTTGGCGTAGTCGATGAACTCCTTGAAGGTCTTGAACGGCAGGCTGCTGTGCACCACCAGCGCGTTGGGCTGGCGGCCCAGGATGGCGATGTTTTCAAAGTCCTTGACGGGGTCGTAGCCGATCTTGGGCTGGGTGAGCGGGTTGGCCAGGTGGCTGCTTTGCGACGACACCACCAGGGTGTAGCCGTCGGCCTTGGAGCGCGCCACATACTGCGCGCCCACCGAGCCACCCGCGCCGGCGCGGTTTTCCACCACGATGGGCACGCCCAGCACGCGCGACAGCGGCTCGGAATACTGGCGCGCCATGATGTCCACCGACCCACCCGGCGGGAAGGGCACCACCAGCGTGATCGGGCGCGAAGGGAACTTGTCTTGCGCCATGGCGGGCAGCGCGGCCAGGCCGGCAAGGCCCAGTCCGGTGGTCAGAAGATGGCGACGGGAAGGTGTGGTGTGCATGACGATCAAAGAACTCAAAAAAGGGGCGGGAGGTACAAGAAATCAGGGGTGTGCCAGCACGGCCAGCGCCACGGCCTGCGCGCGTGGCACAAAGGTGGACAGCTCGCAGTACTCGCGTTCGGTGTGTGCGTGGCCGCCCACCGGGCCCGTAGCGCACAGCGTAGGCACGCCCACCGATGCGGTCAGGCCGCTGTCGGCCGCGCCGCCGGTGAACTCGCCTTGCACCTCAAAGCCCAGCGACCGCGCGCCTTGCTGGTACAGCGCCAGCAGGTCGTCCGGGGTGGGCTTCATGGGCAGGGTGCGGCGCGTGGTGGTGATGCGGCCCTGGGTACGGGGCACGGACTCTTCTTCGACGATGGCACGCACGCGCTCCAGCAGTTCGTCGGGGTTGGTGTCGGCGGTAAAGCGCAGGTCCACCTCAGCGCGGGCGTGTGGGGCCACCATGTTGGGCACGATGCCCCCTTGCACCACGCCCACGTTGCAGGTGACGCCCGTGGCCGGGTCGGTCAGCGCATGCAGCGCAAGGGTCTTGCGGGCCAGGGCTTCGATGGCACTGGCGCCAGCGGCGTGGTTGATGCCTGCATGCGCGGCCACGCCCTGCACCTCGAACTCCACCACCATCGAGCCCTTGCGGCTGGTGACCACGTTGCCGCTGACACGGCCCGGCTCGGCGTTGAACACCACACGCGCCCCCCGCACGCGGGCCATGATGAGGTCACGCGTGGCGGGCGAACCGATCTCTTCATCGCACGAGAAGAACAGGTGCAGCGGCGCCTGCAGGCCGCCGCAGCGCGCAAAGGCCTCGGCCACAAACACGTTGAGCACCAGGCCGGACTTCATGTCGGCCACGCCTGGGCCGTAGGCGCGCCCCGCTTCTTCGCGGTAAGGGCGCTTGGCCACGGTGCCATCGGGAAACACCGTGTCCATGTGCCCCATGAGGATGATGGGCGCTCCACCGGCTGCAGCGCCCTCTGCCGGGTTGACCTGCGCATGCAGCAGCACGCCATAGCCAGGCACGGGCTCAAACTGCACCGGCACACCGGCCGCCTGCAGGCGCTCGGCCAGGGCATGGGCCACGGCCGTCACACCCGCCTCATTGCGGCTGCCGCTCTCGATATTGACCACTTTTTGCAACAGGTCTTGCATGGACTGCTGCTGTCTGGCCAGCCAGTCCAGGACCTGCGCACGCACCGGCAGCAGACCTTCGTTCAGGGTATTGAGCATCGTTGTCCTTGGGCAAGCCCCAGGTAGGGGCAAAATTTGGGTCGCAGTGTTGTACGCGACCCGGGGTTCTGCAACGTATTTTGCACGAATGAGAAGTTTATGAAATCATCATTGCACGAATCCAGCGCCTTGCTGACCGAGCGGCTGGCCCGCCAGGACGCCGACCTGACCGCCAGCGAACGGGCGCTGGCCGAGGCCCTGGGGCGCGACTACCCCCACGCCCTGCTGGAGTCCGCCACCGCCCTCGCTGCGCGCACTGGCACCAGTGCATCGACCGTGGTGCGGCTGTTTGCCAAGCTGGGCTACGGCAGCTATGCCGAGGCCCAGCGCGAGGCGCGGGCCGAGGTCACCGCCCTGCTGCAAACGGCGGGGCAGCGCGCGCCGGTCACCATCGGCACCCGGCGCAGCCTGCAGCAGTGCGTGGACGACGCGCTGCTGCACGACCAGCACAACCTCACCACCACGCGCGACGGACTGGACATGGCGGCCTTCGAGGCCATGGCGGCACGTATCGCACAGGGCAAGGGACGCATCTTTGTGCTGGCGCAGATCAACAGCGCCCCGGTGGCCGCTTGGCTGGCGCTGCACCTGAACATGTGCCGCCCGGGCGTGCACGAACTGGGGGCTGGCGCGGTGGACGCCACCGACCAGCTGCTGTGGATCCAGCCCGAAGATGCCTTGCTGGTCTTCAGCATCCGCCGCTACGCCAGCGGGCCGGTGAAAGTGGCGCAGCGCTTTCGCGACGCAGGGGCCCAGGTGCTGGCCATCACCGACAGCGCCGCTGCGCCCTTGGCCGCGCTGTCCCACCACCGGCTGCAGGTGCGCACATCCAATGCGTCGCCGTTCGACTCCTACACCGCCGCGTTCTTCCTGTGCAATGCGCTGGTGTCGGCCGTGGCCCAGCTGCGGCACAAGGCGGTGTCCGAGGCACTGAAGCGGCGCGACGATCTGTGGACGGATTTCGAGTCGCAACTCATCGTAGAAAGCCCCTCGCCAGCCGGTCGGCGGAGCAAGCGCTAGCCTGCGCGCGGCAGACGTTCAGCCCTGGGTGGCCCCATGAAAAAAGCGCTCCGGAGAGCGCTTTTTTTGTAGCCCCCAACCCTTGCGGCACGGGAGTGCAAGCATTGTTCAGTGCTGCAGGATCTTGTTGAGGAAGTCCTTGGTACGCGGCTGGCGTGCATCGGGGTTGTTGAAGAAGTCGTCCTTGGAGCAGTCTTCCAGGATCTTGCCGCCCACGTCCATGAAGATCACGCGGTTGCTCACCTTGCGGGCAAAGCCCATTTCGTGGGTCACGCACATCATGGTCATGCCTTCGTTGGCCAGGCCCACCATCACGTCCAGCACTTCACCGACCATTTCGGGGTCAAGCGCGGATGTGGGTTCGTCGAACAGCATCACGATGGGGTCCATGCTCAGCGCGCGCGCAATGGCCACGCGCTGTTGCTGACCGCCCGAGAGCTGGCCGGGGAACTTGTCCTTGTGGGCGATCAGGCCCACGCGCTCCAGCATCTTGAGGCCGCGCTTCTTGGCGTCGTCCGCGCTGCGGCCCAGCACCTTGATCTGCGCAATGGTCAGGTTGTCCGTCACCGACAGGTGGGGGAACAGCTCGAAGTGCTGGAACACCATGCCCACGCGGCTGCGCAGCTTGGGCAGGTTGGTGCTGGGGTCATGCAGCTTCACGCCATCGACCGTGATCTCGCCCTTCTGGAAGGGTTCGAGCGCGTTGATGGTCTTGATGAGTGTGGACTTGCCAGAGCCCGAGGGCCCGCAGACCACGACCACTTCACCCTTGTTGATGGTGGCCGAGCACTCGTTGAGCACCTGCACCGGGCCATACCACTTGGATACGTTTTTGAGTTCGATCATTTCTTTTTCCTCAATCCAATCTCTTTTGCACCAGCCTCGATCAGCGGATGATCGCGATCTTCTGGTGCAGGCGCTTGACCGCCCAGGACAGCGCATAGCACATGATGAAGTACAGAACCGCAGCGGCCAGGTACGCCTCGATCGGACGACCAAAGTTCTTGCCCGCCACTTCAAAGCCCTTGAGCATGTCGTAGGCGCCAATGGCATAAACCAGCGACGTGTCCTGGAACAGGATGATGGTCTGGGTGAGCAGCACGGGCAGCATGTTGCGGAACGCCTGGGGCAGCACCACCAGCTTCATGTTCTGGCCGTAGGTCATGCCCAATGCCTGGCCGGCGTACACCTGGCCGCGTGGGATGGACTGGATGCCAGCGCGCATGATTTCGCTGAAGTACGCTGCCTCAAAGGCAATGAAGGTGATGACTGCCGACACTTCCGCGCCAATGGGGCGGCCGATGATGGCGGGCACCAGCAGGAAGAACCACAGAATCACCATCACCAGCGGAATGGAGCGCATGCCGTTGACGTAGATGGTGGCGGGCACATCCAGCCACTTCTTGCCCGACAGGCGCATGAGTGCCAGCACGGTGCCGAACAGCACGCCCCCGATGGTGGCCACCAGCGTGAGGATCAGGCTGAAATACAGCCCCTTGAGCACGAAGTTGGAGATCAGGTCCCAGTTGTAGAAGGAGAAATCGAGATTCATATCAATGCCCCCCTCCGGCCGCGCCACTCACGACCATGCCAGGGATGCGTGCGCGCTTTTCAATGAAGGCCATGATGCGGTTGATCGCAAACGCCGAGATGATGTACAGCGTGGTCACCGCCAGATAGACCTCGATGCCGCGCGAGGTTTCTTCCTGCGCCTGCATGGCGAACATGGTGAGTTCGGCCACCGACACGGCAAACGCCACGGACGAGTTCTTGAAGATGTTCATCGTCTCGCTGGTCAGCGGCGGAATGATGATGCGAAACGCCATGGGCAGCAGCACATAGCGGTAGGTCTGGAAGGTGGTGAAACCCATGGCCATGCCGGCATACCGCTGGCCGCGTGACAGGGCCTGGATGCCCGAACGCACCTGCTCGGCGATACGTGCCGAGGTGAAAAAGCCCAGCGCCAGCACCACCAGCGCAAAACCGGGCACGCCCCGCAGCACCGGGAACAGGCTGGGCAGCACGTGGTACCACAGGAAAATCTGCACCAGCAGCGGAATATTGCGAAACAGCTCGACCCAGGCATTGCCCAGCCGAACGATCATCGGGCGATCCTGCAAGGTGCGCAGCGTACCGATGAATGAACCCAACACAAGCGCCAGCAGCAAGGCCAGCAGCGAAACGGACACCGTCCAGCCCCAGGCCGACAGCATCCAGTCCAGGTAGGTGATCTCGCCGCCTTTGCCAAAGCAGCCCTGCACCACATCCCGGTCCATGGTGTCCTGGCAGAACACCTGCCAATCCCAACTCATAGGAGCACCCCTTTAATTTTTGGTTTTGCGCTGGGGGGCCCACTGGGCCGACCCAACAAAAAAGCCCCTTCAAACCAGCTGGCCGAAGGGGCACAAGCGTTGCAGAGCTTACTTCTTGGCGTAGTCTTCCATGGGCTTGTCGTTAGGCGATGCCCAGGCTGCCTTGGTAGCGTCGGACATCGGCAGGCCGATCTTGGTGTTGGTCGGTGGCACCGGTTGCATGAACCACTTGTCGTACAGCTTGGCCAGCGAGCCGTCGGCGATCTGGCGCTTGATGGAGTCGTCCACAGCCTTCTTGAACGCGGGGTCGTCCTTGCGCAGCATGCAGGCGATGGGTTCCACCGACAGCACTTCGCCCACGATCTTGTAATCGGCAGGGTTCTTGGACTTGGAGATGTTGGCAGCCAGGATGGAGCCGTCCATCACGAACGCGTCAGCACGGCCGGTTTCCAGCATCAGGAAGCTGTCGGCGTGGTCCTTGCCGAACACTTCCTTGAAGTCGATGCCGCCAGCACGTTCGTGCTTGCGCAGGGTCTGCACGGAGGTCGTGCCGGTGGTGGTGGCCACGGTCTTGCCGTTCAGGTCC
Source organism: Acidovorax sp. 22279 (assembly GCF_052045435.1). NCBI lineage: Bacteria > Pseudomonadati > Pseudomonadota > Betaproteobacteria > Burkholderiales > Comamonadaceae > Acidovorax > Acidovorax sp. 22279. The sequence continues at coordinate 121,263 of NZ_JBQEOV010000001.1, forward strand.
TTGATCGAGGTGATGCCCGAGTTGGCCTTCACCACGGTGCGCACTTCTTCCACATAGGTGGTCACGGCAAACGCCACGTCCTTTTGGCGGGCGGCGTTGTTGGTGGTGGAGCCGCACTCCAGGTCCACGGTGCCGTTGGTCACCAGCGGAATACGGTTTTGCGAGGTCACGGGCTGGTACTTGATATCCAGCTTGGGCAAGCCCAGTTGCTTCTGGATGTCGTGCAGAACGATCTCGCCCATTTCGGTGTGGAAACCCACGTACTTGCCGTTGCCCAGCGTGTACGAAAGACCCGAAGACTCGCGCACGCCCAGCGTCACGCTGCCGGAGGCCTTGATCTTGGCCAGAGTGTCATTGGCCTGGGCAAATACGCTGCCTGCAGCCAAGGCGGTCACGGCAACCGCGAGCAAATGTTTCTTCATAGGGATCTCCTTGTGTTGAAAACGAAAAAAGGGGGGGATTTTAGAGACAGGGGCCAGCCGGGGGTAACCGGTCAGGACCGCACTCCAAAAAGGGGTAGCACGCAACCAGGGATATTAGTCAGAACGGGACCTGGTCGGTAGGGTATTTCCAGAAGTCGCGCAACAAGTAACTGACCGGCAGGCTCAGCACGGTATTGTTGGGCGGAATGGCCTTGTTGAACCACTTGTCGTAAATCGGGTAAATCTCGCGGCTGGTAATCAGGCGGCGCATTTCCTCGTCCACCAGCTTTTTGAACTCAGGGTCGTTCTTGGGCAGCATGATGGCCAGTGGCTCGGTGGTCATGAAGCGGCCCACCACCTTGAGCGCCTTGGGGTCGGGCCGCCCGGCCGCCAGGCCGTACAGCAGCACGTCGTCCATCACAAACGCATCGGCCTCCCCCTTCTCGACCATCTCGACCGCCTTGGCATGGTCGGGTGCCTCGACGATGGTGATGCCCATCAGGCGCTCGCGGTTGGCCTGGTCGGCCGCCTTCAGGGGCGTCGTGCCCTTGGTGGACACCAGCTTCTTGCCGTTGAGATCCTCCACCCTGTCGATGGTGCTGGAGGACTTGACCAGCAGCCGCGCGCCGGTGATGAAGTGGGGGATGGTGAAGGCCACCTTCTGGCGCCGCTCGGCGTTGTTGGTGGTGGAGCCACACTCCATGTCGGCCTTGCCCTGCTCGATCATGGCGATGCGGTTGGCCGGCGTGACAGGCACCAGCTCGATCTCCATGTCCTTCTTGCCGGTCTTCTTGCGCACCAGCTCGGCCATGCGCAGGCACAGGTCCAGCGCATAGCCCACGGGCTTGCCCGACTGGCTGTCGATGTACGAGAAAGGCACCGAGGATTCACGGTAGGCAATGACCAGCTTGCCACCGCCAGCCACGCGCTCCAGCACGCTGGCCTGCGCAGACGCACCGACCGCACAGCACAGTGCTGCGAGGCCCCAGGCCAATCCCCAATGCTGAACTTTCATACGATGCCTCTGTGAAGGAATGAACCGGGTTTGCAATCTTCGTGCCACCGTGGGGCCCTGCCAAGGCACACGCTGCTATCCACCGATCCGGCGATGGCGCAGACTGTACGTGTCGTTACGGTGAAATTCCAATGCCGTTTGCGCGCACAACTATGCAAAGTGTTTATGTCCGTATTTACCCTTAGCATGAGGCCGCTTGGGCCTGCAGGTAGGTCCACAGCGCCTGCGCCGTGCCTTTGGGGGTGTCCTTGCCATTGGGCTTTTCGCGGTAGGCACGCACATCCATGGTCATCTGCAGGCCTTCGGTATCGGGGGGCGCGGCGCTGACCAGGCGGCGCGAGCGCAGCTCCTTCTTCACGGCGCTGTGGGGCAAGAAGGCCACGCCATGCCCTTCCAGCGCCATGGCCTTGAGACCTTCGGCCATATCGGTCTCGTACACACGCTCCAGGTGAATGGGCGTCTGCGATTGTTTGAGGATGAGTTCGGTCACCCGCCCCAGGTAGGCGCCGGGCGCATAGCCCAGGTAGGGCAGCGGCTGGCCTGCGCGGCCGGGCAGGCGGTGCACGGGCTGGCCATCGGCGTCGGCCTTGCTGTAGGGCGACAACACTTCCTGACCCAGGCTGACCATTTCATACCGATCGGCATCGAGCTGAAAGGGCTGCGAGGGGTGGTGGTATGCGATCAGCAGGTCGCACCCGCCTTCGACCAGGCGCATCACCGCGTCGTGCACATTCAGCGCAATCAGGCGGCTTTTGAACGGGCCGAACTTGTCGTGCAGGCTGGACACCCAGGCCGGGAAGAACGTGAACGCCAGCGTGTGGGGCACGGCGAACTCGATCATGTCCTTGCCTGCGCTGGTGTGCGCGCGCAGCATGGCACGCGTGTTCTGCAGCGACTGGAGCATTTCCAGGGCCTGGTCGTACAGGGTCTTGCCGGCCGGGGTCAGCCGGGTGGGGTAGGAGCTGCGGTCCACCAGGTCGGTGCCGGCCCAGGCCTCCAGCGCCTGGATGCGCCGCGAGAACGCTGGCTGGGTCACATGCCGCAGCTGCGCTGACCGGCTGAAGCTGCGGGTTTCCGCAAGACTGACGAAATCTTCAAGCCACTTGGTTTCCATCGGTGCATTATCCGCGCGCGGGCTACACCGTGCTGGCCGCTGGCATGAGGGTTTACACAGTGCTGACGCGGCGCACCAATGGTGTGCATGCATAGCAACCCATCGCATAATAGAAAGCAGCGCCTACAGCGCTCAGCGTCGAGGCCCCTGGTGCACAACACTGCCGGGCAGGGCGACCCGCATGCTCCCGTGTTTGTTCTCCTCCTTCCCCTGCCCCATGTCCTCCTCCTCCCCCCAAGGGCCTGCGACCGACGCACTGCCCGGCGCCGCGAGTCCCGAGGCCGAGCCCCGCTCGCTGCGCCTTGAAGACTGGCTCACCGTCATCGTCATGGCGGCCCTCGCACTCATCACCTTTGCCAACGTGCTGGTGCGTTACTTCACCAACTCCTCGTTCGCCTGGACCGAAGAAATCTCGGTGTTCCTGATGATCGCGCTGGCGCTCATCGCAGGCTCGGCCGCCGTGGCGCGCGACCAGCACATCCGCATCGAGTACTTTGCCGAGGGCGGCTCTGCCCTGCGCAGCAAGCGCCTGTCCATGCTGGGCGCGGCCACTGTGGCCCTGCTGTTTGGCGTCATCGCCGTTCTGAGCGTGCGCGTGGTGTGGGACGACTACAGCTTTGGCGAAACCTCCCCCGGCATCGGCGTGCCGCAGTGGTGGTATTCGATCTGGCTGCCCGTGTTCTCTGCGCTCATCACGGCACGCGCCATCGGGCTGTTCATCCGCCGCAGCCGCGGCACGGTCAGCGATGCCGCCCCGGCGCACCAGGATGCGCAACCATGATCGCCACGCTGCTGTTTGTGGCCTTTCTGGGCCTGATGTTTGTGGGCGTGCCGATTGGCGCCGCGCTGGGCCTGGCGGGTGCCGCCGCCATCGCGCTGGCCAATGCCGACAGCCAGTGGTTCGGCCTGCTGGCCGTGCCGCAGAACTTCTACGCCGGGCTGGGCAAATACCCGCTGCTGGCCATCCCGATGTTCGTTCTGGTGGGCTCCATTTTTGACCGCTCGGGCGTGGCGCTGCGCCTCGTGAACTTTGCCGTGGCCATCGTCGGGCGTGGCCCGGGCATGCTGCCGCTGGTGGCCATTGCGGTGGCCATGTTCCTGGGCGGCATCTCGGGCTCGGGCCCGGCCAATGCCGCTGCTGTGGGCGGGGTGATGATCGCGGCCATGTCGCGCGCGGGCTACCCGCCCTCGTTCTCGGCCAGCGTGGTGGGGGCCGCTGCAGCCACCGACATCCTGATCCCGCCCTCGGTCGCGTTCATCATCTACTCGGTGCTCGTGCCCGGCGCCTCGGTGCCCGCGCTGTTTGCGGCCGGCATGATCCCGGGCATCCTGGCGGGCGTGGCGCTGATCGTGCCCGCCGTGTGGATGGCGCGCAAGCACAAGATGGGCGCGCTCGAAGCCACCATGCCCCGCCCCCCATTCTGGAAGAGCCTGCGCGAGGCCACCTGGGGCCTGGCCGCACCGGTGCTGATCCTGGGCGGCATGCGGGCCGGTTGGTTCACGCCGACGGAAGCCGCCGTGGTCGCGGTGTTCTACGGCCTCTTTGTGGGCATGGTGATCCACCGCACGATTTCTGTGCGCGACCTGTTCCCCATCTTGCGCGAATCGGGCGAGCTGTCCGCCGTGATCCTCATCGTGGTGTCGCTCGCGGGCATCTTTGCGTATTCGCTGTCCACGCTGGGCGTGATCGACCCGGTGGCCAACGCCATCGTGAACTCGGGCCTGGGCGAGTACGGCGTGCTGGCGCTGCTCATCGTGCTGCTGATCACGGTGGGCATGTTCCTTGACGGCATCTCGATCTTCCTGATCTTTGTGCCGCTGCTCTTGCCCATCATGCAGCACTACAAGTGGGACCCGGTGTGGTTTGGCGTCATCCTCACGCTCAAGGTGGCTCTGGGCCAGTTCACCCCGCCACTGGCCGTGAACCTGATGGTGTCTTGCCGCATTGCCGGTGTGCGCATGGAATCGACCGTGCGCTGGGTGGGCTGGATGCTGTTCGCCATGTTCCTTGTGATGGTGGCCGTGATCGCCTTCCCGCAACTGGCCCTGTGGCTGCCCGCCAAACTGGGCTACTGACCCCTTGCCGACGAATTTCTAACCAGGAGACTGAAACAATGAAACTGCGCACCATCCTCACTTCCGCCGTGGCCGCTGCCGCCGCCCTGGCGTTCACCGCCCCAGCCGCCATCGCGCAGACCGCGTACAAGAGCGAGTACCGCATGTCGCTGGTGCTGGGCACGGCCTTTCCCTGGGGCAAGGGCGGCGAGCTGTGGGCCAACAAGGTGCGCGAGCGCACCCAGGGCCGCATCAACATCAAGCTCTACCCCGGGGTGTCGCTGATCCAGGGCGACCAGACGCGCGAGTTCAGCGCCCTGCGCCAGGGCGTGATCGACATGGCCGTGGGCTCTACCATCAACTGGTCGCCCCAGGTCAAGCAGCTCAACCTTTTCTCGCTGCCCTTCCTGTTCCCCGACTACGCTGCCGTCGATGCAGTGACGCAAGGCGACGTGGGCAAGCAGATCTTCACCACGCTGGAGAAGGCAGGTGTCGTGCCGCTCGCCTGGGGTGAGAACGGCTACCGCGAAATCTCCAACTCCAAGCTGGCCATCAAGAGCCCCGCCGACCTCAAGGGGCTGAAGATCCGCGTGGTGGGCTCGCCCCTGTTCCTGGACACCTTCACCGCGCTGGGCGCCAACCCCACACAAATGAGCTGGGCCGACGCGCAGCCCGCCTTTGCCAGCGGCGCCGTGGACGGCCAGGAAAACCCCATCGCCGTGTACCAGGCCGCCAAGCTGCATACCGTGGCGCAGAAGCACATCACCATGTGGGGCTACGTGAACGACCCGCTGGTGTTCGTGGTGAACAAGGACATCTGGGCTTCGTGGACCCCTGCAGACCGCGAGATCGTGAAGCAGGCCGCCATCGACGCCGGCAAGGAAGAAATCGCCATCGCCCGCAAGGGCATGGTCGAGGCCGACAAGCCCCTGCTCAAGGAAATCGCCGCCAACGGCGTGACCGTCACGCAGCTGTCCGCCGCCGAGCGCGACGCGTTCGTGAAGGCCACGCGCCCCGTGTACGAAAAGTGGAAGGGCCAGATCGGCGCCGACCTCGTGGGCTCTGCCGAGAAGGCCATTGCTGCACGCAAGAAGTGACCCTTGAGTGGGCCCGTCCGTCACCGGTGCGAGCAATCGCCCGGTGTTTGCCAAAGCCCCGCCATGGCGGGGCTTTTTGCTGGGCGTGCGCGAAAGCGACAGCTGGGGACGCGCCCGCGATTTCACTATCCAATTAATAGCATCCAAGGCATATTGCACTAGCGCTACCAGCCACTTTCACTTCAAACCATCGGGAACTGGGTGCTTGACCGCGTTTTTGCGCAGCTTGTGCTCCACGGCCTCGGCCAGGTCCACGCCCGCGTGGTCCGCGAGCTGCAGCAGGTACAGCAGCACGTCGGCCACCTCATCGGCAATGGGCTCCTTCAGCGCTGGGTCCTCACGCACGGCGAGCGACTGTTCCGGCGTCATCCACTGAAAGATCTCGGCCAGCTCGGCCGCCTCGACCATCAGCGCCATCGCCAGGTTCTTGGGGGTGTGGAACGGCTGCCACTGCCGCTGTGCCGCAAACACGCGCAACCGGGCCTGCAGCTCCGTCAGATCGACAGACATTTCATTGCTCCTGATTCAATAGCTACAAGCGCTTATTCCACCTGCGCTAGCGGCCTGAAAGATCTGAAACCCATCACACCGGCGTGACCGGTGCCTCGCCCGCCAGGTGGCGCCGGGCGTTCTCCATGAACCGGTCTACCGAGGCCTGCACGGCCTCGGGCGACCAGCCCGCCACGTGCGGTGTGAGCACCACGTTGTCCAGGTCCAGCAGCTCGGCCGGGGGCGCGGGCTCGCTCTCGTACACATCCAGGCCCGCTGCGGCGATGCGGCCTTCGCGCAGCGCGGCGGCCAGGGCAGCGGTGTCGATCACGCTGCCGCGGGCGATGTTGACCACCACGCCACGCGGGCCCAGCGCATTCAACACGTCTGCGTTGACCAGATGTTTGGTGCCCGCGCCGCCGGGCGTGGCGATGACAAGAAAGTCTGCCCACTCGGCCAGCGCTGCCACATCGGCAAAGTAGCGGTAAGGCACATCGGTGCGTGCACTGCGGTTGTGGTAGCCCACCTCGATCTCGAAGCCCAGCGCGCGCTGGGCAATCTTCTTGCCGATGGTGCCCAGGCCGATGATGCCCAGCCGCTTGTGCGACACGTTGGGCGGCAGCGGCAAGGCCGTGCGCCAGATGCCGGCGCGGGTGGCCTTGTCCAGCGGCAGGATGCGGCGCTGCGCCGCGATCAGCAGGCCCCAGGTGTGGTCGGCCACGCAGTCGTCGTTGGTGCCTGCACCGGTGGCCACCACAATGCCGCGCGCCTTGGCATGGGCCGCCGCCACGTTCTCGTAGCCTGCGCCCAACGCGCAGATGAGTGTGAGCGCGGGCAGCGCATCGATCTGCGCCGGGCTCAGGCCCACCGCACCGATGGTGAGCACCACACGCACGCGGCTGCCGTGCTGCGCGATGGCGGTGGCGGCCTGCGGTGCATCGGGGGCGTAGATCACTTCAAAGGTCTGGGCCATCTGCGCGATGTGCTCTTCAGACAAAAACATGAGGGCAAGAAGGACGGGCTTCATGGATGACAAATCGCGAAACAAATGAAAGAGAGAAGGATGCCGCTCAGGCGGCAGCATCGCTTTGCTGGAGCGACCACATGCTGGCGTAGCGGCCACCGAGGGCCAGGAGCTGCGCGTGCGTGCCGCGCTCGATGATGCGGCCCGCGTCCATGACCAGGATCTCGTGCGCGTCCACCACCGTGGACAGGCGGTGGGCAATCACCAGCGTGGTCTTGTTCTGCGCCACGCCCTGCAGCTCGGCCTGGATGGCGCGCTCGTTGGCGGAGTCCAGCGCGCTGGTGGCCTCGTCAAAGATCAGGATGGGCGGGTTCTTGAGCAAGGTGCGGGCAATCGCCACGCGCTGCTTTTCACCGCCCGAAAGCTTGAGCCCCCGCTCGCCGACCATGGTGGCGTAGCCCTTGGGTGTGCTGGCGATGAAGTCGTGGATGCGCGCGGCGCGGGCGGCGGATTCGATCTCGTCCTGCGCGGCGCCAGGGCGGCCATAGGCGATGTTGTAGGCCACGTTATCGTTGAACAGCACCGTGTCCTGCGGCACGATGCCAATCGCCTGGCGCACGCTGGCCTGCGTCACGCTGCGGATCTCCTGCCCCGCAATGGTGATGCGCCCCTGCTGGATGTCGTAGAAGCGGAACAGCAGCCGCGCCAGCGTGCTCTTGCCCGAGCCCGAGGGCCCCACCACCGCCACCGTCTTGCCCGCCGGGATCTCGAAGCTGATGCCTTGCAGGATGGTGCGCCCGCCCTTGGCGTCATAGGCAAACACCACGTCCTCGAAACGCACGGTGGGCTGGTCCAGCCCCGCCAGCGGCTGGGCGCCAGGGGCGTCGGCCACCTCGCGCTCCTTGTCCATCAGCGTGAACATCTTGTCCAGGTCGGTCAGGCTCTGCTTGATCTCGCGGTAGATCACGCCCAGGAAGTTGAGCGGGATGTACAGCTGGATCATGAAGGCATTGACCATGACCAGGTCGCCCAGCGTCATGCGGCCATCGACCACGCCCTGCGTTGCGCGCCAGAGCATGGCCACCAGGCCCACGGCAATGATGAGCTGCTGGCCGGTGTTGAGCAGCGACAGCGTGGTCTGGCTTTTCAGCCGCGCGCGGCGCAGACGCTCCAGGCTTTCGTCATAGCGGCGGGCCTCGAAGCCTTCGTTGTTGAAGTACTTCACCGTCTCGTAGTTGAGCAGCGAATCCACGGCCTTGGAATGCGCGGCCGAGTCGAACTCGTTGGCCTCGCGGCGGAACTGGGTGCGCCACTCGGTCACCAGCACCGTGAAGAGGATGTACAGCGCCAGCGCCGCCAGCGTGATCCACGCAAACCAGGCGTCGAACTTGATGGCCAGCACCGACAGCACCAGCACCACCTCAACCAGGGTGGCGACCACGTTGAACAGCGTGAACGAGATCAGCGACTCGATGCCGCGCACACCGCGCTCGATGTCACGCGTCATGCCACCCGTCTGCCGCTCCAGGTGAAACCGCAGGCTCAGGGCGTGCAGGTGCTCAAAGGTCTGCAGCGCAATCGAGCGCGCTGCGCCCTGCGTGGCCTTGGCAAACACCAGCTCGCGCAGCTCGGTGAACAGCGAGGTGGACAGCCGCAGCGCGCCGTAGGCCACCAGCAGCCCCACCGGCACCACCAGCAGCGCGGCGGGGTCGCCCGGCTTCAGGCTCATGGCATCGACCAGCGTCTTGAGCAGGATGGGCACGCCCACGTTGGCGAACTTGGCGCCCACCATGAAGACGATGGCGGCTATCACGCGCCATTTGTATTGCCACAGGTAGGGCAGCAATCGGTGCAGGGTGACCCAGTCCGACTGGGCCGGTGCGGGACTGGCGGCCGTGCCACTGGCGGTGGCACCGGGCGCGCTGGCGGCGGCAGGGGGGGAGGTTTCGCCGTGGTGGCGCATGGGGGACAATTCCGGTTGTTGTTTTTACCGACCTGGCTGATGCCCAGGTGGCTTTTTCAGGGCGCGAGGCCTTGTGAAACCACCGGTTTCCCCAAGGATTGGCTCAGCCCCAACCGAGATTGTGCCCATGTCTGCCGTTTTCAGCCCACCACCCGCCGCATTGCCCACCGACAAGGAGCTGGTGCTCAAGGTCATCCCCATGCCCGCCGACACCAACGGCAATGGCGACATCTTTGGCGGGTGGGTGATGGCGCAGGTCGACCTGGCGGGCTCCGTGCTGCCCGCGCGTTACATCCAGGGCCGCATGGCCACGGTGGCGGTCAATGAATTCATCTTCAAGCAGCCCGTGCGCGTGGGCGACATCCTGTCGTTCTTCTCGGCCATCACGCGCGTCGGCAACACCTCGGTCACCGTGGAGGTGGAGGTGTATGCCGAGCGTTTTTCTGCCCAGGGGCAGTATGTGAAAGTGACGGAGGCGCGCCTGACCTATGTGGCCATCGACCACCAGGGCAGGCCGCGCCCGGTGCCCAAGCACAACGCGCCTGCGTGAGCCACCGAACGGAATCGAGCGGACTGACCGCGCCTATCGGGGCGCAGCTGTGAGTGCAGATCAGGCTGCCAGCGCGGCTGGCTCAGCCCTCAAGGGGGCTGCTGCCCGCTGTGTGCTGCTGGACGACGATGCGGAAAAACCGGCCTCGATCTCTCCCGCCAGCTGTCCACCCTCTTCCACCACCAGTTTGCCGTAGCGGATCTTGCCGTTGACCTTGCCGGTGCTGTAGATCACCAGCTTTTGCCGCACGGTGAGCGTGCCGTTGAACTCGCCGTGGATCTCGGCAATGTCGATCTCAGCCGAGCCCTTGAAGGCGCCGTGCTCCGAGATCTGGATCACGCGCGAATCCATCGTCGCCTCGACCGTGCCTTCGACCACGAGCGTGTCGCAGTCGGTGATCTCCACGCCCTTGAGCTTGATGTTCGGGCCCACCGTGAGCTTGCTGCCCGAGCTGTCGCTGGCACTGGCCGACTTGGGGGCAGATGGAGCAGGCACCGGCTGCGCAGGTGCGGCGCTGCTGGCCGCCGTGCCGCCCAATACGGAGCCTGAGGTGGTGCTGCTGCGGGGTTGGAACGACTCGGGTTCACGCTTGCCAAAGAAAGGGTTTTGCACGGCCATCAGATCTCCTTGAAAAGAGAGTCATCGTAGGTTTCGTGCCCCTGGAAAGATGCCTTCGTTACGCAAGAACGGTAACCAAACGGTTCTCTCGTAGCATGCGCTTGCAAGGCTTGCGGGATCACACATCCCGCGCACGGCAGCACGCCCGGATCAAGAAACGATGTACGCCGCAGCCCCCGCCGACATGATCTGCCCATCCGGCCCCAGAAACTCCATGCGCGTCGTGGCGACACGCGAGCCCAGCCGCAACACATGCGCGCGCAGCTCAAAGTGGCTGCCAATGCCCGGGCGCAGGTAGTCGATGCGCAGGTCGATGGTGCCCAGCTTGGCAAAGCGGTGCAGGCGCTGCTCGGGCGGCTCGTCCAGGTGCTTGGCGCCAATCGCAGCCATCACGGCCAGGCCGCCCATGGCGTCGAGCCCCGCACTGATCACGCCACCGTGGATGCGGTTGTAGGCGTAGTGACCCACCAGGTCGGGCTTCATGTCGATGCGTCCCACCACGCCGTCAGGCGCCAGGGCGGTGACCTTGAGCCCCAGGACCTGGTTGAACACGATCTTTTCTTCAAAGATGGACTTGAGCCCGGCGATGAACTCGGGCTCAAAAGCCTGTGGCTGGGGGGAAATGGTTTTGCTCATGGTGTGCTGTGTGCGGACCTGCAGCGCGCTGCGCCCACCGGTCCGATGACTCCTGTTTTTATAGCTACTGGCGCTTGATACACAAGCACCTGCGGCCATTTTGGCTCAAAACTCGCCGTGACGCCCTTGCCCGGCCGCAAAACGCGAGGCGCCGCGCAGCGCGTCGGCCAGGCATTCGCGGCCACCCGCCCACTCCTTCAGCAAGGCCTGCTGCAAAGGCAAGCCCTCGGCGTCCAGCGCACTGGCGCGGTCTGCTCGCAGGGTGGCCTGCGGGAAGGCGGCCAACTGATGTGCCAGGGCCAGGGCTGCCTCCAGCGCCTGCCCGGCAGGCACCACGCGGTTGCACAGCCCCATGCGCAGGGCTTCGGCAGATTCCACCTTGCGCCCGGTCAGGATCAGGTCGAGCGCGTGCGACAGCCCGACAAGGCGCGGCAGGCGCACGGTGCCGCCATCGATCAGCGGCACGCCAAAACGGCGGCAGAACACGCCCATGTAGGCGTCCTCCGCCATCACGCGCAGGTCGCACCACAGTGCCAGCTCCATGCCGCCGGCCACAGCGGCGCCTTCGATCGCTGCGATCACCGGCTTGGACAGATGCAGGCGACTCGGCCCCATGGGCCCAGGCGGGTGTACCGCATCGGCCGTGAAGTCCAGCGTCTCGGCGAGCGCCTCGGGCGTGACGCCGTCGGCCAGCAGACGCGCGCCAGACTGCAGATCCCAGCCCGCACAAAAATGCCCGCCAGCGCCCTGGAACACCGCCACATTGGCGCTTTCATCGTGCTCAAAGGCCAGAAAGGCCGCATGCAGCGCGCGGGCGGTGTGGGCGTCCACCGCGTTGCGCACATCAGGCCGGCGCAATGTCACCAGCGTGACACCACCTTGCGTTTCAACCTCTACGGACATGCGGCTCTCCTGTGGTCCGGTGCTCAGAACCTGTTCACCCACCCGACGTTACTCCTATTGCGCAGGGTGCAGCGCTGCGTCAATATCCGCCGCTACCCGCTCGCCCACCCCATCAGGGTTAGCCCCGAGTGCGGTATGCACAGCACGCGTGCACCATTATTTATGCAAAGCAATCGCTTTGTAAAAATAATCTGCAGGACCTGCGCAAGCAACGATGCACCTGGCACATGCCCACAAGGCATATGCCCCGCTCTTACCCGCTTTGCGTATCACTTATTCTGGAGAGCCAGTGTGCAATTTGTGCAACTGTTGATCAGCGGTGTCTCCCAGGGGTGCATCTACGGCCTGATCGCGCTGGGCTTCGTGCTCATCTACAAGGCCACGGAGACCGTGAGCTTCGCCCAGGGCGAACTCATGATGCTCGGCGCCTTCTGCGGGCTGGCACTCATGACGGTGCTGGGCTTTCCCTTCTGGGTGGCCGTGCTCGCCAGCATCCTGGCCATGGGCTGCTTTGGCGTGGTGCTGGAGCGCGCCGTGATCCGTCCCATCCTGGGCCAGCCCGCCTTCTCCATCGTCATGCTCACCATCGGCATCGGCTACGTGCTGCGTGGGCTGGTGACCATGATCCCCAACATCGGCACCGAGACGCACACGCTGCCCGTGCCCTACAAGGACCTGTCGTTTCGCCTCGGTGCGCTGGTGCTCAATGCCGAGCAGCTGGTGGTGATCGGCGCCACCGGCGTGTTGTGTGTGCTGCTGTTTGCCATGTTCCGCTACAGCAAGCTGGGCATCGCCATGCAGGCGTCGTCGCAGAACCAGCTGGCCGCCTACTACATGGGCATTCCGGTGCAGCGGCTCAACGGCCTGGCCTGGGGCCTGGCCGCCGCTGTGGCGGCGGTGGCGGGCCTGCTGCTGGCGCCCATTACCTTCGTGCACGCCAATATGGGACTGATCGGCCTCAAGGCCTTCCCGGCCGCCGTGGTCGGTGGGTTCGGTAGCCTGCCGGGCGCCATCGTCGGCGGACTGGTGATCGGCATCGTCGAATCGCTCTCTGGCTTCTATCTGCCCGATGGGTTCAAGGACACGGCCGCGTACATCGTGGTGCTGATCATGCTGATGGTCAAACCCAACGGACTGTTCGGCGAGAAGCTGAAAAAGAAAGTCTGACCCATGCGCTTTCTCTTCAAGACCTCGTACGAGCAAGACATTCGCCTCGCCAAGCATGGCGGGCATGTGTTCTGGTACAGCCTGCTGTGCCTGGCGCTGGTCGCCGCGCCCTGGGTGGCGCCGGAGTACTGGCTGGCGCAGCTCACCTTTGTGCTCATCTACGCCATCGTGGGCCTGGGGCTGATGCTGCTGGCGGGCTTCACCGGCTTGTTCTCGCTGGGGCATGCCGCGTTTCTGGGCGTGGGGGCGTATACGCAGGCCGTGCTCACAGGCATGGGCTGGCCGTTTGCGCTGTCGCTGGCCTGCGCGGCGGGGCTGTCAGCCGCTGTGGGCGTGGTGGTAGGCCTGCCCGCATTGCGCGTCAAGGGCATCTACCTGGGCATGGCCACGCTGTCGTTCGGGTTCATTGTGGAAGAAGTTTTTGCGCGCTGGGAGTCGGTGACCGGCGGCAACTCCGGCAAGCACCTGGTACCGCCACAAATCGCGGGCTACTCGTTCGAGACCACGGAGTCGTTCTACTTTTTGTGCCTCGTGATTGCGGTGGTCAGCACGCTGGCCATCCTGAACCTGCTGCGCTCGCCCACGGGCCGCGCGTTTGTCGCCATCCGTGATTCAGAGATCTCCGCCCAGAGCATGGGCATCCACCTGGCCCGCTACAAGACGCTATCGTTCTCCATATCGGCCGCACTCGCAGGCGTCGGCGGTGCGTTGTACGCGCACAAGCTGCAGTTCATCTCGCCCGACCAGTTCAACATCCTGCAGTCCATCGATCTGCTGCTCATGATCGTGATCGGTGGGCTGGGCTCAGTGCATGGCGCGTTCCTGGGTGCGATCTTCCTGATCTCGATGCCACAGCTCATATCCCTGGGCAAGGACTGGTTGCCAGACTCCATCGGTCAGTCACCTGGCCTGCAGTCAGTGGTCTATGGCGCGGTGCTGATCGCCTTTGTGCTGTTCGAGCCCATGGGGCTGTATGGCCGCTGGCTCAAGGTGCGCACCTGGCTGCAGATGTTCCCGTTCTACCGCAAGGGCCTGTTCAAGCGGCAGAAATCGTTTCAAAAATCAGATCGGCTGAAATGAACAACGAAATCCTGCTCAGCGCCCAGAACCTCAGCGTGCGCTTTGGCGGCGTTCTCGCGGTCAACAACGTGAGCTTTGACGTGCGCCGTGGAGAGGTGTTCACCCTCATCGGCCCCAACGGCGCGGGCAAGACGACGGTGTTCAACCTGATCAGCCGCATCTATACGCCCACCACCGGCACCATCGCCTATGCGGGCCCGGGCGGGGCCCTGCTGCCACTGACCGACCAGCCGCCGCACAAGGTAGCAGGCCTGGGCATTGCACGCACCTTCCAGAACATCGAACTCTTCGAGCACGCGAGTGTGCTGCACAACCTGCTGATCGGCCGCCACACCCGGCAGCACAGCAGCCTGTGGGCCGAGATGTTCTTCACGCGCACGGTGCGCGAAGGGGAAATTCAGGCCCGGGAGAAGGCCGAGCAGGTCATCGATTTTCTCGACTTGCAGCACTACCGCGACACCATGGTCGCCGGCCTGCCCTACGGCGTGCGCAAGGTGGTGGAGCTGGCCCGCGCGCTGTGCACCGAGCCGCAGTTGCTGCTGCTCGACGAGCCCTCGTCGGGCCTGAACGTGGAGGAGACTGACGACATGGCCTTCTGGATCCAGGACATCCAGCACGAGCTGGGCATCACCGTGCTGATGGTGGAGCACGACATGTCGCTGGTCTCCAAGGTGTCCGACCGCGTGCTGGCCATGAACCAAGGCGAGGTCGTGGCCATGGGCACACCGCGCGAGGTGCAGTCGCACCCCGGGGTGATCGAAGCGTACCTGGGCACCATCGACGATGTGAGCAACCTGCGCCGTCCGGCGGGTTCACAAATGGGGGTTCGGGCATGAGCGCCGTACTTTCCGCCGTCAACACATCTGCAGCAGCGGTTGCTGCAGCTGACCAGCCCCTGCTGCGCCTGCAGAACGTGGAGAGCGCCTACGGCCCCATCAAGGCCATCCGCGGCGTGAGCCTGCAGGTGCGGCGCGGCGAGATCGCCGCCGTGCTGGGCAGCAACGGCGCAGGCAAGACCACCATCCTGAAGACCATCAGCGGCATCATCGACCCGCGCAAGGGCTCCATCGAATTCCAGGGCGCCGACATCACCGCCAACGATCCGGCGGCCATCGTGCGCCGGGGCCTCATGCATGTGCCCGAGGGGCGCGAGGTGTTTGCACTGCTCTCGGTGCGCGACAACCTGCTCATGGGCGCCTACACGCGCAGCGATGCCGACGCCGTGGCCCGCGACATCGAAACGGTGTATGGCTACTTCCCCATCCTGAAGGAGCGCGCCGCGCAGGACGCCGGCCTGCTCTCGGGTGGGCAACAGCAGATGCTGGCCATCTCGCGTGCGCTCATGGCCAACCCCGAACTCATCCTGCTCGACGAGCCCAGCCTGGGCCTGTCCCCCAAGCTCACCAAGGAGATCTTCGAGATCGTTGTGCGCATCAACCGTGAGCGCGGCACCACCATCCTGCTGGTGGAGCAGAACGCCAACATGGCGCTCAACGCATCGGACTACGGCTATGTGCTGGAGAACGGCCGCATCGTGATGGAAGACAGCTGCGAGCGCCTGCGCGAGAAGGACGACATCAAGGAGTTCTACCTCGGGATGAAAGATGTCGGCGTGCGCGGAGAGCGGCGCTGGAAGAAAAAGAAGACCTGGAGATAAGCGCAAATGTCTAACCTCTGGGACCTCGATCACATCCAGCCCGCAGGCACCGACGTGCTCGCGGGCGACACCATCGCCGCCATGTTCTGGAACGCCGTGGCCGAGCGTGGCCCGCGCGTGTGGATGCGCCAGAAGGAGCTGGGCATCTGGAAGAGCTGGACCTGGGACCAGACGGCCGAAGCCGTGCGGGAGATTGCGGGCGGCCTGATGTCGCTGGGTTTTGCGCCCGGCGAGTGTGCATCCATCCTGTCCAACACCAACATCGAATGGGTGCTGGCCGACTTGGCCGTGCTGAGCTGCGGCGGCGTGGCCAATGGCATCTACCCCACTGACGCGGCGGCGCAGGTGCACTACCTGAGCGAAGACTCTCGCACCACCGTGCTGTTTGTGGAAGACGATGAACAGCTCGACAAGGCCCTGGAAGTGCGCAGCAGCCTGCCCCTGCTGCGCAAGGTGGTGGTGTTCGACATGGAAGGCCTGCGCAGCCTGAACGAGCCCGATGTGCTGAGCCTTGCGGGCCTGCGCGAGCTGGGCAGGGCCTGGAATACACAACACCCCGACGCGCTGATGCAGCGCGTCAAGGCCTGCCGACCCGAAGACCTGGCCATCCTGGTGTACACCTCGGGCACCACCGGCAAGCCCAAGGGTGCCATGCACACGCACGCCGCGCTCACCTACACCGTGCGCGGCTACAACACGCTGATCTCGCGCAGCGAGGCCGACGAGACCATGTGTTTTCTGCCGCTGTGCCACATCGCCGAGCGCATGGGGGGTGAATACTTCTCGCTCTATACCGGCGCGCGCCTGAACTTTGTGGAAAACCCCGACACCGTGCCCGAGAACGTGCGAGAGATCGCGCCCACGGTGTTCACCGCCGTGCCGCGGGTATGGGAGAAGTTCTATTCGGGCGTGATGATCGCGCTCAAGGAATCCACGCGCATGCAGCAGGCGGCCTATGCCTGGTCGATTGGCGTGGGCACCCGCATCGCAGATCGGGTGCTGGCCGGACAGCCGGTGGGCGGTTTGCTGAAGGCGCAGTTCATGCTGGCGCGCTTTCTGGCGCTCAACAATGTGCGCAAGCTCATCGGCATCCACCGTGCGCGCTTTCTGGTCACAGGCGCAGCGCCCATTTCGCCCGATCTGGTGAAGTGGTACTTGGCGCTGGGCGTGCCCATGCTGGAGGTGTGGGGCATGACCGAGACCTGCGGCGCCTCCACCGGTGTGCCGGCCAGCCGCATCAAACCCGGCTCCATCGGCCCCGCAGCCAGCTACAACGAGGTGCGCATCGACCCCGCCACAAGCGAAATCCTGGTGCGTGGCCCCAATGTGTTCAAGGGCTACCTCAACCAGCCCGAGAAAACGGCCGAAACCATCGACCCCGAAGGCTGGCTGCACACGGGCGATGTGGGCCTGATCGACGCTGATGGCTACCTGCGCATCACCGACCGCATGAAGGACATCATCATCACAGCGGGCGGCAAGAACATCACCCCCAGCGAGCTGGAGAACGAACTCAAGTTCAGCCCTTACATCACCGATGCGGTGGTGATTGGCGACAAGCTGCCCTACCTCACGGTGATCATCATGATCGACCAGGAGAACGTGGAGAAGTACGCTCAGGACAACGACGTGCCGTTCTCCAACTACGCCAGCCTGACCCGCACGCGCGAGGTGCAGGAGCTGATTCAGGCCGAGATCGACCGCGTGAACGCCAAGTTCGCCCGCGTGGAGCAGATCAAGAAGTTCTTCCTGCTCGACACCCAGCTCACGGCCGAGGATGAAGAGCTGACACCCACCATGAAGCTCAAGCGCAAGCTGGTGCAGCAGAAGTACGCCCCCCAGATTGAGGCGATGTACCGGTAGGTGCGCACGTCACGCAACCACAGGCTACGCCCATCAGGATAGGGAAAGTGCTGGTGCCCCACCCCGGGCATCGTTCTATAACGAGCAACCGAGTTCGATCCAACCAAAGGAGACGTGCCATGAAGTTTCATCACATTGCCGCGCTGGCCATCGTGGCCATGGCCGGAGGTGCTGCACAGGCGCAGCCCAGCCAGGGCGTGAGCAAGGACACCATCACGCTGGGTTCCATCCAGGATCTGTCCGGCCCGCTGGCGGGCTTTGGCAAGCAGGTGCGGCTGGGCATGATGCTGCGCGTGGACGAGGCCAACGAGCAAGGCGGCGTCAATGGCCGCAAGCTGGACCTGAAGGTGGAGGACTCGGGCTACGACCCCAAGAAAGCCGTGCTGGCCGCGCAAAAGCTCGTGAACCAGGACAAGATCTTCATGATGGTGGCGCACATCGGCACGGCGCAAAACCTGGCCGCCATGCCGGTGCAGTTCAGCAAGAACGTGATCAACTTTTTCCCGGTGACGGCCGCGCGGGAAATGTACGAGCCCTTCCACAAGCTCAAGTATTCGTTTGCCGCCACTTACTACGACCAGATCCGCCTTGCCGCCCCCAAGCTCATCAAGGAAAAGGGCGCCAAGAAGATCTGCACCATCTACCAGGACGATGAATTTGGCCTGGAGGTGATGCGCGGGGGCGAGGCGGCACTCAAGTCCATGGGCATGGACTTCACCGAGAAGACCTCGTACAAGCGCGGCGCCACCGACTTCTCTTCACAGGTCGCCAAGATGAAGTCGTCCGAATGCGACTTCGTGATCCTGGGCACCATCATCCGCGAGACCATCGGCACGATCGGCGAGGCGCGCAAGACAGGCTTCAACCCCACCTTCCTGGGCTCCAGCGCCGCCTACACCGACCTCATCCACAAGCTGGGCGGCAAGCCCATGGATGGGCTGTACGCCACCATGACGGTGCAACACCCCTACCTGGATGAAGCCAGCCAGCCCATCCGTTTCTGGGCCAACAAGTACAAGACCAAGTTCAACGAAGACCCCACCGTGTTCTCGGTCTACGGCTACAACGCCATCGACGCCTTCATCAAGGCGGCCCAGAAGGCAGGTCCCAACCTGAGCACTGACAGCTTCATCAAGGCCATGGACACCATGGTGATTCCGCCCGACATGTTCGGCAGCGCCGAGGGCACCTTTGGCCCACAAAAGCGCCTGGGCAGCGATCTTTCTCGCCTGTCGCAGATCACCGATGGCAAGTGGAAGGTGGTCTCCGACTACGTCAAGCCATGAGCGCCTGACCAGCCTCCTTCAAGCCGCCTTCGGGCGGCTTTTGCGTTTCAGGGGGTGCATCCGGGCTCAGTCGGTGGCAGAATTTAACCAAGCAGTAACTTTGCATAAATAACCTGGTTGCCCCACCATGATCGAACGCACCCTCTTCCAGCCCGACCACCAGGCCTTTGCCGACAGCTTTCGCCGCTTCATCGACAAAGAGGTAACGCCCCACCACGCCGCCTGGGAAGACCAGGGCTATGTGGCGCGCGAGGTGTGGAGCCAGGCGGGCGCCAACGGCTTTCTGTGCATGAGCCTGCCCGAGGAGTACGGCGGCGCTGGGGCCGACAAGCTGTACTCGGTGGCGCAGATGGAAGAGCTGGCGCGTGCAGGCACCACCGGCATCGGCTTTGGTCTGCACAGCGAGATCGTGGCGCCGTACATCCTTCACTACGGCACTGAAGCCCAGAAACAGAAGTACTTGCCGCAAATGGCCAGCGGCGCCGTGGTGGGTGCCATCGCCATGAGCGAGCCGGCTGCGGGCAGCGACCTGCAAGGCATCAAGACCACCGCCATCAAAAGTGCGGACGGGTCGCACTATGTTCTGAACGGCAGCAAGACCTTCATCACCAACGGCTGGCATGCCGACCTGGTGATCGTGGTCGCCAAGACCGACCCGGCTGCGGGCGCCAAGGGCACCAGCCTGTTATTGGTGGAACGCGGCATGCCCGGCTTTGAAAAAGGCCAGCGCCTCAAGAAGATGGGCATGAAGGCGCAGGACACCTCCGAGCTGTTCTTCAACGACGTGCAGGTGCCGGTGGGCAACTTGCTGGGCGGCCCCGCCATGGAAGGGCGTGGCTTCATCTGCCTGATGGAGCAGCTGCCCTGGGAGCGCCTGCAGATCGCCATCACCGCCGTGGCCGCCGCCCAGGCCGCCATTGACTGGACGCTGGACTACGTCAAGCAGCGCAAGGTCTTTGGCCAGAGCGTGGCGTCATTTCAAAACACCCGCCACACCCTGGCCGAGCTTCAAACGCAGGTGCAGGTGGCCCGCGTGTTCGTGGACAAATGCTGTGAGCTGATCGTGCGCGATCAGCTCGATACCGAAACCGCCAGCATGGCCAAGTACTGGACGACCGACCTGCAGTGCAAGGTGATGGACGAATGCGTTCAGCTGTTTGGCGGCTATGGCTACATGTGGGAATACCCCATCACCCGCGCCTATGCCGACGCACGCGTGCAGCGCATTTATGGCGGCACCAACGAGATCATGAAAGAAGTGATTGCACGGGCCATGGGCCTAGGCAAATAACGGAATGCCCCGCGCCGTGAATAACGCAGTGCCCGATGCCCAGCACCACGCCGCAGTGGACGCCGAATGCCGCTACAGATACCAGGCGGCGCGGGCCTCTTCGGGGCTGAGCGGCGCACCGGGGCGGCGGTCGGTGACATTCAGCCAGGAGCGCACACCCTGGCTGCCACTCAGCGCGCGCATCAGCAGCAAGCCTGCGCCAATGCCGCGAATGGCCGCCGAGCTGCGACTGGGCGCCATGAAGGCCGCCACTGCCAGCGCACTGGATGCTGCCAGCACGACATGGTGCTCCAGCGCAAATCCTTGGCGCGTGTCGTCGTATTCGATGGCGCTGCGCGCGATGCGCTGCAATGCAGGGGATGTATTTCGTTCCATAGCCAGAAATGTAGACAGCAACTGCCGAAAGATAGTGCAAAAACCACTGCACCCGCGTCAGAAAGCACCTTGTAGTGGCGTGAGCCAGCCCAGCTGCTTTACCGCCGCACTGCTTGAAGTTTAGAGAAACCACCGGAGACCATTCATGACCGAAGCCTATGTATTCGATGCGCTGCGCACCCCGCGCGGCAAGGGCAAGAAGGACGGCACCCTGCACGAGGTCAAGCCCATCGACCTGCTGGTGGGCCTGCTGACCGAACTGCAAGCGCGCCACCGCTTTGATACGGCGGCGGTGGACGACGTGGTCATGGGCATCGTCTCGCCCGTGGGCGAACAGGGCTCGGTGCTGCCCAAGGTCGCGGCGCTCAAGGCCGGGTGGGACTTTCGCTGTGCGGGTGTGCAGGTCAACCGCTTCTGCGCCTCGGGCCTGGAAGCCGTGAACCTGGCCGCGCAGAAGGTGCGCAGCGGCTGGGAGGATCTGGTGGTGGCCGGCGGCGTGGAGAGCATGAGCCGCGTGCCCATTGGGTCCGACGGCGGCGCCTGGGCGCAAGACCCGGAGACCAACTCCGCCACGCTGTTCGTCCCCCAGGGCATCGGCGCCGACCTGATCGCCACGCTGGACGGCTACACCCGCGCCGATGTGGACGCCTTCGCGCTCGAATCCCAGCGCCGCGCCACTGCGGCGCGCGCAGCGGGCTACTTCAAGAATTCGGTCGTGCCCGTGCGCGACTTCATCGGTCAGACCATCCTGGCCGAGGACGAATTCATCAAACCAAAGACCACGCTGGAGGGTCTGGGCGCGCTCAAGGCCTCGTTCGAGCAACTGGGTGGCATGGGCTTTGATGCCGTGGCGCTGCAGCGCTACCCGCAGGTGGAGCGCATCCACCACGTTCACCACGCGGGCAACTCGTCGGGCATTGTGGACGGCGCAGCCGCCGTGCTCATCGGCAACAAGGCCGCCGCCAAGGCCCACGGCCTCACGCCCCGCGCACGCATCGTGGCCACGGCGCTGAGCGGTGCCGACCCCACCATCATGCTCACCGGCCCCGTGCCCGCCGCAAAGAAGGCGCTGGCCCGCGCAGGCATGACCATCGACCAGATCGACCTCTTCGAAGTCAACGAAGCGTTTGCCGCCGTGCCCATGCGCTTCATGCGCGAGCTGGGCGTGCCCCACGACAAGGTCAACGTGAACGGCGGCGCCATCGCCATGGGCCACCCGCTGGGCGCCACGGGCGCCATGATCCTCGGCACTTTGATTGACGAGCTGCACCGCCGGGGCCAGCGCTACGGCCTGGCCACGCTGTGCGTGGGCGGCGGCATGGGCATCGCAACGATTGTTGAACGTATCTGAACGGGCAGGAGACAAGAACATCATGCAAACCATCCGCTACGAACTCATCCCCGCCCAGGGCACCGAAGGCCAGGTCGCCGTCATCACGTTTGACGAAACCAACTCCCCCGTCAACACCATGTGCCGCCAGTGGCAGCAAGAGCTGGGCGAGGTCACCGCACAGGTGCTGGGCGACCGCGAACGCCTGGGCACCGCGCTCAAGGGCATCGTGCTGGCATCGGCCAAGACCAGCTTCTTTGCCGGGGCCGACCTCAAGGCCACCATGCGCCTCACACCCGCCGATGCACCCAACGCGTTTGGCGAAATCGAGCGCATGAAGAAGCACTTTCGCACGCTCGAAACCCTGGGCATCCCCGTGGTGGCCTGCCTCAACGGCGCCGCGCTGGGCGGCGGATGGGAGGTTGCCCTGGTCGCCCACTACCGCATCGCCGTGGCCGACCCCAAGATCCAGTTCGGCCTGCCCGAAGTGACGCTGGGCCTGATGCCCGGCGCCACCGGCGTGACCAAGATGACGCGCCTGCTGGGCCTGATGGGCGCGCAGCCCTACATCCTGGAAGGCAAGCTCTTCAACCCCGCCGAGGCGCTGGAACTGCAACTGGTGCACGAACTGGTCGCCACGCGCGAGCAACTGCTGCCCGCCGCTCTGGCCCACATCGCCACCCACCCGCACGCGGTGCAGCCGTGGGACGACAAGAACTACAAAATGCCCGGCGGCACGCCTGCCAACCCCAAGATTGCAGGCGCCCTCACCGTTGCGCCCGCCATGCTCAAGAAGACCACGCGCGGCCGCTACCCCGCGCCCGAGGCAGCTCTCGCCGCCATGGTCGAAGGCGCGATGGTGGACTACGACACCGCCCTGCGCATCGAAAGCCGCTACCTCGCCCGCCTGATGACCGGCCCCGTGGCGCGCAACATGATCAACACGTTCTTCTTCGATATGAACGCGATCAAGAGCGGCAAGTCGCGCCCCGCTGTCAATGGAGCTGTGGCTCCCCGCTACAAGCCGCAAAAGGTCGGCATCCTGGGCGCGGGCATGATGGGTGCGGGCATCGACTGGGCCCAGGCGAGCCGGGGCATTGCCACCGTGCTCAAGGACGTGAGTGTGGAGAAGGCCGAAGCCGGCAAGGCCTACAGCGCCAAACTCACCCAGGCCCGCGTGGACAAGGGCCGCATGACGGCCGAGGCGCAGCAGGCCCTGCTGGCCCGCATCACGCCCACCGCCAGCGCGGCCGACCTGGCGGGCTGCGACCTCATCATCGAAGCCGTGTTTGAAAGCCGCGACCTCAAAGCCAAAGTCACGCAAGAGGCCGAGCCGCAGCTGGCACCTGGCGGGTTCTTTGCCAGCAACACCTCCACCCTGCCCATCAGCGGCCTGGCCACGGCCAGCAGCAAGCCTGAGAAGTTTGTCGGCATCCACTTCTTCAGCCCCGTGGACAAGATGAAGCTGGTGGAGATCATCCGCGGCAAACAGACGGATGACGAAACCGTGGCCCGCGCCTTCGACTACGTGCAGGCCCTGGGCAAGGTGCCCATCGTGGTCAACGACTCACGCGGCTTCTACACCAGCCGCACCTTCGGCACCTTTGTGATGGAAGGCGCCGCCATGCTGGGCGAAGGCATCCCCGCTGCCGCCATTGAAAACGCCGCCATGCAGGCTGGCCTGCCCGTAGGCCCGCTGGCCGTGCTGGATGAAACCGCGCTGACGTTAAGCGTGCACGTGCTGGACCAGACCCGCGCCGACTACGCGGCCGAAGGCAAAACCTACACCGCCACACCCGGAGAGCTGCTGGTTGAGCGCATGGTCAAAGAGCTGAAGCGCCCCGGCCGTGCGGGTGGCGGCGGCTTTTATGACTACCCCGCAGGCGCCAGGAAGCACCTGTGGCCGGAGCTGAAACCGCTGTTCGAAAAGCCCGGCGTGGAGTGGAGCGTGCAGGAGATCCAGGACCGCCTGCTCTACCGCCAGGCCATCGAAACCGCACGCTGCCTGGCCGAGGGGGTGCTGACCAGCGTGCATGACGCGAACATTGGGTCGATTTTTGGGATTGGGTTTCCGGCTTGGACGGGGGGAGCGATGCAGTTTATCTACGGCACAGGCTTGGAGGCATTCCTCAAACGTGCGGATGAGTTGGCGGCGCAGTATGGAGCCGGCTTTGAGGTGGATGACCAGATGCAAGAAGCAATTGAAAGGGCTCAGCCAATTTACTGATTGCCAAACCAATGATTGTTCGGAAAACTCTTACCTGACTGGCACGGCCGTCCAAGAAATAGTGCCAGCGGTTAAAACGTACATGAGGGAGGCTTTATGTCAGCGTCACTGGCGAGTGTTGCTCCTGCAACGCTGAATGCATTCACATCCGTAAACGCAACGGGCGAGGCCGTCAGCAGCCTAACGCCGGAACTAGTCATCGCACTGTGCGGCCCGATTGGATCTCCGCTGCACGAAACGGCACGGCAGATCAAGAACACGCTCGCTGAGTTCAACTATCAGACAGAGATAGTTCTCTTAAGCAACCTGATCCGACTCAATGCGACCAATGTCAATATTCAGATCAACACGGACTCAAAATTTCAAGAGATTCAATCTTTGATAGAGATTGGGGATGCCCTACGTAAGCAGTTCGGAAATGACGTGTTAGCCAAGCTCGCTATCGCCAAGATCGCTGCCGATCGAGCGCATCAGTTCGGAGTTTTTGAAGATGTTGCGGCTGAGTCTGAAAAGTCCGAGCAGCAAAAAATCAAGAGTCAGCGCATCTGCCATGTGATCGATTCGATCAAAAACTCTGCTGAACTGGACTTGCTCAGACTGATCTATGGCGATGCGCTTTTTGCAGTCGGTGTCTTCTCACCCCTAGAACTGCGGGAAGCAAACCTAGCCAAGCCTGGCAAGCTACAAAAAGATGAAATCGAAAAACTGATCGACACTGATTCTGGTGAGGAATTTGACCACGGCCAGTCAGTTCGTAACACATTTCCACAGTGTGATTTTTTCCTACGCGTGGACCACTCCGTTGTCGGCCCATCCGAGGCAAAGGCTATTGGCCAGATAAACGAACGTATACGTCGCTTCTTCGACTTAATATTTAGAACGGTAGTTATCACGCCGACGGCGGAAGAAACTGCTATGTATGCGGCGACCTCAGCTGCTCGAAACTCAGCCTGCCTTTCAAGACAAGTAGGTGCCGCAGTGACCAGTTCTACAGGAGAGCTTTTGGCAGTGGGATGGAATGACGTTCCCCAAAGTGGCGGTGGCTTATACGGGACAAAACCACTTTCATCCCAGTTTTCCGACCATGAGTCTTCCTCTGTCGATCAACGTTGCTTCGCGCAGGTTGGTGGACGTTGCCGCAACGATGAGGAGAAGGGTTCAATCGCGCGAAAAGTGGTCGAGAGCCTCATAGATGGAGGGGTACTCAACCGCGAGGCAATGGACACAGCTGTCAAAACGATCTTGGGTGATACGCGCGTCAAGGACCTGATCGAATTTTCAAGAGCAGTTCACGCTGAAATGCACGCGATTCTCGGGGCAAGTCGCGTTGCGGGGGAGCGAGTGCTAAGAGGAAAAATTTTCGTCACTACTTATCCGTGCCACTCTTGCGCCAGACACTTGGTCGCAGCCGGGATTTCAGAAGTCCACTACATCGAACCGTATAGGAAAAGTTTAGCGACAAGACTTCACTCCGATGCATTGACTGAATCCTCTGACGAGCGCGGCAAAGTACAAGTCCGGCAGTACGACGGGATCGCACCACGCCGATTCATCGAAATGTTCGAAGGCGGGATCCGCAAAAAGTCAGGCGTGTTAGCATTAACAGGGCGCATGGAGGCGATGCCACTGACTCAAGTGAGCCTCAAGGCGATTCCGAGGTTAGAGGAGGTTGTGGTCGCAGAAATTCAGACCAAGAACCTCCAGCTACCAAGCCTTTTTTCGAGTGAGGACAACCATGACAAAGTCACAGCATAGATCTAAGCAGCTTCAGTTGCGGTTGCTGGTAGACGTAGGTGGAGTCTCCTCCAACTTGGCTGCGCCTGTGACGCCGAAGGTAGTCTCTGCACCTGGCAGCAAGAGTTCGGCAAAAGCATCCCCTGCTTCTGAGAATGACATGTCGGTCTACCGTACGATCTCGGGAAACTACTTTCGCAGCCTGCAAAAGATCTAAAAAATTGTCAATTCAACAAGGCCAGCACGCTGGCCTTTTTTGTTAGCTGCTGCGTACTGAGTCGCGACACAGATGCATCAATCTGGTCAGTCTCTAACCTCCTTCAGTCCCAACATCCCCCGCGCCTCCTGCGGCGATGCCACCTCCCGCCCCGCATTGCGCGCGTACTCCGCCAGCTTCTCAATCAGCGGCCCGTTCGAATCCGCCTTCGTCCCATCCGGCAGATAGAACGTATCTTCCAGCCCCGTGCGCAAATGCCCGCCCAGTTCGGCCACGCGCTGGTGCACGGGCCAGATCTCGCTGCGGCCGATGACGGTGGCCTGCCAGGGGGCGTCCTTGATCTTGAGCTTGAGCAGGATGGGCAGCAGGTCCGGGTCCGCAGGCATGCCGGATTCGACGCCCATCACAAAGTTGTATTCGGGCAGGCCCAGCGTGTACATGCCGGTCTGCACATACATCTCCACGCAGCGCACGATGCCCACGTCGAAGCATTCAAACTCGGGCAGCGTGCCGGTCTCCAGCATCACGTCGATGAAGTCCTTGACCTTGGCGGGCTGGTTGTCGAACAGCATGGGCGGCCAGGCCCAGGTGCCGTTGCTGCGCACCTTCAGGTAGTTGAGCGAGCCGGCGTTGCACGCGGCCATCTCGGGGCGGGTGGCGCGCAGGCAGTCGAGCGGGCCCTGGTAATTGGGGCCGACCACGCCGGTGGTCTGGTTGATGATCAAACCGGGGCACGCCTCGCGCATGGCTTGCACGCAGTCGCGCGCGACCTGCGGGTCCCAGCTGGGCAGGTGGCCCTTGCCGGGCTCCTGGTTGCGGAAATGCACGTGGACCACGGCGGCGCCAGCGTCGTAGGCACGGCGGGCTTCTTTGGCCAGTTGCTCGGGCGTGACGGGCACATGGTGCTGGCCGGGGTCCGTCAGCACGCCGGTGATGGCGCAGGTGATGATGGCTTTGTTGCCGTGGTCGGTGCTGTGCATGGTGGCTGTCTCCTTCAAATGCCGAGCTGCCTGGCAGCCAGGTCCTTCATGATTTCTTCCGCACCGCCGCCGATCATCATGACCTTGACCTCGCGGTAGATGCGCTCGCTGACGGTGCCACGCATGAAGCCCATGCCGCCCAGGATCTGCACGGCCTGGTCGGCGCAGAACTGCATGGTTTGGGTGGCGTGGTTCTTGAGCAGGCACACCTGCGCTACCCACTCGGGGCCGGTGCGGCCCGCATCGGCCTGCGCGGCCACGGACTCGCACCACGCGGCGGTGGACTGGATGCGCATCTGCATGTCCACCAGCTTGTGGCGGATGACCTGGTGCTCCACCAGCGCGGCGCCAAAGGTTTTGCGCTGGCGGGCCCAGGCCAGGGCTTCGTCGTAGCAGGCCTCGGCAAAGCCCAGGGCCGATGCGGCCAGGCCAAAGCGCTCGCCGTTGAAGTTGGCCATGATGATGCGAAAGCCCGCGCCCTCTTCGCCCAGCAGGTAGCGGGCGGGCACGCGCACGTTGTCAAACCGCAGGTGGGCGGTGTCGGAGCAGAGCCAGCCCATCTTGTCGAGCTTGCTGCGCGACAGGCCCGGGCTGTGGCCGGGGATGAGCAGCATGGAGATGCCTGCGCTGCCTTTGCTTCCAGCTTCTCCCGTTCTGACAGCTACCGTGATCCAGTCAGCGCGCATGCCGGAGGTGATGAACACCTTTTCACCGCTGACGATGTACTCATCGCCCTCGCGCCGCGCCGTGGTCTTGAGCTGTGCCACGTCGGACCCGCCCCCGGGTTCGGTGATCGCCAGCGCGGCAATCTGTTCGCCCGCCAGCACGGGCGGGATGACCTCGGCACGAACAGCGTCGCTGCCATGCGCCAGCACGGGCGGCAGGCCGATGTTGTGCGACAGCAGGCTGGCCAGCACACCGCCGCTGGCGCCGTGGCGGCTGAGCGCGCGCCACAGCGGCAGGCGCAGCTGGTAGCTGGCGGGCGTGCCGCCGTACTGCTCGGGGTAACCCAGGCCTAGCAGGCCCAGGTCGGCCGCGCGGCGGTACAGGCTGCGGGGGAATCCACCGGCGGCATCCCACGCGTCCACATGCGGCGCGATCTCAGTGCGGGCAAAGCGGGTGACGGTGTCGGTGAGCGCGGTACGGTCTTCGTTGCTCACAGGGGTCGCGTCGGATGTGGCGGTCATGCGGGCGCTCCTTGCGTGGCGGGTGCAAAGCGGGCCAGCACCTGGCCGGGCGACACCTGCTGGCCGGGCGCTACCAGCAGCTCGGCCACCGTGGCGGCTGCGGGGCTGGCCAGGCTGTGTTCGAGCTTCATGGATTCGATGACCACCACGGTGTCGCCCGCCGCCAGCGCCTGGCCTGCGGCCACGGGCAGCGCGACCACCTTGCCGTTGAAGGGTGCGCGCAACTCCGTCGCACCGCCCGCCGCACCCGCGCGCGCAGCGGGTTCCCACGAGGCGTCTTCCGCCCAGCCGTCCACGCCGGCCGACTGCCAGTGCCAACGACGGGGACCAGCCGCCACGCAATGCACGCCGCGCTGGGGCAGTTGCAAAGTCACAGGCTCTGCACCGGCCTGCTCCACCTGCAGCCTTCCACCGCCCAGCTCGCGCACGGCAATGGAGTGCACCTCGCCCTGGTGGCGCAGCCGCAGGGGCCGGGCCATGGCACAAGGCAGGTCCGACGTCGGATTTGAAGCAAAAATGGCCGATAGCGCCGAAGTAATATGCACTGATAGCTCATTATTTGATAGCAACCGCTGCAGCTCCTGGGCATGCTCCGCCAGGAACGGCACCAGCGCATGGCCGCTGGCAAACACCGGGTGCTGCAGGCAGGCCGCCAGAAACGCGCGGTTGGTGGGCAGGCCCAGCACGCGGGTGCCCTGCAACGCGCGGACCAGCGCGGCGATGGCCTGGGCCCGCGTGGGCGCGTGCACGATGAGCTTGCCCAGCATGGCGTCGTAGTGAGGCGTGACCTCTGCCCCCTCTTCCAGCGCATGGTCAAAGCGCAGCGCGCCCGGCGCAGCCCGTTCAAACGCGGTGGCGGGCGGCGCGCTGAACTGCAGCACGCGGCCGGTGTGGGGGCGGAAGTGCGCGTCTTCGGCACACAGGCGCACTTCGATGGCGTGGCCTTGCAGATGCACCTGATCTTGCGTGAGCGGCAGCGGCTCGCCCCGAGCCACGCGGATCTGCCACTCCACCAGGTCCAGCCCCGTGAGCGCTTCGGTCACCGGGTGCTCCACTTGCAGGCGGGTGTTCATCTCCATCAAGAAGAATTGCGCCCCCACGCTCCCCGCTTCGCGTGGTTCGCTGCCCCCCGAGGGGGCCTTCGCGACTTGGGGCGGCCCGGCGTCGCTCAAGTCTTTACCGTCGAGCAAGAACTCCACCGTGCCAGCGCCCACATAGCCAGCGGCCTGTGCCAGCGCCACGGCGCAGGCGCCCATGCGCTCGCGCAGCGCTGCGTCCACGGCGGGGCTGGGGGACTCTTCGATGATCTTCTGGTGGCGGCGCTGTACCGAGCAATCGCGCTCGCCCAGGTGGATGCACGCACCGTGGGCGTCGGCAAAGATCTGCACCTCCACATGGCGCGGCTGCAGCAGTGCGCGTTCGATGAGCAGGTCGCCACAGCCAAAACCCGCCAGCGCCTCCGACCGTGCGCTGGCCAGTGCGGCGGGCAACTGCGCCAGGTCGGTGACCAGGCGCATGCCACGCCCTCCCCCACCCGCCACGGCCTTGACCATGAGGGGCGTGCCGATGCGCGCAGCCTCGGTGGCAACGCGTTCGTCGCTCTGGTCGTCGCCCGCATAGCCGGGCAGGCAGGGCACGCCATGCGACTGGGCCAACGCCTTGGCCCCAGCCTTGCTGCCCAGCGCGCGGATGGCGCCGGGCGGCGGGCCGATCCAGCTCAGGCCTGCATCGATAACGGCCTGGGCAAAGTCAGCGTTCTCGCTGAGGAAGCCATAGCCGGGGTGCACTGCATCTGCGCCGGTGGCACGGGCGGCGGCCAGCAGCTTGTCGGTGCGCAGGTAGGTGTCGGCGCTGGCCGCGCCACCCAGCGCTACAGCCTGGGTGGCTTCACGCACGTGCAGGGCGTTGGCATCGGGGTCGGAATAGACCGAGACCGTTTCGATGCCCATGCGGTGGGCGGTGTGGATGATGCGGCGGGCGATCTCGCCGCGATTGGCGATCAGTATCTTTTTCATAGGCTGTGCTCTCGCGGCTCCATCGCCCGCCTGCACGCTGCGCGTGCACGGGCAATCTGCTTCGCCATGCCTGCGGCATGAACGCCGCTATTGGCGATGAGGATCTTTTTCATGGCTTCGCGCTCCAGGGCGGCGCCTTGCGCGCAGCAAACGCCGCCAGCCCTTGCGGCGCCTCGGGGCCACGCAGCGCCTGCGAAAAAGCAATTGCCGCTTCGTCCAGCAGCGCGGGCAACGGCGTTTCGGCTTGGGCCAGCAACAAACGTTTGGTGGCGGCTACAGCTTGGGGTGCGGCGGCGGCGTGGCGTGCGATGGCAGCCCGTACAGCAGCATCCATGTCGCCCTCCACCACGTCATCGACCAGGCCCAAACGCTTGGCGGCAGCAGCATCCCAGCGCTCGCCGGTCAGCAAACACCGCCGCGCAGCAGACGGGCCAAGGCGCCGCACCACAAAGGGCGCGATCTGCGCAGGCACGATGCCCAGCGTGACCTCGGGCGTGGCGAACTGCGCGCTGGTGTGGGCCAGCACATGGTCGGCGCAGCACACCAGACCAAAGCCGCCACCCATGGCCGCGCCCTCCACCGCCACGATGAGCCACTGCGGCAGCGCGCACAGTGCCTGCAGCAGCGTGCCGAATCGGCGGTTCAGCGGTACCAGCGGGTCCGCCTCGCCCTCAGCCAGGGGCTGGCCAATGGTCTTGGCAAATCCGCCCAGGCTGCCCCCCGCGCAGAAGTGCCCACCGGCACCCCGCAGCACCACGCCACGCAGGTCGGCATCGGTCGCAGCGCGCTCGCACGCGGCCAGCAGGGCGTCCACCATGGCTTCTGACAGCGCATTGCGGCTGGCCGGGTCGTTGAGCGTCCAGGTTTCCACGCTGCCGCTGGCCAGCGGCGCGCGGTCGATCAACAGCGAATCGGCCATGTCAGTGCACGGGCCGCTTGGCGATGCCCATGAGCTTGGACAGGATGCCGAGCATTACCTCGTCGGCCCCGCCGCCGATGGACGCCAGCCGCCCGTCGCGGTACATGCGCGAGACCTTGTTCTCCAGCGTGAAGCCCATGCCGCCCCAAAACTGCAGGCAGGTGTCGGGCACCTCCCGGTTCAAGCGGCCGGCCTTGAGCTTGGCCATGCTGGCCAGCTCCAGCACGTCCTGCCCGTTCACGTACAGGTCGCAGGCGCGGTAGGTGAGTGCGCGCAGGGCCTCGACCTCGGTCTTGAGTTCGGCCAGCTTGAACTGCACCCACTGCTGGTCGGCCAGCGTGCTGCCAAACAGCTTGCGCTCCTGCGCATAGTCGATGGTCCACTGGATGCAGTGGTTCAGCGATTCGAGCGTGCTGGCGGCGCACCACAGGCGCTCTTCCTGGAACTGCTGCATCTGGTAGATAAAGCCCTGCCCTTCGGCACCGATGCGGTAGCGCTGCGGCACGCGCACCTCGTCAAAGTAGATCAGCCCGGTGTCGCTGCTGTGCATGCCGATCTTGCGGATCTTTTGCGCTACCTCGATGCCCTTGGTGAGTTTGCCGCCCGGGCCATCCCGCATGGGCACCATCACCAGGCTTTTGTTCTTGTGCACAGGCCCTTCGCCCGTGTTGACCAGCATGCACATCCAGTCGGCCTGCAGGCTGTTGGTGATCCACATCTTTTGGCCGGTGATCACATAGTCGTCGCCGTCCTTGCGCGCCACGCTCTTGATGCCCGACACATCGCTGCCCGCCGCAGGCTCGCTCACGCCGATGCAGCCCACCATGTCGCCCGCAATCGCAGGGGCCAGAAAGTTGCGCTTGAGCTCTTCGCTGCCATAGCGCGCCAGCGCCGGGGTGCACATGTCGGTCTGCACGCCGATGGCCATGGGCACGCCGCCGCAGTGGATGTGGCCCAGCGCCTCGGCCATGGCCAGGCTGTACGAATAGTCCAGGCCCTGACCGCCGTATTCCTCGGGCTTGCACAGGCCCAGCAGGCCCAGGTTGCCCATCTTCTTGAAGACCTCGTGCGCAGGGAAGATCTCGGCCGCTTCCCACTCGTCCACGTGGGGGTTGATCTCCTCGTCGATGAAACGCTTGAGGGTCTTCTGGATCTCGCGGTGCTCGTGCGTGAACTGCATGGTGCTTGTCTCCTGCTGTTGCGTTTGTACGTTTGTGTGCCTGCAAACCTCGATCACGAAAGCTGAAACTGCCCCAGCGGCTGGGGCCGCCCGTTGAGCACCAGCTCCACCTGGTGCACGCCGGGGTAGTGGGTCCGCGTGGTCATCTGCTGCAGCGACAGCGTCTTGCCCACCGCTACGGTAGCGCCGGGCGGTATGTCCAGCGTCCGCAGCTTGAACACCTTGGGCGCCGCGCCGCCGTGGGCCTTGACGTAGTGCACCTTCAGGTCCGCCAGCACGCGCTGGGGCTGGGGTGTGGGGTTGTGCAGCTCGGCCTCGATGCGCACCTTGTCGCCGATGCGCGCGCAGGCGGGCACCACGCGTGCGGCCCGCACGTTCAGCGCCACGGCATGGCCCACGCCCAGGGCATCGAGCGCGCCAGCGTCGCCGCGTTTGATGAGAGAACGCAGGCCGTGGCGCACCAGGGCTTCACGCGAGGCGGGTGCACCCAACAGCCAGGTACGCGCGGTGCCCACGGCCAGGCCGGGGTGGTCCTTGGCGATGTCACCCAGGTGGTTGGCCACCGAACGGCGCACGTAGGACGATGGGTCGTCCTTGAGCGCATCGAGCAACGGCAGGGCCAGCTGCGGGTTGTTCTGGAATGTAGGCAATCGCGGCGCCCAGGGCAGACGGGGCCGCGTGCCTTCGCTCACCAGGCGGCGCACATGGGCGTTGTCATCCTGCGCCCAGTCGCGCAGCCGCGCGAGCGTGGCGCCCTGGTGGTGCAGCAGGTAGGGGCGAATGCAGAACTCTGCCGTAAACCGCTGGGTGAGTGCGTGCTGCGCGGCCATGGCCGCCTCGAAATGCTGCAGGCCGTGTGTGCCGATGTAGATGCTGTGGGGCAGGTACAAGAAGGCGCTGTAGGGGCGGTCACCCGCATCGGGCTCACCGGCGGCATCGATGCCCATCGACGGGTCCATCGAATCGACCAGCACACCCAGCGCGCGCGGCACGTCTTGCGGCAGGTGGGCCTGCAGGGCGTGCGCAATGCGCTGGCCGCGCGCCATCAGCTCCAGCGATTCGTAGCCGGGCTCTACCTGCTGCAGAAATGCAGTGGTATCGAACTTGCGCCACGCACGACGCACCATGGCCGCGATGCGCGGCGGCACGGTGTCGTTCAGCAGGTGTTTGAGAGGCTCGGCCATCGTGGAGATTGCGTGCGAAGCGCCTACATCCGCGCCACGCCAAAGCTCAGGGGCCGCAGCGTTCGGGCCTGTGCTTCGGCGCAGGTGTCCAGGCAAAACGCAAGCACGGCGCGCGTGTCGCGCGGGTCGATCACGCCGTCGTCCAGCAGCAGGCCGCTGGTGTAGAACGCATCGGCCTGGGCCTCGAACATGGCGACGATCTTGTCGAACTGGGCCTGCGATTCGGCCGGGTCGGGCGTGATGCCTTTGCGCGCGAGCGCCGCCTCGGTCACGATCTGCATGGTGCGCGCAGCCTGCTCGCCGCCCATCACCGCTGTCTTGGCCCCCGGCCAGCTGAACAGGAAGCGCGGCGCATAGCCCCGCCCGCACATGCCGTAGTTGCCCGCGCCAAAGCTGGCACCGCACTGGATGGTGATCTGCGGCACGGTGGCGTTGGTCACGGCCTGGATCATCTTGCTGCCATGCTTGATCATGCCGCCCTGCTCGCTGTCCTTGCCCACCATGTAGCCCGTGGTGTTCTGCAGGTAGATGATGGGGTGGCCCAGCTGGCACATCCACTGGATGAAGTGCGTGGCCTTGTTCGCGCCTGCCACGTCGATGGGGCCGTTGTTGCTGATGAAGCCCACGGCATGCCCGCCGATGTGGCCCTGCGCGCACAAAGTGGCCGGGCCGTAGCGGGCCTTGAATTCGAGCAGCTCCGAGCCATCCACCAGCCGCGCCATCACCTCGCGCATGTCCACGGGCTGGCGCAGGTCGGCGGACATCAGGGACAGCAGGTCGTCTGCCGGCAACAGAGGTGCGGGCGCGCTGGGTCGTCGGGGCATGTGCCAGCCCAGCTGCGCGACCACATCGCGCGCCAGGCCAATGGCCTCGCGGTCGTCCTGGGCCAGGTATTCGCCCAGGCCCGAGACGGCGGTGTGCATCTCGGCACCGCCCAGTTCTTCTTCCGTCGCAATCTCGCCCGTCGCAGCCATGAGCAGCGGCGGCCCGGCCAGAAATGCGCGCGAGCGGCCCTGCACCATGATGACCACATCCGACAACCCCGGCATATAGGCGCCGCCTGCGGTGCCCGAGCCGTGCTGCACGGTGATGACCGGAATGCCCGCCGCCGACAGCCGCGCGAGGTTGCGGAACAGCGTGCCGCCGTGCACGAAGCCCTCCACCCGGTAGCGCATGAGGTTGGCGCCCGCGCTCTCCACCAGGTGGATGAACGGCAAGCGGTTTTGCAGCGCGATTTCCTGCACGCGCAAGATCTTATCCAGGCCCATGGGCTGGATGGCACCGGCTTCGATGCCCGAGTCGCTGGCCACCACCATGCAACGCACGCCACTGACAAAGCCGATGCCCGCGACCATGCCGCCACCAGGCACGGATTTCTCGGGGTCTTTCACGTCCTGCAGGTAGCCCGCCAGGGTGCACAGCGGCAGCCAGGGCGCACCCGCATCCAGCAGCAGCGCCACACGCTGGCGCGGCAGTAGCTGGCCGCGTTTTTCAAACTGGGGCAGCGACCGGGCCGAGGCGGCGGCGGCACGCTCTTCCAACGCGCGCAGGGCATGAAGGCGGACCTGCAGCGCCGCGCGGCGCTGCGTGGCCTCGGCGCCGCCTGGGTTGAATCGGGAAGTGAAGACGGCAGTCATGCGGCCTCGGTCTTGGGGGTGTGGGAAGGTGCAAACACCTGCGGCACCTGCGCGCGGTGAAAGCCGTCAAATGGCCGCACGGCCGGGTGTGCTGCGGCGGTGGCACCAGGCGGGCGCTGCGGCCAGCCCATGCGCACCTGGGGCCGTGCACCGTCCACCCGCAGCGTGGTGCCGCTGATAAAGCTGGCTGCCGGGCTGAGCAAAAAGGTGATGGCCGCCGACACCTCGGCCTCGTTGCCAAAGCGCCCGAGCGGCACTGTGCGCGGCATGGCACGCAGCATGTCTGCCGCCTCGGGCGGGTAGTTGTCCATGCCGCTGGAGGCGATGTAACCCGGCGCCACGGCGTTCACGCGCACACCGCTGTGCGCCCATTCGAGCGCAGCGGTTTCGGTGAAGCTGACCATGCCCGCGCGCGCAGCCCCGCTGTGCCCCATGCCCGGCATGGAGCCCCACATGTCGGCCACGATGTTGACTACTGAGCCGCCGTGCTGCGCCATCCACTGCCGATAACACTCACGCGCCATCAAAAAGCCGCCGGTGAGGTTGGTGTGCAGCACGGCCTCCCAGCCCTTGGCGCTGATGGATTCAAGCGGCGACATGAACTGCCCGCCCGCGTTGTTGACCAGCGCATCGATGCGGCCCTGCGCAGCGATGATCTGCTGCACCAGCGCCACCACACCTTCTTCGGAGCGGATGTCGCACACCTCGCAGGACACACGGCCGCCATCGGCAGTGATCTCTTCGGCCACGGCCAGCAACTTTTCAGGCTTGCGCCCCACCAGCACCACATGCGCCCCCAGGTGCGCCAGTTCGTGCGCCGTGCACCGGCCAATGCCGGAGCCGCCGCCGGTGACCACCACCACCTGGCCCTGGAACAGGCCCGGAGCAAACACAGACTGGTAGGCGTTGCGCGCAGTGGGGGCCATGGTGACTCTGCCTTGATGGGGTTGTTTGTTATGAACGGATGAACAAGGCCAGCGCCTCGTCGGTGAGCGCGTCGAGCGACTTTCCCTTCTTGGGCGAGAACCATTGCACCGCCCAGTTGAGCGCCCCAAAGATGAACAACCGCGCCACGCCGGGCTCAGCCTGCAGCGCGCCCTGCTTTGCCAGCGCTTCCAGCACGGGCATCCAGGTGGCCTCGTAGCTGTCCTTGATGCGGGCAATGCCCTTGCGCTGCGCAGGCGTGAGCGAGCGCCACTCGTACAGCATCACCGGGATAAAGCTGCTGCGGGGCCCGAGCAGGATCTCGAAGTGATGTCGAATGAGCGTGTGCAATTGCTCACGCGGTGTGGCCGTGGTGGGCAACGCATCGAGTGCCTGCTGCTGGCTTTGCGTGGCCATGGTCATGCCCTCGCTCATCACGGCATAGAGCAGCGCGCTTTTGCTTTCGAAGTGGTAGAAGGGCGAGCCACTGTGCATGCCTGCCGCCGCAGCAATGTCGCGCGTGCTGGTGGCGGCGAAGCCCTGGGTGCGAAAGAGCTTGGCCGCGCCGTCCATGAGCTTGCGGCGGCGGTTGCCGTCGTCGAGTTCCTCGGCGGTCTTGCGGGGGCGGCCGCGGGGGCGGCGGGTGGGGGTTGCCTCTGCAGTGGCTGCATTGGCGTCGGAGGAGGCTACGGCCTTGCTGCGAGGGCGGGCCGAGGGTTTCTTGGGAGCGGGGGCGATGGCGCTGGTGCGCGGCACGGGTGAATCCATGCAGGCACGATAGCAAAACTGTTTATTTTTAGCAAGCAAGTGCTTTGTAAAAATAGATGGCTTGTCTGATACTCATTGCGATGGGGTGCTGTTTGAGGTGCGGCGCTTGCGATTCATCCCTGATTTGTTATGTATTTGGAATCAAATGGAGTGCTTGTGCAAAGGACGGAGGCCGGGAGTCGCCCGGCATGCGAGTAACTTTCTTTCGCGTCGCCGAAAGAAAGTCACCAAAGAAAGGGCGACCCTGCTGTCTGCGACCCCTTCGCTGCGCTGCGGGGCAACCTGGGGTGCTCGGTCACGGGGTGCACCGCAGAACTCGCTGCGCGCTCTTGGCGCTCCGCTCGGACAACTGCGATGAGTCAGTTCACGAAGCACGCGCGCTCCGACGCGCATGCCACCCCGCGCCCTGCGCGCCCTGCGCGCCCCAGGCGCATACAGAAGGGAACCCACCGGGATCGGACATCCATTCGGGCCATCGCTGCGCTCGGCCCCACCTCGCGGGCGCAAGCGCCGCGCGCTGCGCAAGCACGGCCGAGCGAAGCAAAGGCCCGTGTGGCTGTTTGGATGTTCGGCTGTTGGATGTTCGGCTGCCCCCCCTGCTGGCTGCGCCTGCGGCGGGGCGGTTGTGGGGTGGCATGGGCGTCGAAGCGCCCATGCTTCGTGCTCTGACTCGCCGTGAATGTTTGAACGAAGCTGCAACGCAGCGCAGTGAGTTCCACGGCGCACCCCGCAACCGACACGACGCAGGTTTGCCCCGCAGCGCCAGCGAAGGGGTCGCAGACTGGGGGTCGCCTTTTCTTTGGTGACTTTCTTTTGGCGAAGCAAAAGAAAGTTACTCGCACGCCGGGCGACTCCCGGCTCCCGCACTTCACACGGGCATGCAGTAGCCACCGCCAAAACAAGCTTCGGTAGGCTCAACCCAAACGGACGGGGCGAGAACGAACTATAAAAATAATAGCTGCCAGCGCTTTATGTACAAGCGCCAGCAGCCAAAAAAACATCAGAACCAACGACTCAAACCGCGCTGAAATCAGGCTTTCTCTTCTCCATAAAAGCCGAGAACGCTTCCCGCGCTGCAGGCTCACGCAACATGCGCCCAAAGCTCTCGCCCTCTTCCGCCATCACCTCCAGCACCTTCGCCGTCTGCCCGCCCTTCATCAACCGCTTGGTTTCGATGAGCGACGACAACGGCTTGGCCGCCAGCTTCTTGGCCTGCGCCTGCGCCACGCCGTTGCACTCGGTGGGCGGCACCACGCGGTTCACCAGCCCCACTTCCAACGCGGCCTCGGCCATGAAAGGCTCGCCCAGCAGCAAGGCTTCCGCAGCGCGGTGATACCCCAACATCTGCGGCACCAACAGGCTCGATGCGGCCTCAGGGCACAGGCCCAAATTCACGAACGGCATGGAGAACGCCGCGTTGTCGCCCGCATAGACCAGGTCGCAATGGAACAGCATCGTCGTGCCGATGCCCACGGCCGGGCCACACACCGAGGCGATCACGGGCTTGGGGAAGGTGGCGATTCCGCGCAGAAAACGGAACACGGGCGAGTCCTGCGTGGCGGGCGGCTGCTGCAAGAAATCGCCAATGTCATTGCCCGCGCTGAAGATCGCCACGTCGCCCTGGAACACCACCACGCGCACGCTGGCATCGGCCTTGGCGGCATCGAGCGCATCAGCCATGGCGGCGTACATGTCGCGCGTGATGGAGTTCTTCTTGTCCACGCGGTTGAAGGTGATGGTGGTCACGCCCGCTTCGGAGTGGACGAGGATGTCTTGGGTGGCTTCGGTCATGGTGGTGAAGGTTCCGGGTCGGATGGATTGGGACGAGAGGAATGCGGTACGGCACAGGGCGACAGGCCGACTTCCTATTCCTTGTAGTAAACGATCTGGTGGCTGGTGGCCAGCATGGTGCCAGCCTCGCTCCACAGCTGCACGGTCTGGTCAAAGAAACCATTGCGGAATTCCTGCCCGCGCGCCTGGCCTAGCAGGAAGCCCGTGCCCGTGGCCTGCAGCTGCTCTGCTGTGGCGTGAAAGTACACGGTGATGGACACCGTGCCCGCAGGCACCTGGCGCG
This sequence comes from Acidovorax sp. 22279, assembly GCF_052045435.1. Taxonomy (NCBI): domain Bacteria; kingdom Pseudomonadati; phylum Pseudomonadota; class Betaproteobacteria; order Burkholderiales; family Comamonadaceae; genus Acidovorax; species Acidovorax sp. 22279. The sequence goes on from NZ_JBQEOV010000001.1 coordinate 160,184, forward strand.
CACGGCGCAGCCACACGCGGGGAAAGAACACATCGGCCAATGCGGACAGCGCCACGAAGTCGAGCGGCCGCGGTGGTGTGTCGCGCATCCACAGCTGCGTCAGGCTGTGGTCGCCGCTGCCGTCCCAGGTGCGCGGGATGAAGCCAGCGATGGGGCGCATCTCGTAGCGATTGAGCCATTCCACAGCGCCCAAAGGGGCGACGATGGCTTTTTGCTCTGCAGGTGGGGGCACCTGCGGCATGGGCACATCGCCCACGCTCCAGGTCTCGCGGCGCACGGCCGTGACGGCGGTGGCCGTGGTGGTAACCACCTGCGCGCCGTCGGCACCGGCCTGCAGAATCGACAGCGTCCAGTGCTGGGTGGAACGATTGGTGCGAACAGGAGTTGCCTGCACCGTGAACGCACCAGCGGTCAAAGCGCCCGCATAGTTGACAGTGAGCGACAGCGGATCGCCCAGCCGGTCGGGGTGCTGCAAGATGGCCTGTAGCAGCGTGGCAGCGGTGATGCCGCCAAACGGGCCGACCATGTTCCAGTAGCCGGGGTGGGTCTGCCCTTCGTACTGGCCCGTCGCAGCGGACGAAGCCGTCAGTTGCAGCGCCTCGTCCAGCGGGTGGGTAGCGGAGGACGAAGACGCAGACGAAGAAGTGGATGAAGAGGAAGTCATGCTGCAAGTGTGCCGCGAAACGACCGCTCAGGCCGTCGTACCGGAGACTTCGCCATGGGGCATTCCGCCACCGCCCAGTGCGGCCAGCGCAGCCGCTGCGCGCGGCCACAGGCTTTGGCGGAACTGGTCGCGAAAGAAACCAAAGTGCCCAATGCGCCGCACCTGCAGGTCGGCCGGTGTGATGCTCTCCACCCGGCGCTCGGTGTTGGCGTACAGGTTCACCAGGTTGTGCGTGCCACGCAAGGTCATCAGCTCGTCGTCCGCCATCGACAGCGCCAGCACCGGGAACCGCACCGCGCCATAACTCCGCGCCACCGCAGGCCCCTCGGCCCCCACGCTGTAAGCGGGGTCCAGACACCAGCGCCGCCACTGCAGGATCACCCCCGCAGGCAGATCGCCCACCTTCTTGAGCGTGCGCCCCGGAAAGTACCCGCACAGCCGCGTGGCCAGCGGCACCAGCACCCACCAGAAATACGGAACGATGCGCTTGAGCTGCGGCGCGTTGTCACGCCAGTAGCCGCTGCCTGCGGCCACGCTGAGCAGGCCCGCCACCTGTTCGGGCTTCTTGAGCAGCCCTGGCAATTGCGCGCCCAGGCTGTGGCCCAGCAAGTACAGCGGCTGCACAGGCAACGCGGCCTTGGCGCCAGAGATCACCGCCTCATAGTCCTGCGCCCAATCAAACAGATCCGCCTTCACATCGCGCATCGCGCCCTGCAGCGAATCGCCATGGCCTCGGTAGTCGAACGTGGTGACCCGAAACCCCTGCTGCGCCATCCACAGCGCAAAGGCCTCGTAATACGACTGCCGCACCCCCATCGCGCCGCCGATGACAACGCTGGCGCGCGGTGCGCCCTCGGGTTCGTAGACACGCAGTGCCAAAGACACCGCCCCGTTGACCTGCAAGGTTTGCTTGTTCATGTCTGTCTCCTAGGTTCAATGCCGATCTGCGCCAGCTTGAATGGAAAAGAAAAATAGGCAGTGCACCTCCCCCTGCCTTCACACCCCGCCCTCAAGGGCGTAGCGAGCGGGATCAGCTGCTAGGCGGACGGAGCACAGGAACCGGAACGTACTAGAAGTACGTGAGGATTCCGAGCACCGCCCAACGACGCAGATGGCCAGCGCAGTAGCCAGCCAACTACAGGGCTTCGATGATGCCGGCGGCGCCTTGGCCGGTACCTACACACATCGTGACCATGCCGTACTTCAGCTTGTGCCGACGCAGCGCATGCACCACCGTCGCCGCACGGATGGCACCGGTAGCCCCCAGCGGGTGCCCCAATGCAATCGCGCCACCCATGGGGTTCACGTTCGCAGGGTTCAGCCCCAGCGTATTGATCACCGCCAGCGACTGGGCCGCAAACGCCTCGTTCAGCTCGTACCAGCCAATGTCATCGCTCTTGAGACCCGCATAACGCAGGGCCGCAGGAATCGCTTCGATCGGTCCAATGCCCATGATCTCTGGCGGCACGCCGCGCGCGGCGTAGCTCACAAAACGCGCCAGGGGCGTCAGGCCAAACTGCTTCACGGCCTTCTCGCTGGCCACGATGAGCGCACCCGCGCCATCGCTGGTCTGCGAGCTGTTGCCCGCCGTGACGCTCCCGCGCGCCGCAAACACGGGCTTGAGCTTGGCCAGGCCTTCCAGGGACGTGTCGGGGCGCGGGCCTTCGTCCAGGCTCACGGTGCGGCGCTTTTCCACCACTTCGCCGGTAGCGAGGTTGGGCGAACGCTCCACGATTTCGAAGGGCGTGATTTCGTCGCTGAACTCACCGGCCTTTTGCGCCTTGATGGCACGCAGGTGGGATTCGAGGGCAAACGCGTCTTGCGCTTCGCGGCTCACCTTCCACTGCTGGGCGACCTTTTCGGCGGTCAGGCCCATGCCGTAGGCGATGCCCACGTTTTCGTCCTTGGCAAAAATCTCGGCGTTGAACGAGGGCTTGTTGCCGCCCATGGGCACCAGGCTCATGGACTCGGCGCCGCCGGCGATCAGCACGTCAGCCTCGCCCACGCGGATGCGGTCGGCGGCCATCTGCAGCGCGGTAATGCCCGATGCGCAGAAACGGTTCACCGTCACGCCGCCCACGGGGTGGTCGAACGCCAGGCCCACGGCGATGCGGGCCATGTTCATGCCCTGCTCACCTTCGGGGAAGGAGCAGCCGATGATGGCGTCTTCAATCGCCTTGGGGTCCAGCGTGGGCACCTGCAGCATGGCGCTCTTGATGGCGGCGACCAGCAGGTCGTCGGGGCGGGTGTTCTTGAAATAGCCGCGGCCCGAGCGCCCGATGGGCGTGCGCGTGGCGGCGACGATGTAGGCGTCCTGGACTTGTTTTTGAGCCATGGTGAAACTCCTTCAATTCTTGGGGGGGCGGCTGGAAGGAACCCAGGCCCACGTAAATACACATTCGACCGGCTCCACACCGGCTTCGTCGGTCACGGTGACCTTCACCTGCACCTCGCCCTTGTCGCTGGCCCGCATGGCGGCGCGCTGCTCGGCGGTGAGCGTGGCCACGGCTTTGAGGCCGCCCGTGGCGCGCTTCTTGAACGCCATGCTCAGCTCCTTGGCCAGCGGCAGGCAGTCGTCGCGCACGTTCATGCCCACGACCATGCCGGTGGCCGTTTCAGCCAGCAGGTTCATGGCCGAGGCGTGCACACCACCAATGTGGTTTTGCACACGGTGCTCGTTGGCAAGATGCACTTCGACCCGCTCAGGCGTGAGCGACACGAACTTCACCCCGGCCGTGCCGGTAAAGGGCACAGCCCGGCGCAAGATGATGTTCTGCACGAACCCGCGCATGAAGGCGGGGGCCTCGTCCAGGCGCATCAGCGAGCGCTGCAATTTGTTGGGGGCGTGTTCGCTCATGTCGGTCTACCGGTATCCATCGACGTCCGGATCAGTTGCGAACCGGCTTGCCGGTGGACAACATGCCCAGGATGCGCTCATGCGTCTTGGGCTGGGCGATCAGGTGGCAGAACACCTTGCGCTCCAGCGTGAGCAGGTATTCCTCGCTCACCATCGAGCCAGCATCCACATCGCCGCCACAGACCACCTCGGCGATCATGGCGCCGATCTTGAAGTCGTAGGCGCTGATGAAGCCGCCGTCGCGCATGTTCACCAGCTGTGCCTTGATGGTGGCCAGGCCGCTGCGGCCCGCCACGGGGAACAGGCGCTTGTGCGGCGCACGCCATCCGCTCGCAGCCATGGACTTGGCTTCGTTGATGGCGACGAACAGCAGCTCGTCCTTGTGGGGCACGATCACGTCGCTATCCAGGAGGAAGCCCAGCTTGCGCGATTCGATGGCGCTGGTACCCACTTTGGCCATGGCGGCGGCGGTGAAGCCTTCGGTCAGGAAAGGCAGGATGTCCTTGGATGTGGAAGCTGCCATGTTCTCGGCCGCGCGGCGGGCGATGTAGGTCAGGCCGCCGGCGCCGGGCACCAGGCCCACGCCCACTTCGACCAGGCCGATGTAGCTTTCCATGTGGGCCACGCGCTTGGCCGAATACACGGCCAGCTCGCAACCACCGCCCAGCGCCATGCCATGGATGGCTGCGACGACAGGCACCTGCGCATAGCGAATGCGCATCATCAGGTTCTGCAGTTCCTGCTCGATGCTTTCCACCGCATCGGCGCCGCCGACCATGAAGGCGGGCATGGTGGCTTCCAGGTCAGCACCCACGCTGAAAGGCGCGTCGCCGGACCAGATCACCATGCCTTGGTACTCAGACTCGGCCAGTTCCAGCGCTTCCATCAGCGCTTCCATCACTTCGGGGCTGATGGCGTGCATCTTGTTCTTGATGCTGGCGATGAGCACTTGGCCGTCCAGCGTCCAGGTGCGCAGGGCTTTCGATTCAGCAATGGTGGTGCCAGCGGTGCGCCAGTCGGGCAGGCTGGTTTCGCCCAGCAGGGCCTCGGGGAAGATCTGGCGCTCGTACACGGGCAGCTGGCGGCGGGGCACAAACTTGTTCTGCGATGCACTCCACGAACCTTGCGCTGTGTGCACGCCACCGGCGTCGGCCACGGGGCCCTTGAAGACCCACTCGGGCAGCGGTGCCTTGCACAGTGCCTTGCCAGCGTCGATGTCTTCCTGGATCATCTTCGCCACGTCAAGCCAACCGGCTTCCTGCCACAGCTCGAAGGGGCCCTGCTTCATGCCAAAGCCCCAGCGCATGGCCTGGTCCACGTCGCGGGCGTTGTCGGCTATTGTTGAAAGGTGCACGGCAGCGTAGTGAAAGCTGTTGCGCAGGATGGCCCAGAGGAACTGGCCGGGCGCGCCTTCGGCATTGCGCAGCAGGCGCAGGCGCTCGGCAGCGGGCTTCTTGAGCATGCGGGCATACACCTCGTCGGCCTTCTGGCCGGCGGGCACGTACTCTTCGCTCTCCAGCTCGAAGCGCATCACATCGCGGCCGACCTTCTTGAAGAAACCGGCCTTGGTCTTCTGCCCCAGGTTGCCCAACTCCAGCAGCTTTTTCAGCACGGCGGGCGTGCCGAAGCTTTCGTAGAACGGATCCGTCTCGATGCTCAGGTTGTCCTGCAGCGTCTTGATGACGTGGGCCATGGTGTCCAGGCCCACCACGTCGGCGGTGCGGAAGGTGCCGCTCGATGCACGGCCGAGCTTCTTGCCCGTGAGGTCGTCCACCACGTCATAGGTCAGGCCAAAGTTCTCGACTTCCTTCATCGTGGCCAGCATGCCGGCGATGCCCACGCGGTTGGCGACGAAGTTGGGGGTGTCGTGCGCGCGCACCACGCCCTTGCCCAGGCCGCTGGTGACGAAGGCTTCGAGCTGGTCCAGCACTTCTGGCTGGGTGGTGGGCGTGTTGATCAGCTCCACCAGCGTCATGTAGCGCGGGGGATTGAAGAAGTGGATGCCGCAGAAACGCGGCTTGATGCTCTCAGGCAGCACTTCGGAGAGCTTGGTGATCGACAGGCCCGAGGTGTTGGACGCCAGGATGGCGTGCTTGGCCACGTGGGGCGCGATCTTGGTGTACAGGTCGAGCTTCCAGTCCATGCGCTCGGCAATGGCCTCGATCACGAGGTCGCATTCCTTGAGCAGGTGCATGTGCTCTTCGTAGTTGGCCTGCTGGATCAGCGCCGCGTCGTCGGCCACGCCCAGGGGCGAGGGCTTGAGCTTTTTCAGGCCTTCGACGGCCTTGGTGACGATGCCGTTCTTGGGGCCTTCCTTGGCAGGCAGGTCGAACAGCACCACGGGCACCTTCACGTTCACGAGGTGGGCGGCAATCTGCGCGCCCATCACGCCTGCGCCGAGCACGGCGACTTTTTTCACTTGGAATCGGGACATGGGTTGGGTTCCTGGTTGGGGCGCTGCGCGACACCGCTGGGGTGCGCGCGGCCACGGGAATGGGGTTTACTGGACGCGGATCCAGGTTTGCGTGCGGCCAAACGGGCCGATCGAACCGCGCACTTCGAGCTTCTTGCCGCCCTCGATGGGGGTCATGCGCAGGGTGTAGTTGCGACCGTTCTCAGGGTCGAGAATCTTGCCGCCCTCCCACACCTCTTTGCCGTCGGCCTTCTTGGCGCCACGGATGATCTCCAGCCCGAGGATGGGCTTGCCCTTGCGGTCGTCCGAGCACTCGTCGCAGACCTCATCGGGCTTGGCGTCCTTGGACAGGCGCTTTTCCAGCGCTCCGTGCAGCACGCCGCCGCCAATGTCGCGGATGCGGATCTCGGCCTTGGCCTCGCCGGTCTTGTCATCGATGTTGCGCCACAGGCCTTCGGGCGTCATCTGCGCCCAGGCCGGCAGCGCACCCGCTACCAAAACAATAGCTGCTACCGCTTTGAACATCTGCGCTCCCTGGCAAAAAGGCTTGAAATCCGCATCCGGCACCGATCAGGCCAGGGCCAGATCGGTGTCCATCAGCACCTTGCTGCCGGCACGGGCGGTGCGCATCAGCGTGGCGGTTTCGGGGAACAGCTTGGCGAAGTAGAAGCGCGCGGTCTGCAGCTTGGCGCCATAGAACGGGTCGGTGTTGCCGGCGGCGATCTCGCGCAGGGCGACCTGGGCCATGCGGGCGAACAGGTAGCCGAACACCAGGTGGCCGGCCACGCGCAGATAGTCCACAGCAGCAGCACCCACTTCGTCGGGGTTTTGCATGCCCTTGAAGCCGATCTCGGTGGTGAACTTGGTCATCTGGTCGCCCAGCATGGCCACGGGGTTGATGAACTCGGCCATGCGCTCGTTCACGCCTTCTTCTTCCACCAGCTGGCCAATCAGCTTGCCCAGCTTTTTCAGCGTGGCACCGTTGTTGCCCAGCACCTTGCGGCCCAGCAGGTCCAGCGACTGGATGGTGTTGGTGCCTTCATAGATCATGTTGATGCGGTTGTCCCGCACGTACTGTTCCATGCCCCATTCCTTGATGAAGCCGTGGCCGCCGAAGACCTGCATGCACGCGTTGGTGCTGATGTGGCCGTTGTCGGTGATGAAGGCCTTGACGATGGGGGTCAGCAGGGCCACGAGTTCTTCGGAATCCTTGCGCACCTTTTCATCGGGGTGGCTGTGCACCTTGTCCAGCAACAGCGTGCAGAAGATCTGCAGGGCGCGGCCACCTTCGGCGTAGGCCTTGGCGGTGAGCAACATCTTGCGCACATCGGGGTGCACGATGATGGGGTCGGCGTCCTTGTCCTTGGCCTTGGGGCCCGACAGGCTGCGCGACTGGATGCGGTCCTTGGCATAGGCCAGCGCGTTCTGGTAAGCCACTTCCGTCAGGCCCAGCGACTGGTTGCCCACACCCAGGCGGGCGGCGTTCATCATCACGAACATGGCAGCCAGGCCCTTGTTGGGCTGGCCCACCATGGTGCCGATGGCGCCGTCCAGTGCGATCTGCGCGGTGGCGTTGCCGTGGATGCCCATCTTGTGCTCCAGGCCCGTGCAGAAGATCGGGTTGCGCTCGCCCAGCGAGCCGTCGGCATTCACGTTGAACTTGGGCACCACAAACAGGCTGATGCCCTTGCTACCCTTGGGCGCATCGGGCAGGCGGGCCAGCACCAGGTGAACGATGTTGGCGGCCATGTCGTGCTCGCCGGCGCTGATGAAGATCTTGTTGCCGGTGATCTTGTAGGTGCCGTCAGGCAGAGGCTCGGCCTTGGTGCGCATCAGGCCCAGGTCGGTACCGCAGTGGGGTTCGGTCAGGCACATGGTGCCGGTCCATTCGCCGCTGGTCAGCTTGGGCAGGTACAGGGCCTTCTGGGCGTCGGTGCCATGGGCGTGCAGGGCTTCGTAGGCGCCGTGCGACAGGCCGGGGTACATCGTCCAGGCCTGGTTGGCCGAGTTCAGCATCTCGTACAGGCACTGGTTCAGCACGAAGGGCAGGCCCTGGCCGCCGTAGGTGGGGTCGCAGCTCAGCGCCGCCCAGCCACCCTCGACGTACTTAGCATAGGCGTCCTTGAAGCCGGTGGGGGTCTTCACTTCGTGCGTGGTCTTGTTCAGCACGCAGCCTTCGGTGTCGCCGCTGATGTTGAGCGGGAAGGCGACTTCGGCAGCAAACTTGCCGGCCTCTTCGATCACGGCATTGATGGTGTCCACATCCACTTCGGCGTGGGGTGGCATCGCCTTGAATTCATCACTGACCTTGAGCACTTCGTGCATGACGAATTGCATGTCGCGCAGGGGCGGCGTATAGGTGGGCATGGGTTTACTCCTTGGATGTGGTGGTTTGGTTGGAAACTTTGCGGCGCGCCACTGTGGGTGCCTTGGCTGCCGCTGTCGGCGCGCTGTAACGCGCCAGAATGTTGTGAAAGCCCACGACAGCCCGGTCGATGGAGCCCGGGGTCTGCAGGAACCGCGCCTCGTAGTGCAGCGCGAGGATCAGGCCGTGGATCTCGAAGAGCATCTGCTCTTCCTTGGTGTCGGCACGCAGTTCGCCCAGTTCCTTGCACTGCTCGATGGCGCGGCGCATGGCGGCATGCCAGGTCAGCACCGAACTGGCCAGCGCATCGCGCACGGGGCCGGTTCGGTCATCGAACTCGACCGCGCCGCTGATGTAAATGCAGCCCGAGTCGATTTCGATGGAGGTGCGCTTCATCCAGTTGTCGAACAGCGCCGACAAACGCGCCACGCCACGGGGGGCGGACATGGCGGGGTAGAACACTTCCTGCTCGAAGCGGGTGTGGTATTCGCGGATCACCGAAATCTGCAGCTCTTCGCGGGAGCCAAAGTGGGCGAAAACGCCCGACTTGCTCATGCCGGTGACGTCTGCCAGCGCCCCGATGGACAGGCCTTCCAGCCCGATGTGCGTGGCCAGACCCAGCGCGGCCTCGACGATGGCCGCCTTGGTCTGCTGGCCTTTTTGCAAGGCACGGCCGGTACCACTGCGAGCGCGCGGGATGCGGGTGACCTGGCGGGATTCGGGGATGGAGGACATGGGCACGAATAAAAACGAACGTTCGTTCTATTCTGCAGCAAATTCCCTGCAGCCCCCAAGCCCCCGAAAAAAATAGGGAGACCCATCCAAACCACCCGTTGCAGCCGCGCCACCCCCGCCGTGACGCGCCGCCTCAACAGCGCGGACCGCTACAACATCAGCGCAAGGCTGGCTTCCAGGTGCTCGGTGGGCAGGCGCCGAAACCCCGAGCGGGCGTAGCACTGCAGGCGCCCGACCACAAAGGCCGTCAACACGCTGGCCGCCACCTGGGCATCGACTGTGGGCGTGCTGGATGCGGCTGCACTCGCGCGCAGGCACTGGCGCAGGGTGGATTCGATGCGGTCAAAGAACTGGTTCATGCGCTGCTGCAAGCGCTCGTGCTCGAACACCAGTGCGTCGCCCACCATGACCCGCACCATGCCCGGGTTGCGTTCGCCAAACTGCAGCACCAGCGCCACGATGCGCGCCGCCTGGCGCGCGCCCACGTCGGCAGGCTGTGTGGGGCCGGGCACGTCGCGCCCCGTGATCTGCTGCACCAGTGTGAACACCGACTGCTCGATGAAATCGATCAAGCCCTCGAACATTTGCGCCTTGCTGGCGAAATGGCGGTACAGCGCCGCCTCGCTGACCGACAGGCGCGCGGCCAGCGCGGCAGTGGTGATGCGCTCGGCCCCAGGCTGCTCCAGCATGGCGGCCAGGGCCTGCAGGATCTGGACGCGCCGTTCCCCGGGCTTGGGCCGCTTGCGTGCAGCCGCAACATCACCCGCTTCGGCGGTACTGGCAGGCTCGGGGAGGGGCGAGATTTCAGACATGCAGGACAGGGACTCCGGTGGGGCCCTGCTCCCGGTGCGCATGCCACTGGGCATGGTCGGATCACGGCAGGGCGTGGATCACGATGTCACATCTTGCCGCAGCCAGGAGGGGCCGGGGCGCCACCTGTTTGCACAAGTCAATCGTGTGTGGAAATGATTCTCGCACAGGCCCCTTGTCGGTCCGGACGGCCCGGGGACCCCGCACGACTACAGCGGAAACACCACCCTCACCAGCAGCCCGCGCCCCTGGGGGCCCGTGCCCAGCGTCAGTGCGGCACGGTGTACCCGGGCAATCTCGTCCGCAATGGCCAGGCCCAGGCCCGTGCCCTCGCCTCCCGCGCCGGGCACGCGGTAGAACCGCTGCAACACGCGGGTACGCTCAGACTCCGGCACGCCAGGGCCGTCGTCCTCCACCTCCACGTAGGGCCGGGGCGGGCCCGCGCGCCCCTGGCGCAGTCCGCAGCGGATGGTCACCACGCCCCCCGCAGGTGTGTATTTGATGGCGTTGTCCACCAGGTTGGACAGCAGCTCGCGCAGCAGCCAGCCATGGCCTGTCACATGCACCAGCTGGACATCGAGCCCGAGGTCCAGGCCCTTGCCGGTTGCTGCGTCCAAAAATGTTTCCAGCAGCGACTCGCACAGATCCTTGAGGTCAACCCGCTGCGGCGGCTGCGCGTCCAGGCTGCGGGCGTCCGCGCGAGACAACGCCAGCAGCTGGTGCGCCAGCTGCGAGGTGCGGCGCGTGGCGTTGCGCAGCTTCTCGATTTGATCCGCTCCCAAAACAATAGCGCCTTGTGCACGATCTTCATGCGCTAGCGGCATTTTTCGGTCGAAATCCGGGAAAGACGTGCGTGGCGGCGCTGCCGCCTTGGCCATCATGGCCCAGGCCTCCACCTGGGCCTGCAAGCCCGCCAGCGGCGTGCGCAACTGGTGCGCCGCGTCGGCCACAAAACGCCGCTGCCCTTCGGCCTGTGCGTTGACCAGCGCAAACAGGCGGTTGAGCGAGTGCACCAAGGGCCGCACCTCGTCGGGCGAGGCGGCCTCGTCGATGGGACTGAGATCGCGGGGAGAGCGGCGCTCCACCGCCTCCGCAAGCCCCACCAGGGGTTTGAAGGCCTGCCGCACCGCCCAATGGATCGCAAAACCCGCGGCAATCAGCAATACGAGGTTGGGCAACAACACCCTGAGGAGCAGTTGCTGCGCCCATTTCTGGCGAGGGTCCGACCCGTCGGCGAGGGCCACGACCAGTTCGCCCGCCCCCGTGCGCCCGCGTTGCGCCGCCACCCGGTACGTCACGCCGCCGAACTCCACGCTGTGGAACTCCGGGGCCTGTGTGGTGGGCACGGCGCCGTGTACCCAGCCCTCTCCGAGCAACAGGCGCCCCGAGGTATCGCGCACGCTGTAGGCCGCAAAGCCCGCGTTCTGGCGCAAAAACTCTTCGATGGGCGGCGCCAGCAGCAGCAGCGGTGGGTCGTTGTCGTGGATGGGCGGCGCCAGCACCGAATCGGCCAGCGCGGGCAGCAGCCGCACCAGACGCTGGTCGTGCTGGCCAGCTGCCTCATCGGCCGACCGGTAGTCCAGCCAGACCCCCGCCAGCACCAGCACACACAGGGGCAGTACCAGCATCAGCAGCAGCCGGGTGCGCAGGTCTGATGTCATGGCGCGCAGGCCGGGCCGCCGGGAGGAGTTTTTCCAAAGCATGGCGAGGCGGCGAACTGGGCGCGGAAAACACCTGCTCAGGTTGCCTGCAGTTCGAGCCGGTAGCCAAAGCCCCGTATGGACCGCAGCGCCACACCGTGGGGTTCCAGCTTGCCCCGCAAGCGCGAGACATACACCTCCACCGCGTTGGGGGTGATCTCCTTGTCCCACCCCGTCAGCGCTTGCAGCAGCTTGTCTTTGCTAGCAGGCTTGGGGGCGTTGATGAGCAGGTATTCGAGCACCGTCCACTCGCGCGGGCCCAGTTCGATGACCTGCTCGCCAGCCGGTGTGCGCATGCTGGCCCGGCGCCCGGCCGTGTCCAGCTCCAGCGGGCCAAAACTCAGCACGGCCGTGGTCGCAGCCTGGGAACGGCGCAACAGCGCACGCAGGCGCGCCAGCAGCTCGGGCAGCTCGAACGGCTTGACCATGTAGTCATCCGCCCCCAGATCCAGCCCCTGCACCCGGTCATGCAGCGCGTCACGCGCCGTCAGTATCAAAACTGGCATGGCGGGGCTTGCCATGTCTGGACGGCGCAGGCGGCGTGTCAGCTCCAGGCCGTCCATGGCGGGCAGCCCGATGTCGATGATGGCTGCGTCAAACGACTCGGCGCGCAGCACCTCTTCGGCCCGCTCGCCACTGCCCACCCAGTCCACCGCATAACCCGCATCGGTGAGCCCCAGCTTGATGCCGCTGGCCACCATCACATCGTCTTCGACCAACAGCAGACGCATGGAGACCTCACGCTGGGTCAGTGAGAGCGGATCATGGTGCCGTAGGCCTGGTCAGTCAGGATCTCCAGCAGCATGGCATGGGGCACACGCCCGTCAATGATGTGCACCGCATTTACACCCGCCTTGGCGGCATCCAGCGCACCGGCAATCTTGGGCAGCATGCCGCCCGAGATAGTGCCGTCGGCAAACAGCTCGTCGATGCGGCGGGCTGTAAGGTCGGTCAACAGGTTGCCGGCCTTGTCGAGCACACCGGGGGTGTTGGTCAGCAGCATCAGTTTTTCAGCCTGCAACACCGTGGCCAGTTTGCTGGCCACCACATCCGCATTGATGTTGTAGCTTTCGTTGTTCTCGCCAAAGCCAATCGGGCTGATGACGGGAATGAACGCATCGTCTTGCAGCGCCTTCACCACGCTGGGGTCGATGGAAACGATGTCACCCACCTGGCCCACGTCGTGTTCGATGGTGGGATCCTTGCTGTCCACCATCTTGAGCTTTTGTGCGCGAATCATGCCGCCGTCACGGCCGGTCAAGCCCACGGCCTTGCCACCGGCCTGGTTGATCAGTCCCACGATGTCCTGCTGCACCTCGCCGGCCAGCACCCATTCGACCACTTCCATGGTCTCGGCATCGGTCACACGCATGCCCTGGATGAACTCGCCCTTCTTGCCCAGTCGGTTGAGCGCGGTTTCGATTTGCGGGCCGCCACCGTGCACCACCACCGGGTTCATGCCCACCAGCTTGAGCAGCACCACGTCCTCGGCAAAGTCGGCCTGCAGGGCCGGGTCCGTCATGGCGTTGCCGCCGTACTTGATCACCATGGTCTTGCCATGGAACTTGCGGATGTAGGGCAGCGCCTGGGCCAGGATTTCAGCCTTGTCGCGTGGGGCAATCGAAAGAAGGTCGGTCATGGAGGCGTGCCATCCGGAGAAAACTGTGAGGCGCAAATTGTGCCGCATTCGCCAGGCGCGCGAACACAAGAAGGCTTCAGTGGCGCAGCCAGTTCGGCACTTTGAACCGCACGATGGCCAGATAGGCCATAACATAGCTCACCACAAAAAGCCCGCAAAACGCCATGAGCAGGGGCGTGTTGTTCCAGAACAGCACTGCAGGCACCACCGTCAGGAGCGTAAAACCCCACAGATAGGGCGACGTACGGTTGTTGCGCATCAGCACCCGGCGGGACTCATCATCGTGAAACACCCCACGAACAATGCGGCGGTAGATGAGCTGGTGAAAATGCAGCGCATCGGCCACGCCCGGTGAAACGCCCCGCACCGCCTTGCGGTAAATGGAGAAAATCGTCTCCCACACCGGGTAGATCAGCAGGAGCATCGGGAACCAAGGCGATACGTCCGCATTGCGCTGCACCAGCGAGATGCTGGCCATGGCAATCACCACGCCCCACACATAGGCCCCCCCATCTCCGGCAAACAACATGCCTCGCGGGTAATTCCAGACCAGAAAGCCGCCGGTGGCTGCGGCGGTGGATACCAGCAGCGCAGCCAGCGCCCGGTCACCCACCTGCAGCGCCACGTGCGCCAAAGCGAGGCACACGATCAAGGCAACCATTCCCGCCAGCCCGTTGTAGCCGTCGATGATATTGAAGGCATGGGGCAGGCCTGCGACTGCAAGCACGACTATGGCGATGCCAAGCCAGGGGGCAGCAACCAGGACAGCATCAAGCCACGGCCAGCCCAGGCGTGGCAGATTGATACCCAAAAGCCATACCGCCAATGCGCCAGATGCCCCGGTCAAAGTGAGGCGGTAACGCACTGAAAGGCGCTGGGTAAGGTCTTCCGCAATGCCACCGATCACTGCCGGAAGCACGACCACCAGCCAGCCCGCCACCCAAAAGTCGAGCCGGAGAGAGCCTGGGTCGCCCCAATAGACGGACTGCAGTACGCCCAACGCCCACCCTACGGACGTACCCATCACCAACGCTGCGCCGCCCAATCGAGGAACATGTCCGAGGTGAAAGCGCTGGGGCATCGAATCGCTGTAAACCGCCGCATGCTCCCGCCCCCATCTCACAATGAGCCCCGCAGCCAGCGCCGCTACCAAAAAACCGACCACAGACAACCAAATCATGGAGCGCCGATGGTACCTTTGTCAGCTGACGCCGAGGTTAGAAACTGTAGCGCGCGGGCATAGACTGGCGAATGCCACAAACGCCAAAGACTCTGGACGTGCCAGCCCAGATGCTTCAGGCTACGCGAACTGGCACGCTGCCCGGCGTGAATGACTTGAACCGGCGCCTTGGCCAAATGCAGCCCACGTAACCGCAACCTCAGGCAAAGGTCCACATCTTCGCAGTACATGAAATAGCGCTCATCGAACCCGCCCAAGGAGCGCCAAACGGCAGAAGGCAAAACCATGCAGGCAGCATTTACCCAATCCACCCGTATCTCCTGGCGGCCCATAAGCCTGCGGCGCAAAAGCGCGACGGGAGAGGGAACTTCGCGCTCACTGCCCTGTACCCGCCCCTCTGGATCGATCTGAACAGGATACGCACAACCGATGTTCGGCGCACAGCACGCTGAAACCAGCACTTGGAAGGGATCCTCGTGGCCTACCAGCATCACGTCGGGGTTGAGAACGCACACAAACGGCTCAGTGACTGTGGCCAAAGCCCGATTGTGATTGGCGCCGAACCCGAGGGGTGCCTCATTGACTACACGCAACAATTCAAATGGCCAGCCTCCTGCCGGAGGAACGGGCTCCGGCTCTGGCAGGTTCTGCGTCAGCACCACGCGGGATATGGAGGCTGCCGAAACCCGGGCCAACTGCAGCAACAGAGCATGGACCATGTCGCCGTGTCCGTGACTGACCACAGAGACCACCAAACCAGGCTGAAACAAAGGCTGAATGACTGACATCGACCGGTATTGTCCCCTGCGCAGCGTGCGAAGTCGCCGTATCTGGCCCGTCATAATCGCCGGATGACGAATTCTATTGACGATCTGCACGTGTATTTGCGCTCCATCGCAGACGGGGAGCGCACTTCGCTGTCGGTCCTGGCCGGCCTGATCAGGCGCGGCGCCTGCGTGCTGGATCTGGGGTGTGGCAGCGGAGCTCTTGGGCAATATCTCAAGGAAACCCGCGATTGCACGACGGATGGCGTCACCCTCAGTCAAGCAGAGGCTGCGCATGCCCAACCCCACTATCGACAGGTGGAGGTGGCCGACCTGGAGACAGCCGACTTGCTCAGCATGTTCGGTACCAAGCAATATGACTACATCGTTTGCGCCGATGTTCTGGAACACCTCAAGCGGCCAGAGTCTGTTTTGCAGATGTGCCGCGAACTCCTAACACCAGAAGGCCGATTACTCATATCGGTGCCCAATGCCGCTTACAGCGGGCTTCTGGCTGAATTACTGGAAGGGGAGTTCCGCTACCGAGAGGAAGGCCTGCTCGATCGCACCCACCTGCGATTCTTCACGCGCCGCTCGCTAGTGAGGTTTCTGTCCGAACAGCGCTGGGATCTGGACGCTGTCGATACCATCACCAGGCAATTGCCCGACTCGGAATTTCAGGTGGCCTTTGATCGCCTGCCACCCAATGTCGCCCGCTACCTGCTCGGCATTCCCGATGCCCTGACCTACCAGTTCATAGGCGTTGCACGGCCTGTGACCTATGTGCCGATCGCCGAACACGCTCCCACTGACCTTGATGCTGCAAACGCACTCTTCACCGCACAGCTGTATATAGGGCGACATGATGGCTATGCGGAAAGTGACAAGCTCAGCGCCACTGGCGTCATTGGCTCCGAGCATCAAACCGTAAGCTTTCAAATACCCGCGGTTGGCGAGGCCATCACACGGCTCAGACTCGACCCAGCAGACCGAGCTGGTTTTTTGCACTTGTACGGCATCACCCTGCGCAACGAGCAAGGCGATGCGCTTTGGCAGTGGTCGGCAGACACCTCCAGCCGCACCTTGCTGGCGTCCACCCCCCACAGCCAAATTGCCTGGCAAGCCCCTATGCCACCAGCGTCCGGCGCAAGCTTGCTACTTCTCACCGGCACTGACCCCTGGCTGGAGCTGCCCATCCCCGCCGAGGCTTTTGCGTCTGCCAGCCTCTCGGGCGCGCGGCTGGACGTTGAACTGGGCTGGCCCATGTCTGCCGACTATCTGGCGCTGTCCAGTACGGTAAAACCGCTGGGAGACCGCATCGACCTACTGGAGAGCCGTGCCCGTGATGCACAGAGCCGGATAGAGCAACAGCAGAACCAACTACAGGCGGTGAGTGGCAGAGCCAGCCTTCTAGAAGAAAGCAATAAGGCACTTGCACAGCAACGCGCCATGTGGCAGCAGGAAGCTACTCGCCTGAACAAGGACTACCAAGCACTGGCCGACCACCTCAAGACCATAGAAAACTCCACCGTGTTCAGAGCCACCCGCCCCCTGGTCCACGCCAAGATGCACATTGATCGATTGCTGGGCCGCGTCCCGGCACCCGTGCAACCCGCAGAGCCTGCACCCGTGCCACTGGCGCCAAGCACTCATCCTGTAGACGTTATCGTGCCCGTATACCGAGGACTGGCCGATACACAACTGTGTATTGATTCAGCCCTGGCAAGCCAATGCGAAACGCCTTGGCGCCTGATCGTCATCAACGACGCCAGCCCGGAACCAGAAGTCACCGAATGGCTGCGGGAACGTGCACAGCAAGACAGCCGCATCACGCTGCTGGAAAACCCGGAAAATCTGGGCTTTGTAGGAACGGTGAACCGAGGCATGTCGCTGAGCGACAGCCACGATGTGTTGCTACTCAACAGCGATACTGAGGTCGCCAATGATTGGCTCGACCGTATTCGCCGCGCAGCCTACGGTGACCAGAAGGTAGGCTCGGTTACGCCGTTTTCCAACAACGCCACGATCTGCAGCTACCCTCGTTTTTGCAAGGACAACGCCTTGCCGCCGGACTACGACACGGCACGGCTGGACGCACTGTGTGCGCAAACCAATCCGGGCGCTGTGGTGGACGTTCCCACCGGTGTAGGGTTTTGTATGTACATCCGCCGCGACTGCCTGCAGCAGGTGGGACTGTTTGACACAGAGAACTTCGGCAAGGGTTACGGCGAAGAAAACGACTTCTGCCAACGTGCGGCAAAGGCGGGCTGGCGCAATCTCCATCTGCTAGACACCTTTGTGCTGCACACCGGTGGCGTGAGCTTTGGCGACAGCAAAAGCCCGCGCGAGCGGGCCGCCATGGAAACCCTGCGACGCCTGCACCCCCGCTACGAGCGCGAGGTCATGGCATTTGTGCAGGCAGATCCGGCGCAACCCTATCGCCTCGCGCTGGATATGGCACGCATACAGCGGGCTCAACGCCCCGTCGTGCTGGCTGTGCTGCACGACAGGGCGGGCGGCACCCTTCGCCATGTGCGCGAACTCGCGCAACATTTGAGTGACCAAGCGACCTTCCTCACACTCACGCCCGCACCAGACCAGCGCGTACGCCTGGAACTGGCTGGCAAGGATGAAGGCTTTGAACTCTTGTTCCGGCTCTCCGACCAGTTCGCAGACCTCGTTCAGGTGCTCAGTATCTTGGGTGTGCGGCATATCCACTACCACCATATCCTTGGCCATGATCCGCTGGTTCTGGACCTGCCAGCACAGTTGGGGGTGGACTATGACTTCACCGCGCACGACTACTACAGCTATTGCGCTCACATCTCCCTGACGGGCAGCGACAACCGATTTGCTGGGGAACCCGCCCCCGGGCAGTGCGCTTGTTGCTCCCCGCATGACCCCGCCCCCATGGGCAACGGCACGGTGGCGGACTGGCGACACCGCAACCGTCACTTTTTGACTAGCGCTCGCCTGGTTATCGCCCCCAGCGCAGACACTGCACGGCGCATCGCTGCATTTGCCCCCAGTGCGCGTGTGCGGGCCATTCCCCACACGGACATGGCCACGCCTGACAGCAAGGGAACGCCACTGCCGCAGGCCAAAAATTTGCCCCCGGACGCACCACTCAAAGTGGTGGTCCTCGGCGCACTCAGTGCCATCAAGGGTGCTGACGTGCTTGAAGCGGCGGCCCAGGAAGCCGCCAGAACAGGTGCGCCTGTGGAGTTCCATCTGCTCGGCTATGGCTACCGCCACCTGCAAACCCAGCCACGCGCACGGCTTACCGTACATGGCGCCTACCAGGACGAGGACTTGCCGGGACTGCTGGCTTGGCTGCAACCCGACATAGTCTGGTTCCCCGCCCTCTGGCCTGAGACCTACAGCTATACGCTCAGCGCCGCTTTGCAGGCAGGCTTGCCGGTGGCCGTTCCGGACATCGGCGCATTTGCAGAACGCATTGTTGGCAGGCCTTGGAGCTGGGTATGTCCGTGGGACCAGGAAGGAAAGCAATGGGTCCGCTTTTTCACAGCTTTGCGTGCCGAGCATTTCGTGCCTGGCTTGCCGCCAGCACCCACGTTCGCCCAACCTGTGCCTGATAGCAGCGCGCCCTGGACATACCAGCACGACTATTTGATGGGCATGTCGGCCAAAGCAGACGCGCAGCCACCATTGGCTGCCGCGTTGCTAGCCCAATACCTGGCACCCAAGGGCGCGTCAGCACGTTCTGAGGCACTGAACGCACTCGCTTACCTGCGTTCGCTCCCTCTGCTGCGCACTGCAGCCCGCCGTATTCCTGCGCACTGGCAGCGTCGAATCAAGAATTGGCTGCAAAAGTAAATTACTTCAATCACCACCATGAACAGTATTTCCGACCCCAACCTTCCGCTCATCGAAGCCGCCCGCACGCTGATAGAGCAAGGCCAACTTGCTCAGGCTGCCGACGCGCTCAATCAAGCACGAGCCCAATTCCCCAACGACCCACGCGTATACATGATGGCAGGGGTCATGTCAGAAAAAGCTGGCAACGTGGCCGGAGCGTTTCAACTTATGCAAACCGGGCTGTCGCTCGCCCCCAGCTGGGCTCCCGGCATTATTGTGCTGGCGCAGTTGCAGGCGAGACAGGGTCAGTATGAAGAAGCGAGCGAGAACGCCGCCACAGCGCTTCAACTTGACAGCGAGAGCCGCGTCGTGCTGGATGGTGCAATTGACGTCGCACAACTCACTGGTGACTTCGCCCTCGCCGTGCGCCGTATCCGGCAAGGCCTGGCCCGGCAACCCTCCGATGCCAAGTTGCGAATGATGCTCGCCTCCGCCCTGGGTCAGATGGAGCAGTATGACGAGGCCCTTGCTCTCTGGGACGGGCTCATTGCAGACTCACCCGAGGATCGCGCAGCGCTCGAAGGGCGCATGCACATGCTCTTGATTGCAGGGCGTCTGGAAGAAGCTGCTCTCGCAACAGCCCATCTGCGAGCGCTCGACCCCACCAATCCCGTCTACGCCTACTACGAAGAGCGCGCACAAGGACAAACTCCAGCACACCAGCCCACCGAACTCAACCGGCAACTTTTCGACAACGCTGCACATTTTTTCGACGCTCAGCTGGTCCAAGGCTTGAACTACAGGTTGCCACAGCAGATTGCCAAGAAAATCATCGCTTTTTATCCGGACAGAAAGCTCAACCTGCTCGACTTAGGCTGCGGAACAGGACTGCTGGGGGCCCAACTGGGCAGGCTACAAGGTCGCCTGGCGGGCGTGGATTTATCCCCAAAAATGCTTGATCAGGCACGCCGCTACAACCTGTACGACACATTGACCGTCGCTGACCTGCACGACGCACTCAGCGAGGCTGAAGCTACGTCCTACGATGTAGTCGTTGCACTGGATGTCTGCGTGTATGTGGGCGACTTGAGTAAAGTCATTCCCGCGGTGTGGCGCACCCTGGTGCCAGGTGGAAGACTGTTCTTCTCATGCGAAAGTGGGCCAGAGGATGGACCTGACCTCGTCCTGAATAGGTCTACTGAACGGTACGTCCACAAGCGCAGCCATGTCGAGAGCCTGTGCCGGGATGCCGGATTTGTGGTGGAAGTCGAAAACACCGTACTGCGTACCCAAAAGGGCCAGCCCGCACATGGCTTTGTAGTCATGGCACGCAAGCCCTCGTGAACGACTTGTCTTCCTAAGCACCCTTGCGCAACAGCAAAAAAATCTCATTGTTGCGCAGCACTGATTCACTGTATTGCACAAGTAATTGCTGCGGTGGCAGCAGGTCTACGCTGCGTCGCTCCTGTTGCTCCACCACGAAACCAGCTTGACGCACAAGATCCACCAGTTCATCCGCCGTCAAACGGTTGAGCTGTTGGTACTCCTTGAACACGAAGCGTTTGTAGCCGTCTACGCCAAAGTCAGCAAACCCAAAGTCGACTTCCTCCGCGTTGATCGGCCCTTCGTGGGCTTCTATGGTGGACCACAGCACCTCTTCGGGCACCAGCAAATGGTGCCACGGCACTTCGTCATAGCGGCGCAGGTGCGAGCCATAGGGTGAATGGAACAACGGTTCGATCTGCAAGAAAAACACCCCCCCCGGGCGTAAACAGGCGTGCAGATCCTGCAAGATCGGCAGCAACTGGTCGCGCTGCACATGTTCGAAAGTAGACCAGCTCATAATGCCATCGATACCCGAATGGCGATCCGACAGGCGCGCGCCCGGCGCGATGGTCTCAAACGTCAGCGCAGCCGGGATACGGCGCATGCCCAGTTGCTCGCTGGCAATGCGCGGCAGTTTGGTGTATTCCCTGCGAATATCGATGCCATGAATGGCAGTAGCGCCGTGACGCAGCACCAGAGACAAATCGGTAATGCCATCGCCGCAGCCAAAATTTAGCAGTCTTGCAGTGCGCATATCAAGCGCGCTGCCCATCCACTGGTGGACCACGTTGGCGGCGTAGTCGAAATGCGCCCGAAACCACTCGTCACTGATGCGCTCTGCATCCCATGGAGCCATACCCCACAGCCGCTCCTGCAACTTTAACCACCAACTATTGTTCATTGCTTCTCCAGGGATAGCACTGTGATCCATCGCTTCCTACGTTCCCGCAGCAGCACCATGTTGCAAGCAGTCTGGGCTGCTTGGCCACACTGCCAACGCTCCACCCAAGTGCTCCTTTCACGGTTTGCGCAGCACGTAAGCGTCCTGGTGGTTCCAGAAATGAACTGGTGCCTTGTGCACCAGCCTGTCGGCCCCCACTGTTTCGGCAATGCGCGCAAGGACAAACGCCTCTGAGGTAAAAGTGGTGCCGTATTCCTGCTCGTCGATGGCAGTGGACTCGCTGGAAGCCGCAAAAAAATAGCCATCCTCGTCCAGCGTCACATGATCAAAGTCGGCCGCTTTGATACCGTGGGTGCTGAACACCAGCAGCCCGCCAGGGGCAACCGCTTCGTACAACACCTTGAGCCAACGCGACCACGTCGCGCTTGGCAAATGGCTGAAGAGAGACAACACAAATACCAGGTCATAGCGGGCAGGCCATTGCACACTCTCAGGCACGCTGGTCGACAAGAAGCCATCAACACCGAACGTGCTACGAGAAAACTCCACCGCATTCGGCACTACATCCGACACCACGACCCGCGAAGAACCCAGCGCCTTGACCAAGTGCCGGGTGAACCGGCCATGGCCGCTGGCGAATTCCAACACACGGGGCGTCCTCAATAGTGGCTGGTCCACCGCCTCCAGCAGCAGCATCAGCTCCGACAAAGTTCTCCAGCCGTCCGCGAGGTAGTCGCGCAGTGGGTTACGGCTTGAGTGGTGACTTCGAAAGAAGCCGAAAATGTCGTCTTGCTCAGAGATGGTGCAGTTCAGCCCCATGACGTTGTTGAAGGACCCGATCAGGTCATTCGCCTCTATGAGTGCGTGGGCGGCCAGCACCACATCGCGTTCATCGCGCGCACGCACCAGCACTTGCGCTGCAGCCTCCCTGTCGCCCCGTGCCAGCAGCTCACGCCCCTCTCGTAGCAGTTGTTGGCCAAGGGTGGATGTCGATGTTGGAAGAACTGTCATGGTGTTGGAATGCGCGAGAAACCACAGATTATCGGGGAGCAGCTGGAAGATGCCGACTCGTGAGCGCAGGACAGGTGCGCGCTGCAAGCGCGACATCCTGCGCCTTGGTGCTTTGACAGCCCCGCTGTACGCAAATGAGTCAGCCGAGGATCTGCGGGAGAGTCTGCGGGCGTTAACCCCAGCGGTGGGGCAGCCGCACCAAACCAGGCAGCGGCTTGGGGAAAATGAAGCGGAAGTGCAAAAACTGAAACCACTGGTCATACACTGCCAGCCCCGTTTCGTCGAACAAAAAAGCACTGATCACATAGTCGCCGCTGTGTAGAGGGAGATCCGGGAAGGTCAGGACGGATTGCCAGGTGCCGTCGTCAAGTTGGACAGGCACTGCTCCATCTTCGTGCGTAGCAAGTGATGTGATGCCCACGCCCTTTGACTGCTCGATCATGAACCCGATATTCGGGCGCTCCATCCCCCGCCCTCGGGCACGGATGGTCACCACCAGATCATGGCCTTGGAGCACCGGCGGCTGGTCGCCCACCGCATCATTGAGGTGCGCCACATCCACCGACAGAATGCAGGCACTGCCGCCATCACTTGCCGCCTTTGGGGCGGCGAAATGCCGCGACTGGTCAGCCATTGAACCATCTGGAGGATGCCCTGCACCAGCACCTTCGGTCACAGCTGGCACGGGCCCACCAGGAGCGTCGCCCTCGGCCGCGGCTTCACGCGCTCGCGTGTGTACGTCGTACGCGGCAAGCACCGCCTCTGTATTGCCGAACTGCTCCACCCGCCCCCCCTTGAGCCAGAGTGCCCGGTCGCACAGATGGCGAATGTGGTAGGGGCTGTGTGAACAGAACAGGATGGTGCAGCCGCTGTTACGAAACGCCGTGATGCGCTCGACACACTTTTTCTGAAAATTCTGATCCCCTACGGCCAGCGCTTCGTCGATGATCAAAACGTCGGGCTGCACCGCAGTCACCAGGGCAAACGCCAAGCGCACGGTCATGCCCGACGAATAGGTTTTTACCGGCCGGTCCAGCGCCTCACCCAGTTCGCAGAAATCGATGATTTCAGGCTCCAGGCGCGCCATCTCATCATGATTGATACCGATCAGGCTGCCCGCGAAGTAAAGATTGTCGCGGCCGCTGAAGTCGGGGTGAAAGCCAGCGCCCAGCTCCAGAATGGCAGTCACCCTGCCTACGCGATCAATACGCCCATGGCTGGGCTGCAAAGTACCCGCCAACAGTTTGAGCAAAGTGCTTTTGCCTGCACCGTTGTCACCGATCACACCAATACATTCGCCACGCCGCAATTCAAACGACACATCGCTCAGTGCCCAGTGGCTGCGGTGGGTGGCTTTGCCCGTCAACAGCGCACGCAGCCTGGCCCGGGGGGTGGGATAAAGCTTGTATTCTTTAGCTACGCCAGCCACTGACAGCACGGTGTCAGGCACCACGCTCGGCGTATTGGGGGAGTTTTTGGTGCTCACAACCAGTCCACCAATTGGTCACGGCTGCGGGCCACTAAGGCGTTCAGTACCACTGACAGTGCACACACCCACACAAGTGTTGCGCACCATACGCTCCACTGGGGCCACAGACCTTGCAGCAGCACTTGCTGATATCCCATGACCAGACCCGTCATCGGGTTGAGCCATAGCACCCAGCGCCAGGCTTGGGGAAAGAGCTGAATGGGAAACAGAATGGGTGACAGATAGATGCCCACGGAGAGCAGAAAGCCCACCAGCTGCGCAACGTCTCGCAGCGCCGCAGCCAGTATGGCCAGTGCGTAACCCAGCACCATGCACAACAGCATTTGCAGCAGCAGCAAAGGCAGCAGAGCCAGGATGGCTGGCTTCAGCCCATGCGCAGGAATGTAGGCCACCGCTACCAGCAGCAGCAACGGGCCATAAATAGAGAAGCTGGCCAACACTGAGCGTGACGTAAACAGAACAGGTGGCAGAGGGTTCTTGTGCAACAGGCTGCCAGCGTCGATCAAGCTGGTCATGCCGCGCTGTACGGCATCGCAAAACGCCATCCACGGCAAGGCGCCAACTACCAGATACGCGCCAACGGCCCTTGTAGGGGCCTGCTCGCCCAGGCGCATGCCAAACACCACATCAAACACTAGGTAGTACGCAGCCACAGTGAGCAGTGGCTGCAGATAGGGCCAGACAATGCCCAGTGCCGTACCGGAGTGGCGTGAAGCCACCTCCCGGCGCGTGAGCACCCACACCAATGTGCGCGCACGCCACAGCGCGCGCGCTTCGCTCCAGAGAATATTCATCAGAAGAAGGTTGCAGGCGGACAGCCGCCCACCGTGGCTCGTCTGGCCTTGGCTTCAGGCGATTAGGCCTTGGGCAATTGGCCGCCCGCTACCCATATTACTTGGCTGGCACCGGGATGCTAGCTCCTTTGGCGTAGCCTGCCGCAAAGTCTTCAATGGCCTTGGCATTGGGCTCCACACCGTCTTGCAGCTTTTGTGCTGCCTTCACGCGAGCATCTTGCGTGACGCTGGCGCGCACTTCCTTGAGCAACTCATCTTTCACCTCGTCGAAGGAGCGATTGCTTGGCGGCTTGCGGTCTTCCAACTGGATGATGTGGTATCCAAACTGGGTTTCCACCACACCACTGAGGTCGCCTTTTTTCTTGAGATCAAAGACAGCTTCATCAAAGGCGGGCACCATCCGGCCCTTTGGGAACAAACCCAGATCGCCGCCACGAGCTGCACTGCCCTTGTCGGTGGAGTGCTCTTCTGCCAGCTTGGCGAAATCCCCACCCTTCTTGATGTCCGCAAGCAATTTTTCGGCTTTGGCACGCGATTCCGGGGTGACCCCTCCAATGAGAATGTGCCGCGCTTGTACCTGCTCGCCCACCTGGAAGCGTTCAGGCTTCGCACGGTAAATGCTGCGAGCCATTTCAAGGGCGGCAGCATCGCTGGGTGCCGCCTGCTGATCAATGCGCGCCAGCATCATGTCAGACAGAACCTTGTCGCGCGCCAGTTGCAGCATGGCAACCACCTGCGGGTCCTTGTCCAGTCCTTCCTTCAAGGCCTGCTGGCCCAGGGCACGGCGCACATACATATTCATGGCCACTTGGCTCACGCTCTGCTTGTTGCCCAGCACCATAGGGCGCATTTCCGCGGGCATGCGCATCAGTGCATCTGCCTCCAGATCAACGCTGGTGATGGCAAATTTCCCGCCCTGAGTCAAGGGCACAGGGCCCGCTGCCTGGGCCATCGAACCACAGGCGAGCAAAGCAGCAGCCAAGGTAATACCGCGCAGCGGCGAGATGCAAGTTGTAGTCAGAAGCTTCATGGATAAAAAGGAGATATGAAATGAAAAAAAGGCGGGGAATCCCCCGCCTTTTTTGGATCGCGTTGCCGCGATTAAGTGCCCACGAATTACTTCGTGTAGCGGTGTGGCCAAGAGATACCGTAGGTACCCGACACGCCGACACCAGCTTGTGGGTTGGTCAGCTTGATGAAGGAGTTACCCAGCAGTGGCAGACCTTGAGCAGCGTTGGTCGTGTCGATCACGCCCCAGCCGTTCGTGTAGATGCCGGAAGTGATGGTGCTACGAGCAACCGAAGCGCCCAACACGGAGTTGCCCGTGTCAGAGAAGGCCAGCACGCTGACTTCGCCGCAGAATGAAACGGAGCTGGCGGTACCAGGCGAGAACACTGGACCTGCAGTAGCAGAGGTTTCTTCACGGTCGAAGAACTTTTGACCATCGGCGAACACGCAGATGTTGCCGTTGGTGTCCACAGTGGTGTTGCCACCAGCCTTGTAGGTACCGCCACCCGTAGCGTAAACAGCACCATTCACTGCAGGATAGAACCACTCACCAGCTTGCGTGGCGGAAGCGTTCAAGTCAGTGAACAGACGGTACTTAGCGTTGGACGACGTTGGGCCAGTAGCGCCGCTCGTGCCAGTCACAGCTGCGTAGTTGGCAGCCACGTTGTAACGACGTGCGGGCATGGAGAACACCCAGTCAGTCTTCGCGGTGATCGATGCGTCCAGAGCGTACTGGTTGGTCACCGACTTCACAGCCAGGGCCGTCAGCAGGTTCGTCGCTTGTGCCAGCGTATTAGCAGAGGTAGCCGCACCGAAGAAAGGCGTAGACATGTCAGGCGCGTCGTAGTTCAGCATCGGCAGCGCAGCTGCAGCGACAACAGCACCCGTTGCATCAAACACGTTCGCAGAACGGAACAACGGATCAGCCGTCACGCCGTTTGCACCGTCAGCGCTGCCCGTAACCAGGCTGTTGCCCAGCTGTGCAAAGTGACGGAAGTTGCCCACGCCATTCGCGCCACCAGCACCAACGGTGGCGGCGATAGCAGTTGCAGCACCCGAGAACACGGTGGTTTGGGGCACATTGATGATGTACCAGTCACCCATCAGACCGCCGGTGGGGCTGTCCAGGCCAGCAGCAGCCACTTGAGCTTCAGTGGTGTAGTCGGCGATAGCGGCAGCGTTCAGAGTCGAACGAGCAGTAGAGCCGGCAACAGAGCAAGGAGCCACGCCAGACACGTGCTTGGTAGCAGTGTACAGAGGGGAGCGGTTAGGACCAGCAGCATTCAGAGCACCGTTGGTGTCGAAAGACTTCAGAGCCGTGATGTCAGCCACGTTGAACACTTCCACGTAACCTTCGCGGGTCAGTGCAGTGCGCTGAGCTTCCGTCAGGTAGCCAGGCAGGCGGCTGGTGGAGTTGTTGAAGGACTGGGTGGTCAGTGCGGGCACCGTGCAGGTGTTGTCTGCGGTGGTGATTTGGGCCAGGCCATTGGCGTCAGCCGTCACAGCAGCCGTCCACACGTCGCCAGGCGACAGGAAAACCTGGAAGTCCAGCAGGTCGTCGGAGTTGGAAGCGGAGCGGAAACGCACCTTGGCGACCTTACCGTTGGTTTGGTCGGTGTTGGTGATGTGCAGCACGGTCATGTTGCCGTTTTGCGCATTGAAGTAAGGCACCACCAGAGCGTGGCCCACACCACCAGCCGTCACTGCCAGAGCAGTTGCCGTTGGCTTGGCAATGATCTTGCCGGCGTAGGTAGCAGCAGTTTGGGCTGCATCGGTACCGACGACGACGTCAGCCGACGCAGCACCCGCGAAGCCCAGGCCACCAATCATGGCAGCAATGCTCAGGGCCATCACATTTTTTTTCATACAAGAACTCCAGTTAAAAAGTTGGTAAGCGCAACTACCACGATTGATTACGCTAGAGAATCGTAGCACAGCGCTCTTGGGAACTACACTTGATTAAGAGGGCCTGCTGATGTTTGTTGATCAAATACAACAGTCCCAAATAACCCAAACATCATCCCCTTGGCCTGCAAGGGAGCTGCCTCAATCGCTTACAGATCTTGGTAGCGCCACCACTGGCCGTCTTCCAACAGCCAAGTCTCACTCAGGTGGGTTGCAATGGTACCCAAATTCATGCCCACCAGAGCAGGTGCGGCACTGATTTTGATGCGCACCGTGCATTTTTCTGGCTCACAAGTGACATTGATCGGCTCTGCACCTTGCAAGGATGCGCCTTCACCGAACTGCGCACGAAACTGCTCGGCAGTATGCAGCTTGCGGTAAGCGGGTGTGGACAGCGAATAGGCCTTGGCGTAATCGCCGGCAATGCGCGCCTTCCAGTATTCGGTGGCGCGCTTCTCCACCACCTTCTCTGGCGGAGCCGCCAAAGTAGCGCAACCAGCCAACGCCATGGCAGCCACTGTGGCCAGCGCGGGCATCCAGAGAGGTTGGCGCTGGCGAATCCACGAAAGAGTCTTCATCTTGATGGTTTCCTTCTATTAACAATCTACGTTTGATTGATTACTAACACTAACTACCACGCGAGTTACTGCGGACTGACGGACTGCACTGCCGGAGCAGGGCGCGCCTTGGCTCCATCGCGCATTTCAATGATGTTCAGCCCTCGCAGGCGATCACGTAAGTCTTCACTCACTTCGCGTATCTCGGGGTCGGTGCGGACCACCCGGGGGCTCAAAACCACCAACAGCTCGGTTCGCTTACCGGTGTTGGTCGTGTTACTGAACAAGTTGCCCAGAAGCGGCACATCCTTGAGCAAAGGAACGCCACTTTTCCCCGCGGAGCGATTGTCTTTGATCAACCCCCCCAAAACAATGGTGTCGCCACTGCGCACGGCCACCTTGCTGCTGATTTGCCGCTGCAGGAAGATCGGCTGATTGTTGGCGCCCGTCAAAGTAGATTGATCGGTCATGCTCTGGTCGATCTGCATGGTCACCAAGTTGCCCGCATTCACCGATGGAGTGACAGCCAGATTGACGCCGGTATCGCGGTACTGGACGGTGCTCGTCGAGACGTTGCTGTTGTTGAGGAAATCAGTGGTGCTTGTCAGCACAGGTACCTGGTCGCCCACCGCCATCATCGCGGTGTGATTGTCCAGTACCATCAACGATGGGTTGGACACCACTTTGAGCAGATCTTGGCTGGCCAGCGCATTCAGGATCACCCGGACCTTGCTGGCCGAATTGATCAACGAGTAAGTGAATCCCGCACCGGCGATGACATTGAGGCTACCGCTGTTGTTTGGGTTTTTGTCATTGGTGGACAGCTGCCCCACCCCGGTGTTGCCCCCCCCGGTTCCGCCGCTGAAGGCCCATTGCAGACCATATTGCAGCGTGTCATTCAACGTGACTTCGATGATCGACGCGTCGATGAGCACCTGGGTGGGCGGCTGGTCCAGCCGCTTCAGGGTGGATTCGATCTTCTGGAACTCGGCGCGCGTGCTCCACACCAGGATGGAGTTGTTGAGCTCGTCCGCCATGACGCGAACCCCGCCCACATTGGCTGCCACCATGCCCTGGGATGTGGTGTTTGCTGTTTGGCTATTGCGGTTCTGGAAGGAGTTGGTATTACCAAAGGCGCTAGAGCCACTCATGGTCGAGCCGGTGCGGTTCGTCGTGGCGTAGCCGGTATTGCCGGAGTTGCCCCAGGCGCTATTGCCGAATGCAGAGCCTGTGCCGCCAAAGGGCGATTGCACTTGTGACGTACCCGCCGCCCCACCCAGACCCGGAGCTACGCCGCTGTTGGCTGTGGCCGTGTTGGTCTGGCTGGAACCAAAGATGCCGGACAGCACACTGGCCAGATGCTTGGCATTGCCATTCTGGACACGGTAGATGAACAATTGCGCTTCGGCACCGTTGTCGCTGGGTTGGTCGAGCTTTTCGATCCATCTGCGCGCCTCTTCCAGGTAAGCAGCGCGAGGTGTCACCACCAAGATGCTATTGAGCCGCTCCACCGGCATGACTCGCAGGGCTCCAAACAGCGGGTTGCCCTCGCCCAGCATGGCAGCCGCTGCGGACGCGCCCGAAGCCACAGATGCTGCGCCTGCCGTGGTTGCCAGGGAGGAACCGCTGGGAGCGCCCGCCGGCGCCTGGGCCGAACCACTGACCAGCCGCAAGGCCGCCTCGACCTCCTTGATGGTGGCGTACTTCAGCGGAAAGAGCCCCACGGACATGCCTTTGAGCAGGTCCACATCAAACGTATTGACGAGATCCAGCCAACCCTCCGCCTGACTGCGGGTGCCGGCAAGCACCAGCAGATTGCGCACATTGTCCACACGAACGATGGCGTCGGCGGGTGCCAGCGGCCGGAGAATAGTAGCCATCTCCCCCGCCCCAATGAAGCGCAGCGGAACTACGATGGCTCCATACCCTGGAGGCAGGGGTGCGCCGCTACCGCCCGCGAACTGGCGTACGGCGCTACCGATGCTCTTGAGTGCATCGGCTTTGCCGACGTGGTACGTGCCCCGTACGTCCCGCACCATGGCAAGCCCATTGGCCTGCAATGCGCTTTCCAGCAAAAATACAGCCTGGTCTGGCTGGATGGGGGTGCGCGTGGACAGGGTGACAGTTCCGGCAAGCGGCGGGTGCAGCACGTAAGGAATTTTGAGGATGTCCCCCAAAATCGTTCGAGCCACCTCGGCAACGGGCGCTTCCTCAAAATTGAACGAGAGCGGAGCCCCTTCAATAGGTGAAACCGGCCGCGCGGGCGCCAACACCTGATCGTTGCCCTGAATGTAGCGGGGTTGCGCAGTGTTGGGCGACGGACTGGCAGAGGAAGGAGCAACCTCCGCACCGGGCGCGTCTGGCGCAGCGACCGCGCCTCGCGGAGCGGTAGGGGCCTGGGTGCGCGCAGCAGGCGGCTGGGCAGCCTCTACAGAAGCGGGCTGCACATCCTGAGCTAGTGCCGCCTGAGCAGCCGCAAGGGCAATGGCGGTCAGTACAAATCGGGTGGAAGTCATAGAGTTACACAAGCCCTTGTGGGGTGAAGTTGGACACGGCGCGGGGCGAGCAGTTTGTGTTATTGCGGTGCGCTACCGCCAAAGACGGGCACCAGCGGGCGCCCGGTTGGACGCGCCGTCGGTTGCGGAACAGGCGTACCGTTGTTAGCGGGTGATGGCGGCAAATTCTGCGCCGCAGCCGGCCGAGGAGCGACCGGCGGGGCAGCTGTGCCCGCACTGGGGGGCAAACCGGTGTACGTGGTCAATGCTGCACGCGGCAGCTGGAGCACTCGACTCTGCCCGCCCTGCGTAAAGGTAACACTGCGGTCTTGAATGGCCGAAAGCGCCCAGCCTTCGACCACCTCGCGCAACCTGACGCGCCTGTGCTTGCCCGCAATCTGGATGATGGCACCTCCGTCGCCATCCCCCAAAAAGAGCCCTGAGAGTTGCGCAGTGCTGAGATTGTCAGTTGGCGCTTTTTCCTCTGGCGGCGGGGGCGGAGGCGGAGGACGCCGCGTGGGCGAGAAAACAGGCCGATCCAGCATCGCAATGAACTGGGAGGTATCGGTCGGCACCGCACGCGGCAGCGCCGGCACCATAGATGGATAGTCCGCTGTCTGCGGGGCCGGCGCTTGCCAGCGAATGTTGCGCAGGTGCCCCGATGAATCAATCCAAAGCCTCGCCAACACCAATGCCAATGCGGCATTGACGAACAACAGAACATGCAGCGAGTATTTCTTCATGGCCGCTCTCTCAGCACGCTCAGAGTGAATTGCGCCGACAGGCGCGGAGGCAATTTGGGGTTGATGTTTGCCAGCCCTCCCAATACCTGTACATCCAATTCATTGATCACAATGACCGGCTGCTGAGCACCAAGCACTGCCAACGCGCTTTGCAAACCCAGAAATTCACCCTCTGCACGCAGGACGAGTGGAATACGGTCAAAACCTTTCTCTTCCTTCGGAGGGAGAACCTGGCTGGTAATGACCTGCAGCCCTGCGGATGAAAACAGGTCACGCACCTTTTGCTGAGCCTGGTTGCCTGTTTGGGTTCCGTCCAAAGCTGCAGGGTACACGTACTGCGCGCGCAACTCGGTTGCTCTTTGGCGTGCGGCTTCGAGTTCGCCCCGTTGCGATTCAAGCCCCAGCAGCCGCGCATACCGGGGTTCAATCTGCGCAAGACGCTCCTTACCCCAGGCGTGTTTGGTCCGCACATACACCGCTCCGCCAATGACAGGGAGCAGTACAACGGCCAGCAGCAGCACAACAAGTGCCGTTCGGCGTACTGCGAGCGTGTTCATGGAGCTCCTTTGCGCTCGGGTTTTGCCGAGGAAGACTTTGCAGGCACTTGGGGCGGACTTCCGCCAAACACGGGAACAAGAGCGCCCGGGGCGGCGGGCGGAGCGGTAGCCGTCGACGCACTTGCAGCGGCGCTTGGTGCGGAGGCAGGCTTAGCCACCGGGGTAGACGGAGCGTTCACAACTCCTGCAGGAGCTGCGGATGTAACGGTTGAAGCAGGCATTGATGCCGTCATGGCCGCAGGTTGAGGTACCAAGGCAACCCCAAACTCTTGCGGGTCAAGCGAAAACTCGATGACAAAGTTTTCCTTGGAGTTCGCGCCCGCAACACGCGTAGTGGGGGTAGGTGCACGAACATCGCGAATACCTGGTTGCTCGCCAAGGATCTGCATGAGTGCAGAGGCATTGGCAGTCAAGCCCGTGATCGTGACCTTCGGCCCCTTGAGCGTGACCCCCTGGAGAGCCGTGTCGTCGGGCAGCACTTTAGTAAGCCGATCAAGCACTCTCATCGGCTCCACACGGCCTGCAAGCAGCTCCGACAATACGTTGAGCTTTTCTACCGACTGCATGAGCACTTCGCGCTCCTTCACCAAAGCAGGCGTGCGGTGCACGACGTCGTCATAAGCACCCACAGCCTCGATAGCACGCGCCCGCAACTGCAAAGTAGGAGTTACAAAAATGGCCGCCATCAAGATCAGCGCAGAGGCCAAAAGACCGTAACGAGCCCATCGCCCTCGCGCGCCCGAAGCAAGCCGAGCTCCTTCGCCGTAACCATTGAAGACGATGGGAGCCCCTGCAGCCAGGTCTACCCAGACCTCTGGAGTCTTGCCCGCCAAGCGCTTAGTTTGCGCCTCAAGATACTGCGCAATCTGCTTACGGGACGCCAATGCGAGATCCAGAAATTTCGCCCCACCCGCTGCACCAGGCCGGGTACGATAGCCCCACACAAGGTCCTGCTCAATGAAGGGACTGACCGTACGCACCTGAAGTGCGGCTGCACTTGCGGTGTCAACCTCTCCCATGGCAGGGATTGTCAAAGTGCGACGCAACAGCAATTCGTCGGGCAACTCCACTGCTACGAATGGCGCCTGGATGCCCTTGCCGCTCACGCCGCGACGCGAGCCTCCCCTCCACAGCGACTCACCACCATCTTGCTGGAGCAGAACCACAGAAGCATCCGGAGTGAGCCACGAAAACGGCGGTGAGCCCTGCATGTCCGACCACGCCTGTCGGACGCTACGCCCCAAGGCGCTCAGGTCAAGCCCCAGAAAACGGGCGTCGGTTTGAATGGTTGGCATTTAGTAGATGAATCGGGGGCTTACGATTTACGGGGCTCAAGGCGCACAGCAGTCCGGAAGGTGTGCCAAGGCGCGCCATTAGGTGTGCGGGCATTGAGGTCAACGCTGCGCGAGACGCGCACGTACCCCCCATCGGCCAAGGGCACGCGAGCCTGGACTCGAACGCGGCGGGATACAGATGCATCCAGCAGACTACCATCTAATGCCGTGGTGTCGACGCCGATTTGGCCCGCATCTCGGGCCATTGCAATCTGCGTAGCAGCAGCTGTGTTGCCGCCAGCCAGAACCGCAAGCACCTCGACGGGTGCCGCCAGTGGGTTCACACGCCCCGAACCCTGCAAGTCTGCGGTCAAAACGCCTTCCAGTTTAGCATAGAGGTCGTAGTCAACACCGGGTACTCGCAGTAGGTCCTCTTCTGCCTCAAAGCGCTGGGGGCCGCCTCTGGTGTCTCGGCGCATGCGCGTCTGGACTATGGCCTGGGCTGTTGCCTGCGCTGCTTCAGCAGGGAGCCCGCCGGCTACAGACAGGAGTCGCTCCAACAGCGGCAACCCCGCCATATTGATATCGATGAGCCCGTTCAGAGGCATCGCCTGTACCTGCATGGTGACGTTACGGTATGCAATCTCGGTCAAGGTAGCCTTCGTCAGGGGCTGATTGTTTGCAACGAGCGCCTGCAAGGCCATCTGAATGGCACCGTCACCCAGTGCCTGCGCCTCCACTTGCTGCCGAGCTTGCACAATGGCGCGGCTTTCTGTTCGTACGGTACGCATGGTCCCCGTCGCAATAATGCTCAAGGCCGCAACGATCCACAGCACCGCCAACAATGCCATGCCACGCTGGCTACGCACAGGCAGATTCACGCTATCTCGAGCCATGTTCAGGTACCTCCAAACACAGGCCCGCTCGTCCTAGGATCGCTACCCGGCAAAACCCTCAACGGCACGACAATTTCTGGCCAGGGACCAGAATTCGTCCGCACTGAAATCGAGACCCGATCAGGCAATCGGTCGGTTATCGTCCATGGGGCAGACCAATCAGGAGGCTCGACGGCGGCATCCTCGTACTGAAACGTCAGCCCCGTCACCCCGGCAAGAAGCGGCGTACTCTCTCCCGAGGCCCAATCAGGCAGCACAGCTGCACCCTCCCAAGGCATGTACTGCAACAATAGGATCCCGGCATCTGTTAACTCGAGTCGGAAGTGGTACCGGCCACCAGCTCCATAGCGGGCGGGCATGACGCCAACCCAACTCATGGACGACACCGAGCCACTGAAAAAATAAGGACTTGCACCATTAGCCACAGGGGTGCCGATCTTTTGGGCAGAAACTCGTCCTAATATCGAACGCAGAAAACCACTGACGGTGCGCAAATCATCCACGCGCTGCAGGCGAACATCCACCCGCTCCTCCGTTTGTGATGCCGTGCGCAAGGCAGACGCCATAGCCACCATCACGAGCGAAAGCAACGTCATGACGACCAAGAGCTCCACCAAAGTAAAGCCTCGCTCTTCGGATCGACGAGTTATAAAACTCTGTATCACGGGCGGACCTGTACTGGGGGCTTGCGCTCAGGACGCAAAGTGGTGAGATCAAAACTGCGCGGACGCCGGTCCTCTGACCAGGTAATTGAGATACTCACCTCATGCAGCGCCGGAATGTTGGGGCCCGACAGCCCAGTGGCAAAAGGTACGGACTGGATCTGCCAAAGGTAACCGGCCGATTCGCCCGATTGTTGCCACCCGCCCTCGGGCACTGTATCGCGCAACGACAACAGTGATTGGGCAAGGACGACTGCACGCTGGTAGCGTTCTATGTCCCCAGCACTGCGAACACTGCCACCCATAACTCGGTAGAGCAAGCCCAGCGACATGGCCATGATGGCAAACGCGACCAACAATTCGAGCAACGTGAGACCACGTTGCCTCTTGGATGCCCTCATGGCAGCAATGCTTCCTGCGTGGCTCTTCCGGATAACCAGTCCACCCGCAAGCGCGTTCCAGAGCCAGGAGAGCGCAGGATTTCTATGCTGCCGCCAGTGGCACCACCGGACGGAAGAAACCGGATAGACACCAGCCCCTGAGGGCCAATCTCGCGGTCTGCTACGACTGCACGCAACTGCAGCGGCTCAGGCAAAGCCTTGACTTCCATACCTTCGACGCCATAGCGGCGTCGAGCCAAGTCTGCCGTGAAGCGGACCTCACGGCCCTCACTGACAGCCGTGGCGCGGGCCGAGCGCAACTGATTGAACATAGAGCGTACGGCATCACGGTACTGCGATGCCTCTCGCATGCGCTCATAGGCCACAGGCACCAACCCGATGACGAGTGCCATGATGCCAAACACTACAAGCAACTCAACCAGCGTAAAGCCGCGTTCACGCCGCACGGTGAATCCAACCGAGGAGATGCACTCAGGGCGTGTTGCGAATGTCGGCGTTCTCACCCTCACCGCCGGATGCCCCATCGGCCCCCAACGAGAGAATTTCTATGCCGCCATTCGGGCCAGGGTTTGCGTATTTGTAAGGACGCCCCCAAGGATCGGAGGGAACCCCCCCCTTGAGGTAAGGGCCGGACCAACCATTGACAGATCCAGGACGCTTGACCAGAGCATCCAAGCCTTCTTCAGTGGTTGGATAGCGCCCCACATCGAGCTTGAAAAGCTCCAGCGATTTGTCCAGATCGGCGATCTGCACGCCCGCTGTCTTGGACTTGGCCCCACCCAGTTGCCCTAGAACACGGGGCCCCACCAGGCCTGCCAGCAGCGTCAGGATTGCCAGCACCACCAGCAACTCAATCAGCGTGAAGCCTCGCGAACGCCGGGCCGCAAACACGGTGCCGCGAGCGCGGCCAACACTTGTACTCACCATGAGAGAGGAATCCTTGGACAAACAAAAATTATATGGCGAGGTCATTGATGGACAGAATTCCGAGCAAGATGGAAACAATAATGGCCGCGATCAGCACGCCAAGCACCAGAATGAGCACTGGCTCGACGAGCGTCAACAGGCGTTTGATGCCAGTTTCGACCTCCCGGTTCAATATATTCGACAGTTCCAGCATCATGGGTCCAATGCGCCCCGTCTCCTCACCTACACGAATGAGGTTGATGGCCAACGGCGCAAAAATGCCAGTGGCCGTGATGGCCTGCACGACTTTCCCCCCCTCTTTGACGATAGGCGCCACTCGCCCAAGCGCTTGCTGAAGCACAGTGTTGCCCACGGTTTCTGTGGCGATGTGAAGCGCCGTTAGCATTGGTACGCCGTTACCGAGCAGCGTCCCAAGGGAACGAGAGAACAGAGTCAGTTGGTATTTGAGTGCAAGGGGCCCCATGAGTGGCAAGCGCAAAACCAACGTTTGCCACCAACGGCGACCTGCAGGTGACTTGAGCCAGCGTAGTGCCACTACCCCCACACCCGCAAACACGAGTCCCATCACCAGACCATACTGGGTAAACGCATGCCCCAACCCCATCACGAGACGCGTAGGCACCGGCAGCGCATCGCCCATATCAGTGAACAACTTCTCAAACTGCGGTACCACGAAACCAAGCATGGCGATCAGCGACAGTACAGCCACTCCCAGCAGGATGGCTGGATAAATAGTCGCCGAAATAACACTCTCCCTCAATGCGCGCTGACGTTCCATATGCTCAACCAGGCGATCGAGCACTGCAGACATC
This sequence comes from Acidovorax sp. 22279, assembly GCF_052045435.1. NCBI lineage: Bacteria > Pseudomonadati > Pseudomonadota > Betaproteobacteria > Burkholderiales > Comamonadaceae > Acidovorax > Acidovorax sp. 22279. Next base: position 196,888 of record NZ_JBQEOV010000001.1, read on the forward strand.
TGGCCACTGGCTTCGCCAGACCGGATCATGTTGATATAAAAATCGCCAAACAGGTCTCTGTGGGCCGCCAATGCACGACTGAGCGGCGTACCGCCTTTGACTGCGTCAAGAATGCCCTGCACCAGAGTGGCGACACTGGGCTTGTGGCTCATGTCGATGAGCACTCGCAAAGCGTTGTCGAGCGCCAATCCCGCGCGCAGCATGATGGCCAATTCAGATGTAAGAGCCAAAACATCTGGCGAAGTAACAGGCCCCCTGGCCTGGCGTCCCTTGGGGCGCGCAAAGCCTCCATAGGAATGGGCCTGACCGGAGGCATCAGACAGAGACGCCGCTGCACTGGCATCACCGATATGCAGTGGCGTCATGCCTTGATCGCGCAATTGCTTGAGCACCTGGGCAGGAGTGGACGCGGTCAGGCGCCCTTCTTCGACTTTGCCCGCACTGTTGGCGGCTCGCCATGCGAACTCAGGCATCAGACTGGTCCTGCGTCACCCGAGCCAACTCATCGAGTGTGGTGTAGCCTGCAGCAACCTTTCGCAGGCCATCCTCATACAGGCTGAGCATGCCGCTTTGGGCTGCAATCGAGTTAAGTACATTGGCATCACGCCCTTCGATGATGGCTCGACGCATGGGTTCATCGATCAGGAGCAGCTCATGAATGCCCGTGCGCCCCCGGTAGCCCGATTGACGACACTGCTCACAGCCAACCGCCCTGTACACAAGTTTTCCAGGGGCGCAAAAGCGCGACAACCCGGTACTCTCGCGCACCTCAGCGCCCGGCTCGTACGCCTCTTTGCAATGCTCGCAAAGTGTGCGGACCAGGCGCTGGGCCAAAACACCGTTGACAGCGGAGGTGATTAAATAGGGCTCTACACCCATATCTTGCATACGAATCACCGCACCAGCGGCGGTGTTGGTGTGCAGCGTGGACAGCACCAAATGGCCCGTCAGGGCGGACTGCACGGCAATTTGCGCTGTTTCCCCGTCACGCATTTCACCGATCATGATGATGTCCGGATCCTGACGGAGTATGGAGCGCAGCGCATTTGCAAATGTCAAATTGATCTGCGAGTGGACCTGGATCTGGTTGATGCCTTCGAGTTGGTACTCCACCGGATCTTCGACAGTAATGATTTTCTGCTCACTGGCGTCAATTTTGGCCAAGGCTGCATACAGGGTGGTGGTCTTGCCTGAGCCGGTAGGGCCAGTGACCAGCAAAATGCCGTGTGGGCGAGCCAGCAAATGGTTGAAGCGCGCCAACGTGTCTTTCTCGAAACCCATCTTTTCGAGTTCCAGCCGCACACTGGCCCGGTCAAGGACCCGCATAACCACACTTTCGCCGTGAACCGTCGGGACGGTAGACACGCGCAAATCCAGTTCACGGCCCTTCACACGTGTCTTGATACGGCCATCCTGCGGCAAACGGCGCTCGGCAATGTCGAGGTGCGCCAGGAGTTTGACGCGCGAATTGACAGCTGCAGACAGGCGTGGGGGTACCAGTTCACCGGGGTGGATCACACCGTCAACGCGATAGCGAACATGCAAACCATCATCGAATGGCTCCAAGTGAATATCAGAGGCACGCAAGTCAATCACGCGACCGATAATGGTATTGACCAAGCGGATGACAGGGGCCTCGCTGGCGAGATCCTTGAGATGCTCGACAAAGTCACCACCATCCAGTCCGTCGCCAAAGCCGTCGTCAGCATCCTCGGGTTCTTCAACCGGTTCGACAAGCGCTCTTTCAATATCGCTTTCTAGAGCGAGGTGAGGCCGAATCGCAAGGCCTGTAGCAAGGTGGAGCGCCTTGACCACAAACGCGTCTTGCGGCACAGACATGGCGACGTGCAAGACACCATCCTCCAGGCGCAGCGGATAAATGGCATGGGCCTGAAGAAACTCAGGCAGCAACCCTTCAACCTCCGGCATGAGGTCAGGAAAACCTTCCGCCTGCACCAATGGAACACCCAGCTGCACGGACAAGACGCCGGCCACATCACCATCGGAAACCAGTCCCAGCCTAACCAGCACACGTCCGAGCATGTCGCCCATTTCCTGCTGGGCAGATAGCGCGCGCTCCAGGTCACGCGACGAGAGTTTCCCGGCCTGAACGAGAAGTTCGCCAATCCGGGGGCGCGAGTCGATGACCTCGCCGGCCGGCTCGACCAAAAGTGTATTTGTCGTCATGAAAAATGTTGATATAGCCCCCCGACATGAGGCCAAAACGATGGGCGTGCAAGAGCCCCCGTCCGACAGAGGCGTTGGCAGGAGTGTAGCTGCGGCCAAGTCCAGCACCCACCCCTGCAGAATGCATTTCCGAGCCACGATGGGCAGTGGAAGCACAGATCCGGCGCAAGCGCTACAAATTAGATAGCTTTGCACCATGAAACACTGACGCAAAGCCCACTTTCACCCGACCGTTGCGCAATCAGTTAAGAAGTGCACAAGTGCCAGTGCTTTACATTCGTCGGCACTTGGTAATCCGATCCAGGCATGCAAATATGAGTCCTTTTAATCCAGCCAGTCGCACGACGGCGCTTTCCACCATCCTCGCTGCGTGCTGCGTGCTCGTTGCAGGCGCTGCAGGAGTACACCTGCTGTACAACCACACGAAAAACAACTTGCACAGCAAAGCGCCAATGCTGCTCGCACCCATGATTGGCGCCATCGATACGTGCATTGCTGCGCCTACAGACACCACCCAGGAGCCCCACACGGGGGATCTAGAACGCAGTTGCATGGGCCCACGAGGCTCGGCAGCGGCATTGGTGGAATCAACGCTTTCCACGCTGCGCCCCTCGTCCAGCGCACAGAACGCGTATCCACTGGGTTACACACTGCCAGTACCTTTGCTACAACTGTTTCGCAAGGACATCCATGGCGGTTGGGAAATTGATAGCCCCATGGTTGATCGCTTGGTGCGAACGATCCGTGATACCGACCGGCCTTTGATCCTGTACCTGTTTTCGACACACTTCTCTACAAACGCCTCACTGGAAAAGGCGCTGGCCCAGGATGCTGGCAACCTTGCGCAAACACGTGACGGCCCCCTCGTACAAAGCAGTTACTACGGTGCGCCTATCCATAACTGGACTTTTGCAACCCCTCACACGGAGCTGACCAAGCGCCGCGTTCAAGCTGCACGCGCAATGTTGGATGCGGTGTGTCGATTACCCGCACACGACATCGCCAAAATTCGTGGAGTCACTCTTCTAGGCGAACTGCATCACCTGTTTCCTGATTTTGAAAGTGGCATGGGATTCACCCCCCCCTACCGCGTTACCGATTACAGCCCGCAATCCATTGCTGCATTTCGTACATTCCTGCGCGACGAGTTTCAAAGCGTTGAAAAGCTCAACCGAGCGGTGGGGGCCGATTACGCCTCTTTTGACGAAGTAATACCTCCTTCCAAAGACATTCGCGTTGAATCACTGCAGCGATACACCGAGCACATCGATTCTTTTGCGCAAGGAACCCTGCCCATTTCCGGATGGGCCTATGTCTCGCGCACCGAAGGATCGGGACCGGCTTGGGTGCATGTGTTTCGCAACGGCGTGTTCGTGGGCAAAACGCCGGTGGACAAGGGGCGACAGGATGTACTGAAAGCAAAGCCAGAGTTTGGCAACGCCGACACCGGCTGGCGACTGGACATGGATTTCCGACGCCTGCCTGCCGGCATACATCGCATCGACGTATTCCTGGAGCAGACCCCGGGACGCCTCACACCTCTCGGCACGCGGCGCATTGCCATCATGGACAGGGCGCAAACACCTCCCAAGCAGCTACCTCAACAACCACTTCCACCCAGTACGACCGCCATACCGCCACCCCCTGCGAGCATCGACATGCCTGTTGATGAATCCTCTTACTACTACAACCCCTTGGTACCGTTGTGGCACCAGTTCAGAGGACAGCAGGTGGTGGACTACCTTCGGTTCTTTAACGATGTAGTTCATGAGTCATGTCTTAGTAACGTACCTCACTACACACACCAGATCGTTCCTTTCGCGAATCCTAGTTGGGATGCTCACAAGTTCGCCATTGATGCGTCGCTGCGCGAGCAACAAGGAATACGCCTCGGGGTAAGCCTGTACGGAGATGCGAGTTACGGGCAGGCGTTTGGACAGTGGTACAAGGCCACGGGACACCGGGGTTACGGAGTCACGGAATTTCACCCACTCAAGGCCATGAATACGCCGACGCTTCAGCGCACACTGGACCAGCATGCTGCCAGGGGGGCTGAATTTTTGTCTTTTTTCATGGAGCCCCGCTGGGAGGGCAAGCTTGTGGCACGAGGCCACAACATCTTTTCGTTCGACCCAGACAACCCCCAGTTCGGATCTGACGCACTCTACGAGTCAATGCGGCAGGCACTGAGCCAAGGTACCGCCAATCCACCGCGCCAATAGAGATTTGGTACCCAGCGTCAGGGGAATACCTCGGCATGAGACAGCTCGACCCCTTGAGCGTCTTTGGCGGACAGGCGCGGCTCTGCGGTCAACCGCCAATCGATGGCCAGTACTGGATCGTTCCAGGCTATGCACCTCTCGTGTGCGGGCGCATAGTAGTCCGTGGTTTTGTACAGAAATTCGGCCGTTTCGCTGAGCACGACAAAACCGTGTGCAAATCCTGGAGGAACCCACAGCTGATGATGATTGTCCGCACTGAGTTCAGCCCCCACCCATTGACCGAAGGTGGGTGAACTGCGGCGGATATCAACAGCCACATCAAAGACCGAACCGCTGACTACACGGACCAACTTCCCTTGAGGCTGCTGGATCTGATAGTGCAACCCCCGCAGTACCCCTTGGGCGCTGCGGCTGTGGTTGTCTTGGACGAACTGGTGGGATGTGCCTGTCGCCTCGTTGAAAACCCGTTGATTGAAGCTCTCATAGAAGAACCCCCTCGCGTCTCCGAATACCTGGGGCTCGATCAGTACAACATCAGGAATAGCCAACCGTGTAGCTTGCATGAACAGCGCCTATCAATAAATCTTGTCTTTGAGCAGGCGCATCAAGTACTGACCATACCCACTTTTGACCAACGGCTGAGATAGCCGCTCTAACTGCGCACCATCAATCCATTGTGAACGCCAGGCGATTTCTTCGGGGCACGCAATCTTCAGCCCCTGGCGGTGTTCCAGCGTGGCGATGAACTGGCCCGCCTCCAGGAGACTTTCATGCGTACCTGTATCGAGCCACGCATAACCCCGCCCCATGATCTCTACGCTCAACTGCCCTTGCTCCAGATACAGACGGTTCAAATCAGTGATCTCCAGCTCTCCACGCGGCGAGGGCTGAAGTTTCTTGGCCATCTCAACCACCTGGTCGTCGTAAAAGTACAGGCCTGTGACCGCATAGCTGCTCTTGGGTTGTGCTGGTTTTTCCTCCAGAGAAAGCACTTTGCCCCGGGAATCGAACTCAGCCACGCCATAGCGCTCAGGGTCCTGCACATGATAGGCAAAAACACTGGCCCCCACTTCTCGCTGCCGGGCGTTGTTCAGCAGCTCGTGGAAGTCGTGCCCGTAGAAGATGTTGTCACCGAGCACCAGCGCACTAGGAGCTCCACTCAAAAAGGCTTCGCCGATCAGGAAAGCCTGCGCCAGGCCGTCTGGACTTGGCTGCACTGCGTACTGCAAGTTCAATCCCCACTGGCTGCCGTCACCCAACAGTTGCTCAAAACGGGGCGTGTCTTGCGGTGTACTGATGATGAGGATGTCCCGAATGCCCGCGAGCATGAGCGTGCTCAGGGGGTAGTAGATCATCGGCTTGTCGTACACCGGCAGGAGCTGCTTGCTGATAGCCAAGGTGGCCGGATGCAGCCGAGTGCCGGAGCCTCCAGCCAGGATGATGCCTTTGCGTAGCGTCATGTAGAGAGTACCGATCAGAGAACTTCAGCCAGCATGCGCGCCACGCCCGCTTGCCAGTGGGGCATCTGCAGGCCGAAGGTGGCTTGCAGCTTGCCGGTATGAAGGCGCGAGTTGTGCGGGCGCACGGCAGGAGTGGGAAATGCGCTCGAAGGGACGGGAGCGACTTCTTTTGCTTTGATTTGGATAGCAGGTTGCGCAAGCTGCGCCTGCGCGATCACGAACTTTGCGTACTCGTTCCAGTTCGTTTCACCGGCTGCGACACAGTGGTACAGACCCGCATCCTGAGGGCGCTGCAGCAAGTGGCTCAGGGCATGTGCCGTCACGTCGGCCAGAAGATCGGCACCCGTGGGCGCTCCCCACTGGTCGTCGATCACAGTCAGGCGCTCACGTTCCTGCGCCAGGCGCAGCATGGTCTTGGCGAAGTTGCCACCACGCGCCGCATAGACCCAGCTGGTGCGCAGGATCAGGTGCTTTGCGCAAGCCTCTGCAATGAGCTGCTCGCCTTCGAGCTTGGTGCGACCGTACACACTCAAGGGAGCGGGTGTGTCAGTTTCGAGCCAGGGGCGGCTGCCGCTGCCATCGAAGACGTAGTCGGTGCTGTAGTGCACCAGCCAGGCGCCAAGCTTGGCTGCCTCCTGCGCGATGGCACCGGGGGTAATGGCGTTCAGCGTGCGGGCGAAGTCGGCTTCGCTCTCGGCCTTGTCCACCGCCGTGTGGGCCGCGGCATTAACGATGACATCGGGGCGCAGGGCGCGCACCGTCTCGGCCACACCCGTCGGGTTCGCAAAGTCGCCGCAGTGGTCCGCGCTGTCGTGGTCCAGCGCCGTGATCGTGCCCAGCACCGACAGGCTGCGCTGCAGCTCCCAGCCTACCTGACCGCCCTTGCCAAAAAGCAAAATGTTCATGCAGCACCGTCCGTGACGGCTGCAGTGGCGGCCTCCTGCGCATACTGGGTCTGCACCCAGGCGCGGTAAGCCCCCGTCTGCACGCTGGCCACCCAGTCAGCATGGTCCAGATACCACTGCACAGTCTTGCGGATGCCGGTATCGAAGGTCTCGGCGGGCTTCCAGCCCAGATCCCGCTCGATCTTGCGCGCATCGATGGCATAACGGCGGTCATGACCAGGACGGTCCTTCACGTAGGTGATCTGTGTGCGGTAGCTCTGGCCGTCAGCGCGGGGGCGCAGCTCGTCGAGCAGGCCGCACACCATGTTCACGATCTCGATGTTGGGCTTCTCGTTCCAGCCGCCCACGTTGTAGGTCTCGCCAGGGGCACCGGCTTCCAGCACGCGGCGGATGGCGCTGCAGTGGTCCTTCACGTAGAGCCAGTCGCGTACCTGCATGCCGTCCCCGTAAACCGGCAGGTTCTTGCCGGCCAGGGCGTTCACGATCATCAGCGGGATCAGCTTCTCGGGGAAGTGGTAGGGCCCGTAGTTGTTGCTGCAGTTGGTGGTGAGCACCGGCAGGCCATAGGTGTGGTGCCAGGCGCGCACCAGGTGGTCGCTGGCCGCCTTGCTGGCGCTGTAGGGGCTGTTGGGCTCGAACCCGCGCGTCTCCGCGAAGGCCGGGTCGGTGGGCGCCAGCGACCCGTACACCTCGTCGGTGGACACGTGCAGGAAACGGAAGGCCGCGCGCTCGCCCTCGGGCATCGCGCTCCAGTAGGCACGCACGGCTTCGAGCAGTCGGAACGAACCGACGATGTTGGTCTGGATGAAATCCTCGGGCCCGTGGATGGAGCGGTCCACATGCGACTCGGCCGCGAAGTTAACCACCGCGCGGGGCCGGTGCTCTGCCAGCAAGCGCTCCAGCAGGCCCGTGTCGCCGATGTCGCCCTGCACGAAGATGTGGCGGGGGTCGCCCTGGAGGCCGTCCAGGTTGTGCAGATTGCCCGCATAAGTGAGCTTGTCGAGGTTGACGACGGGCTCGCTCGACGCAGCAAGCCAGTCAAGGACAAAGTTAGCGCCAATAAAACCCGCGCCGCCAGTTACCAGAATCATAGGGAGGCTGTATGTAATGCCGACTTGGCAAAGCCCGTGATTATCCCTGTCCGCCTAGCTTCTGGGTAACAGAGTTCAACACGGGCCCCTTGGAGGAAGGCGGCGCAGCTTCAGAAGTGGATGCCACGCATCATTTGCTGCAGCGCTACCGCCTCGGCGGACAACTGCGGCTTGGCATCCTTGGCGCCCTTGGCGGCGGTGGAATCCGGGAACATGCGGAAGCTCGTGTTCATGGTGATCTGCGCCACGCGCGGCACCAGGGCGTGCAGCAGTTGGCCGGTGATGCCCAGGCGCGTGGCGATGCGCACCGGCTTGAAGATGCAGGCCTGGGCGATCATGTCCGCTGCCTCTTCAGGACTCAGCGTAGGTACGTTGTTGTAGATCTTGGTGGGCGCGATCATGGGCGTGCGCACCAGGGGCATGTTGATGGTGGTGAAGGTGATGCCCTGGTCCGCGAACTCGCTGGAGGCACAACGCGTCCAGGCATCCAGTGCCGCCTTGCTGGCCACATAGGCCGAAAAGCGGGGTGCGTTGGTGAGCACGCCAATGGAGCTGATGTTGACCACATGGCCCTTGCGCTTTTCGACCATGCCAGGCAAGAAGCCCATGGTCACGCGCAGGCAGCCGAAGTAGTTCAGCTGCATGGTGCGCTCGTAATCGTGGAAGCGGTCGTAGCTCGACTCGATGGCGCGGCGGATGGAGCGGCCCGCGTTATTGATCAGGAAATCCACACCGCCATGCTTGTCGATGAGCAGCTGCACAAAGCGATCGCAGTCGGTCATGTCGGCGATGTCGGCCGAGTACGCGATGAAGCTGTAGCCTTTCGCCTTTGCCTCGGCACAGGCCTCGTCCAGCTTGTCCTGGTCACGCCCGCAGATGATGGTGGTCGCACCCGCCTCAGCAAACTTGTGCGCCGCCGCCAGCCCAATGCCGGACGATCCACCGGTGATCAGCACCACCTTGCCCGCCACCGTGCCCTTGAGCGTGCGGTCGATGAACAGCTCGGGGTCCAGATTGCGCTCCCAGTAGTCCCACAGCCGCCAAGCGTAGTCCTTGAGATTGGGGCAGGTGACGCCGGAGCCCTTGAGCGCGGCCAACGTTTCGCGGCAATCAAAGCGCGTGGGGTAGTTCACGAAGGTGAGCATGTCCTCGGGCAGGCCCAGGTCCTTCATCACCGCGTTGCGCACGCGGCGCACGGGCGCCAGTGCCATCAGGCTCTTCTTCACGCTCTTGGGGATGAAGCCCAGCAACGCTGCGTTGACGAACAGGTTCATGCGCGGCGCATGGGCTGCGCGGCTGAAGATATCGAGCACATCGCCCACGCGGTAGCCCACTGGGTCCACCAGGTGGTAACACTTCTTGGTGATGTCCTTCTGGTGGCTGATGACGTTGAGGGCGTTGACCACGAAGTCCACCGGCACGATGTTCACGCGTCCCCCTTCCAGGCCCACGGTGGGCATCCAGGGCGGAAGCAACTGGCGCAGGCGCTGGATCAGCTTGAAGAAGTAGTAGGGGCCGTCGATCTTGTCCATCTCGCCAGTCGTGCTGTCGCCCACCACCATGGCCGGACGGTACACCGTCCAGGGCACCTTGCAGTCCTGGCGCACGATCTTTTCGCTCTCGTGTTTGGTCTGGAAGTACGGGTGGTCCAGGCCCTCGGCTTCCTCGAACATGTCTTCGCGGAACACACCTTCATACAGACCTGCGGCCGCGATGGACGAGACATGGTGGAAGTGCCCGGCATCAATCGCCTTGGCCAGGTCCACCGTGTTGCGCGTGCCCTCGATGTTCACGGCCACCTGGGTTTCTTCGTCAGCAGCCAGGTCATACACCGCGGCCAGGTGGTAGAAGTGGTCGATCTGGCCCTTGAGCTTCTTCACGTCGTCTGCCGAGACGCCCAGCTTCTTGGCGGTGAGGTCGCCAAACACGGGGACGGCGCGTGCAGGGCCTACGCCCCAGAAGCTGCGCAGGTCGGCCACCTTGTCCGCACTTTCCTTGCGGATCAGGAAATGCACCACCGCCCCCTTGCGCTCCAGCAGCTTCTTGACCAGCCGCTTGCCAATGAACCCCGTTGCCCCCGTCACGAAATACTGCATGGATAACTCCTCTGAGATGGCTTCATTCTTGCCCAAGGCCTGCGCGCACCGATTCAGCAGAAACCCGCGCCGATGCTAGGCGGCCAGCGAACGCCCCCGCTAGATGGCACGCTCTACATTTTTAGGAGCGCGCGCCTACACCTGTCGCGCCGTGCGGCGTACAGTGCGGCCATGCGTCGAAGGCAACCCGCCCCGGCAAACCCAACCAACCGCACAACGGAGGCCCCATGGTCAAGAAACTGCAGAAACTCAGCGCCGACAAGAAAAAGAGCAACGCCCAACTGTCCAGCACCGTCAAGGACTCCGCCCAGCAGATCTGGCTGGCCGGTCTGGGTGCCTTCTCCAAGGCACAGGAAGAAGGCGGCAAGGTGTTTGAAGCCCTGGTCAAGGAAGGCCTGACCATCCAGCGCAAGACCCAGGCCGTGGCCGAAGAAAAGATCACCGAAGCCACCAGCCGCGTGACCACCATGGCCAGCGACATCGGCTCCAAGGCCCAGGGCCAGTGGGACAAACTCGAAAACATCTTTGAAGACCGCGTGGCCAAGGCCCTCGCCAAGCTGGGCGTGCCCTCGGCCCGCGACCTGGAAGCCCTGAGCGCCCGTGTGGACGCCCTGGCCAAGGGCAGCAAGGCTGCACCCGCCAAAGCTGCTGCCAAGGCAGCCGCCAAACCCGCAGCCAAGGCTCCCGCCAAGAAGGCAGCGGCAAAGAAGGCGGCTCCTGCAAAGGCAGCCGCCAAGCCCGCTACCAAGGCCCCCGCCAAGAAGGCTGCGGCCAAAAAGACCGCGACACGTGCCGCTGCCGACGCAGCCACCAGCACGCCATCGGCCAGTTGATCACGGCTTGCCACCGGCAAGCACCCAGCCCGCTCCAAGCGGTCCACGCGCCAAGGCGTTTGGACCGCTTTTCTTTTTTTGGTGAAACCCATGAAGTGCGCTACAAGCAATCTGGATGCTGCACGCGCGCCCTTTGCTCATGTCGCACTGCAGCATGACTGCGTGGGTTAGAGTAGCCATCAGAGACAACGCAACAACGACACACAACGACGCGAAGGGGCCCGCACACATGGTGAAGAAAGCGCCACGCCGCACCGCAGAACGCATTCTGGAAGTGACGCTGGACCTGTTCAACCGGTTCGGTGAACCCAACGTCTCCACCACACTGATTTCGGCCGAGCTGCGCATCAGCCCCGGCAACCTGTACTACCACTACCCGGCCAAGGACGAGCTGATCAACGCGCTGTTTGATCGCTACGAAGCCTCGCTCACCGAGCTGCTGGCCGCAGCAGACGGTGTGCGCAATGTGGAGGACGCCTGGTTCTTCATGCACTCGCTGTTCGAGCTGATCTGGCAGTACCGTTTTTTGTACCGCGACCTCAACGACCTGCTGTCCAAGAACCGGCGCCTGGAAACCCACTTCCAGGCCATCCTCAAGAACAAGACCCGCGCCGTGCGCGCCATGCTCGATGGCATGGGGCGCGCAGACGCGCTGCACATCGACTCGCGCGAGCTGGAGGCCACCGCCACGAGCATGGTCGTGGTGCTCACCTACTGGCTCAGTTTTGAATACGTGCGCGACCCGCGCCGCGCGCTGGAGCCTGAAAGCGCCCAGGCCGCGCTGCTGCGCGGAGCCCACCATGTGCTGAACCTGCTCATGCCCTACCTCGAAAGCGGCCAGCGGGCCCACCTGCTGGAGCTGGTCGGCGCCTACGCCGCAGTGCCTGGCTGATACAGAGACGGCCCACCACAGACACCCAACCACAAGAACTTCCGGAGACACACACCATGGCCAAATGGACCCCCTTCCCCCACGCCGGCGACTACCAGTTCGACGCTGCGAGCGTCAAGAAGCAATGGGCACGACTGCATGGCGGTGATGCCGAACCCTGCCCCAAGGACGCAGCCGTGCTGGAAGCGTGGGCGCTGTTCCACAACGGCGACTTTGAGAAAGCGGCGGCTGCAGGCCTGGCGGCCGGTGGCGCGGGCATGACTGCGGCCAACAAGGCCACCTCCATCTACGCCAACTACCTGGAGCCCAAGGAAAAGACGCGGCTGGACCTGTTCATGCAGGTGGCCGAAAGGGCCGAGGCCCAGGCGGCCGCAGAACCGAACAACGCCAACGCCTGGTACTGGCATGCGTATGCGCTGGGCCGCTACAGCCAGGGCATCAGCGTGGCCAAGGCGCTGGCGCAGGGCCTGGGCGGCAAGGTGAAGGAGTCGCTGGAAAAGGCCATCGCCCTGTCGCCCCAACACGCCGATGCGCGCATTGCGCTGGGTGCCTTCCATGCGGAGGTGATCGACAAGGTGGGTTCGCTGATTGGCGGCATGACCTATGGCGCCAAGAAGGACACGGGCCTCAAGCTGTTCCAGGAGGCCCTCAAGCTCAACCCGGGATCGGCCATCGCCATGATTGAGTACGCCAATGCCCTCGTCATGCTGGAAGGCGACAAGAAGATGAAGGAAGCCACTGCGCTCTACGAAAAGGCCGCCACCGCGGAACCCATGGATGCCATGGAGCGGCTGGATGTGGAGATGGCACGGGCGGAACTGGAAGAAGAGTAAGAGGCATCCCCCTGAGCGGCTTTGCCGCTTCCCCCTTCTCTCGACTGGCTACGCCATTCGGGAAGGGGGACGACACCCTCGCTGCGGGACGGCCCTTGCTCGGTGTCTCTGGCTTGCGCAGCGCCAGTTTTACACAGAGGTTTGCAGTAGATTGCCGTGTCGCGCTGCTATGGATGCGGAGCTCAAAAGCCCTCAGCCCCCAAACCGCTGCGCTGCAATCTCCAGAAGTCCGTCAAAAATCAAGTTGTCCACCAGCTCAAACGGCCGCGTCATGCTGGGCGCCATCTTCCAGCCGGCGCCGCCGGTCATGATGCAGGCAGGCTCCTGGCCGCAGTGCTGCAACAGGTGCTGGTACATGCGCTCCACGGCCCCCGCGATGGCGTAGGTGCCTCCACTGGTCAGCGCATCGCTGGTGTTGGTAGGGAACGGGCGCACTTCGCCCGTAGGCACGTGCAGGCCGGCCGTGCCGGTTTCAAGCGCACGCAACATGATGCCGTGGCCGGGCAGGATCAGGCCGCCCATGAAGCGGCCCTCGGTGTCGATGCACTCCACCGTCACGGCCGTGCCCACCATCACCACCACCAGCGGCCGTGCAGGGCCGCTTGCCAGCACATGGTGGCGTGCGCCGATCATGGCCACCCACCGGTCGGAGCCCAGGCGCGAGGGGTGGTCGTAGCCATTGGTCAACCCCGCCTCTTGCGCCGATGACACCACCCACGAGGGGGTGACGTCCCAGATTTCCATCTGTTCCTGTACGCGGCGTTTGACCGCATCTCCCGCCACCACACAGCCCAGCATGCGTGTCGGATGGGGCAGCGAGGCCCAGCTGCCTTCGGCCAGGCGGTCGATGTGGTCGAGAAACTCGGCGCCATGCGCAATGAGCGCAGCCCCGGGGCGGGGAGCGTCGTACAACGCCCATTTGAGACGGGTGTTACCGACGTCGATGGCCAGAAAAGTCATGCGGCGGATTATCCCGAGTTTTGCGATGCGCCCCTGCCCGAGGGCGACAGCTACGGAGGCACCACCTCTCCCCGGCCCCCCAATTGTGAAAAATCGTGTCGCGCCCCTGTCCGACACGATGCAGCCGCCCGTACCCGCTACAGTGGTCCTTCCTGTTTCTGCAACATTAGGAGGTACGACATGGGTCTTTTCAGTTTCATCAAGGAAGCCGGCGAAAAGCTGTTCGGCGGTAAAGAAGCACAGGCCGCCACGGCAGCCGCCCCCACGCAGGATGAACTCAACGCCAAGGCATCCAAGGCCATCGAGACCTACATCGCGTCCCAGAACCTGGGCGCCAGCAACGTACAGGTAGCATTCGACGGCACGCAAGGCAAGGTCACCGTCAAGGGCACCGCCCCCACCCAGGCCGCCAAGGAAAAAGTCACCCTGTGCTGCGGCAACGTGGCCAGCGTGACCAGCGTCGAGAACCTGATGGAGGTGACCAACCCCGAGCCCGAAGCCCAATACCACGACGTGGTGCGCGGCGACACGCTCAGCGCCATTGCCAAGAAGTTCTACGGCGACGCCAACAAGTACCCCGTGATCTTCGAGGCCAACAAGCCCATGCTGAGCCACCCCGACAAGATCTATCCCGGCCAGAAGCTGCGGATTCCGCCACTGACCAAGTAATCTCTCGCAGATTCAAGCCCACTGAGCTGCCAGCGCTAGTAGAAAAAGCGCTGGCAGCTCTTTTTTTGATAGCAAATCAGCCTTGCTTCCACGGCAGGCCATGAAAGCGCCAGCCACCACGTTTGCCGCGTTGGCCTTGCGCATCCGCATCGCCCTCGAACCCTTCGAGGATGTTGTACGCGGTGATACCCAACTCGGTGGCGCGGCGCGCGGCGGCAATGGAGCGCACACCGCTGCGGCACAGCAGTACGGCCCGTCCACCCTCGGGCACCGCAGCGCGCATCTGGGCATCGAAGTCGGCGTTCATCGCCATGCCCGGCCATTGCTTCCAGGCAACCGCAGCGGCGCCGGGCACGTGGCCCACCCACTCGCGTTCGGCGTCGCTGCGCACGTCCACCAGCACGGCCTGCCCGGCCTGCACCCATTGCCAGGCCTGTTGGGGCGTCACGTCACCGGCGTAGCCTTCGGCGGGGGAAATCTTGGCTTCGGTCATCGTCAGGGTCCTTCTTCAATCCCACAAGGGGGCGGGTTCGTCACGGAGATGGCTGCGCAGTTGCGCATAGTCCGGCACCACGGTGGCCACGGTGTCCCAGAAGCGGGGGCTGTGGTCCATCACGCGCAGGTGGGCCAGTTCGTGCGCCACCACGTAGTCGATGATGGCCGGGCGGTAGTGCAGCAGGCGCCAGTTCAGGCGGATGGAGCCGTCGGCCTTGGCGCTGCCCCAGCGGGTGTTGGCGCTCGACAGGCGCAGGCTGGCCCAGCGCACGCCAAGCAGCGGGGCAAAGTGGTCCAGCCGCTCGGTGAAGTGGCGGCGCGCGTCGCGCATCAACCAGGCCTGGACGGCATCGCGGACCTGTGCGGGGCTGGCGCTGTGCGGCAGGCCAATGTGCAGGCTGGGCGTCGTGGCTGCGCCGCCCGGCTCCACCGCCGCCACCAGCGCTCCGCCTTTGCCCGCAAAGCCGTGGCTCGGGTCCAGCACCAGCCTCAGCGGCTCACCTAGATAGGGCAGCTCTGCGCCATGGGCCCAGACGATACGACCGCCTTCCATGCGCTGCTGGCGCTCGCGCGCCTCCGACAGCTTGCGCAGGATCCAGTCGGACTTCTCGCGCAGCGCGGCATCCACAGCGCCCAGCGTCACCCAGCTGGGGGCCCGCACCGACAGGCCGTCGGCCCCCACGGTAAAGCCGATGCTGCGGCGGCGCGCGCGCTGCAGCGCATAGGCCACGACGGCATCTCCCAGCAGCACCTCGCGGCTGGCCTGGGGGTGGCGGAATTCGGCAGGCGACAACAGCGAGGGCAGCGGCACCGCAGGCGCCGAAGGCCGGCTCACTATAGTTTTAGGAGCTACCGGCGCTTGCACGACTAGCGCTTGTGGCTGATTGGGCTTGAAACCTGCAGCCACAGGACTGGGGCCTGCTGCAGGGGCCCCGGGCGGGTCGAACAGGTCCAGCGCCAGTTGCACAAGCCGCTGCATCACGGTCGGTTTACTTCCCGCTGGGGGCCGTGGTGTTGGCCGCTGGGTAAGCCTCTGGGTCCAGGCGACGCATCTCGGCCTCGATCCAGGCCTCCACCTCGCGCATCAGTTCGTCGGGCTGGCGCCCCACGCTGGAGATGGGCTTGCCAATCGACACATCCACCACGCCGGGGCGCTTGACGAACGCCTTGCGCGGCCACACCTTGGCCGAGGTCACGGCGATCGGAATCACTGGCGCACCGGTGTCAATCGCCAGGCGCGTACCGCCGGTCTTGTAGTTGCCCTTTTGCCCCCGCTCGATGCGAGTGCCCTCGGGGAACATGATGATCCAGATGCCCTTGGCCAGCAGGTCCTTGCCCTGCTGCACCACCTTGTTGAAGGCCTGCGTGCGCTGGTTGCGGTCGATGTGAATCATGTCCAGCCGCCCGATGGCCCAGCCGAAGAAGGGCACATGCAGCAGCTCCTTCTTGAACACGTAGGCCAGGGGGTGCGGCATGATCACCGGCATCAGGAAGGTCTCGTACGTGGACTGGTGCTTGACCAGCAGGATCGCGCCTTCATTGGCGCCCTGCGGCAGGTTCTCCATGCCGGTCACCTCGGCGCGGATGCCCAGAACCACCCGCGCGCCGCTGATGCACAGCGACAGCCAGGCCCGGGCGATGCGGTACAGGGGCACACCCCGCACGCCCAGCAGCGTGCCCAGCATGATGGCCAGCGCGTAGGGCACCACGGTGATGCCCATCCAGAGAAGGTGAATGACAGAACGGATAAGAGCCATTGGGATGTCTTTTTGGCCGCAAGCGCTAGTGAAATATGCGCCAACAGCTATGAATTAAATAGCATCAAGATGCTGCTGCGCCCTGTCACGACAGCGGCAAGGGCGCTGCGGCCACGGCGGCTGAGGCGCTTGGCACCACCGGCAGCAACTGGTCCACAAAATCTCCGAGGCTGGCGTGCAACTGCGTACCCGCCGGCAACCCCGCAGGCAACGCCCCGCCCGACCGCAACGCAGCAGACCGGCCGGTGCACACCAGGTGCAACTGGGCCCCCAGGGCGGCACCCGCCTGCAGGTGGGCCTCGCAGCTGCCGACCACGCGGACCTCGTTGCGCTCCATGCCGTAGCGGTCGCAAATCTGCTCCAGCAGGCCCGGGGCGGGCTTGCGGCAGCTGCAGTCCTCGTCGGCCGCATGGGGGCAATAGAACACCGCGTCGATGCGCCCGCCCACCGCCGCCACCTGCCGGTGCATCTTGGCGTGGATGGCGTTGAGCGCCACCACGTCAAACAGCCCCCGGCCCAGTCCCGGCTGGTTGGTGGCGACCACCACATGCCAGCCGGCATGGTTGAGGCGGGCAATGGCTTCGAGCGCGCCGGGCACCGCCGCCCACTCGTCGGCCGAAGTGATGTATTCATCCCCCATCGGGTTGAGGGTGCCGTCGCGGTCGAGGATGGCGAGTTTCATAGGAGGGGTTTGCCTTGTGAGAACCACCAGCCTACCAGCACCAGGGGTCAGGCCGCCAGACGGGACAAATCGGCCACGCGGTTCATGGCTTCGTGCAGCGTCTTGAGCAGGCCCTGGCGGTTCAGGCGCAGGTCCAGCTGCTCGGCGTTCACCATCACGTCGTCAAAGAACGCATCCACGGGCGCACGCAGCACGGCCAGGGTCTGCAGGCTGGCGGTGTAGTCGCCCGCGTCGAACTGGGCATTGGCCTCGGGCACAAAGCGCTGCAGCGCGGCGTACAGGTCCTGCTCGGCCTTTTCCTGCAGCAGGTTGGGGTTGACGTGGGCATCCACCGGGCCTTCGACCTCGGCCTTCTTGAGGATGTTGCCAACGCGCTTGTTGGCCGCTGCCAGGGCGGGGCTTTCGGGCAAGGCGGCAAAGGCACGCACTGCAGCCAGCTGCTTCTCGACCAGGGCCAGGCGCTGCGGGCGCAGTGCCAGCACGGCGTCCACTTCTTGCGCGCTGTAGCCTTGCTCACGCAGGCTGCCAGCAAGGCGGTCGTAGATGAAGTCGGCCAGAGCGGGCGTGGCGTCGGTGATCTTGTCGCCAAAGGCAGGCACGGCACCGGCCAGCAGCGCGCTCAAGTCCAGCGGCAGGTCTTTTTCGACCAGCATGCGGATCACGCCCAATGCATGGCGGCGCAGCGCGAACGGATCGCGGTCGCCCGTGGGCAGGTTGCCGATACCGAACATGCCCACCAGGGTTTCGAGTTTGTCGGCCAGCGCCACAGAAACCCCAACCAAGCTGGTAGGCAAGAAATCGCCAGAAAAACGTGGGCAATAGTGATCAGAGATCGCATTTGCAATTTCTTCACTCAAGCCATCGTTACGGGCGTAGTAGTTACCCATGATGCCCTGCAGCTCGGGGAACTCACCCACCATATCGGTCAGCAAGTCGGCTTTAGACAAACGCGCAGCGAGCACAGCCTTTTCGGCAAGCTCGGAGCCCCCCAGCTTCTCACCAATGAACTTGGCGATGGAGCAAACGCGCTCCATACGCTCGCCTTGCGTGCCCAGCTTGTTGTGATAAACGACTTTGGCGAGACCCGCCACGCGTGACTCCAAAGTCTTCTTGCGGTCCTGGTCAAAGAAGAACTTGGCATCGGCCAGGCGGGGGCGCACCACGCGCTCGTTGCCGCCAGTCACAAAGCTCGTGTCTTCGGGGCTGATGTTGCTGACCACCAGGAACTTGTTGGTCAGCTTGCCTGCAGCGTCCAGCAGCGGGAAGTACTTCTGGTTGGCCTTCATCGTGAGGATGAGGCACTCTTGTGGCACACCCAGAAACTGCTCTTCAAACTGGCAGATGACCACGTTGGGGCGCTCCACCAGCGCGGTCACCTCGTCCAGCAGGGCTTCGTCTTCGATGGGGCGGGCGCCGTTGCCCACCTTCGCAGCAGCCGCTGCCAGCTGGCGCGCGATCTCGGCCTTGCGCTCGGCAAAGCTGGCAATCACGGCGCCGTCTTTTTGCAGCGTGGCGGCGTAGCTGTCGGCATCGGCCAGCACCACGGGCGACACGGCGGCTTCAAAACGGTGGCCGGTGGTGCTGTTGCCAGCGGTCAGGCCCAGCGCCTTCACGGGCACCACGGTGCCGCCATGCAGCGCGACCAGGCCGTGTGCGGGGCGCACAAAGTTCACGCTGGTCCAGCCGGGCAGCTCGCAGTCGGTTTCGAGCTGGTAGCTCATCACCTTGGGGATAGGGAGCTTGGCAATGGCTTCGTCCAGCGCCTTTTGCAGGCCCGCCGCCAACGTGGCACCGGGCACCACGCTGTCGTAGAACAGGGCTTCGGCCTTGCCGTCCTGCGCGCGCTTCAAGGCAGCCACAGCGGCTGCGGGGTTGGACACATCGGCGCCCAGCGCCTGCAGCTTTTTCAGCAGCGCAGGCGTGGCGTTGCCGTCCGCTTGAAGGCCCACGGTCACGGGCATCAGCTTTTGCTGCACGGCCTTGTCGGCGGCCTTGTCGGCCACGGCGGTCACATGCGCGGCCAGGCGGCGGGGCGACGCGAAGGGCGTGACCACCGAGGCGGCAGACGCCAGGCCCAGGGCCTTGAGCTGGTCGCCCAGCACGGTGGCGAAAGCATCGCCCAGCTTCTGCAGCGCCTTGGGCGGCAGCTCTTCGACAAACAGTTCAACGAGGAGGTTTGGGGTTGTCATCGTCATTTCTCTCACGCAGCCTTCTTCGTCATCTGTTCCACCCACTCGCGCGGCGCCATGGGGAAGCCCAGGCGCTCGCGGCTCTCGTAGTAGCTCTGCGCCACGGCTCGGGCCAGGTTGCGGATGCGGCCGATGTACGCGGCACGCTCGGTCACGCTGATCGCACCGCGCGCATCCAGCAGGTTGAAGCTGTGTGCGGCCTTGAGCACCTGCTCGTAGGCGGGCAGCGCCAGCTGCTGCTCCATCAGGTACTTGGCCTGCTTTTCGTGCGCGTTGAAGGCGGTGAACAAAAAGTCCGCGTCGCTGTGCTCGAAGTTGTAGGTGGACTGCTCCACCTCGTTTTGCTTGTACACGTCACCGTAGCTCAGGGTGTCGGTCCACTTGAGGTTGTAGACGTTGTCCACGCCCTGCAGGTACATGGCCAGGCGCTCCAGGCCGTAGGTGATCTCGCCGGTGGCGGGCTTGCAATCGATGCCGCCGACCTGCTGGAAGTAGGTGAACTGCGTGACTTCCATGCCGTTGAGCCACACCTCCCAGCCCAGGCCCCAGGCGCCGAGCGTGGGGTTCTCCCAGTCGTCTTCGACAAAGCGGATGTCGTTCTTTTTCAGGTCGAAGCCCAGGGCTTCGAGGCTGCCCAGGTACAGCTCCAGGATGTTGGCGGGTGCGGGCTTGAGCACCACCTGGTACTGGTAGTAGTGCTGCAGGCGGTTGGGGTTCTCGCCGTAGCGGCCGTCCTTGGGGCGGCGGCTTGGCTGCACGTAGGCGGCCTTCCAGGGCTCGGGGCCGATGGCGCGCAGGAAGGTGGCGGTGTGCGATGTGCCGGCGCCCACTTCCATGTCATAGGGTTGCAAAAGGGCGCAACCCTGCGCGTCCCAGTAGGACTGCAGCTTCAAAATGATTTGCTGGAATGTCAACATGGCGTCTGTGGCTGAGGCACTGGCAAGCCAGGGCCTGGCAAGTAAGGGGAAAAAGAAGAAAACGCGGTGCGCGAGCCAAACCCAGCGCCCGCCACCCCATGGGCAACAAGGACGGGCGTCGCGCGCGCAAACCGGTGATTTTACGGCGCGCCGCCGCGTGTGCTGCGGCAGCGCCAGCAACACCGGCCCGCGCCCATGAAAAAAGGCCGGAGCCCTTTTGGAGCCCCAGCCTTCCCAACCAGTCACGCGAGCTATAAGCCGGTGCGTACCGGTGGCCACACGGGTGTGGCCGTCAACGCATGCATCGCGTCAAAGCATGGCGTTCTAACCTCGGAAACAGGGATCAATACTCCCAGAAAATGCGCTGCAGTTCCTTGCTGTCGTTGGTCTTGGTCAAAGCGACCATGGCCAGGATGCGGGCCTTTTGGGGGCGCAGGTCATGGGCCACCACCCAGTCGTACTTGTCGTCGGGCTGCTCGGCATTGCGCAGCACAAAACCATCGGGCACGCGGGCCGAACGGATGATCTGCACGCCCTGGCCACGCAAGGCCTTGAGCGAATCGACCGCCTGTGCAGCCACCGAGCCGTTGCCGGTGCCGGCATGGATCAGCGCCTTGACGCCGGCCTTGCCGTAGGCCTCGATGCCCGTGGTGTTCATGTTGCCGTAGCCGTACACGATGTCCACGGCGGGCAGCGCCTTGATGTCGTCGATGTTGAACTCGGAGTTGGTCGTGTGGCGCTTGACCGGGGCGCGGAACCAGTAGTTCTTGCCTTCCACCACCATGCCCAGCGGGCCCCACTGGCTCTTGAAGGCCTCGGTCTTGATGTTGATGGTCTTGCTCACGTCGCGACCGCTCTGGATCTCGTCGTTCATCGTGACCAGCACGCCCTTGCCGGCAGCGTCCTTGCTGGCGGCCACGGTCACGGCGTCGTACAGATTCAGCGCGCCGTCGGCCGACAGGGCCGTGCCGGGACGCATGGAGCCGACCACCACGATGGGCTTGTTGGTGCGCACGGTGAGGTTCAGGAAGTACGCGGTTTCTTCCAGGGTGTCCGTGCCGTGGGTGATCACGATGCCGTCCACGTCTGCCTGCTTGGCCAGGGCCGAAACGCGCTGGCCGAGGCGCAGCAGGTGCTCGTTGGTGAAGCTCTCGGAGGCGATCTGGAATACCTGCTCACCCGACACCTTGGCCACATTGGCCAGCTCAGGCAGGCCTGCCAGGAGCTTGTCCACCGGCACCTTGGCGGCGGCATAGGTTGCGCTGTTGGCGGCCGAGGCGCCCGCACCGGCAATGGTGCCCCCCGTGGCCAGCACTACCACATTGGGCTTGGCAGCCTGGGCCATGGCAACGGCGGAGGCAGCAGACAACAGCAAACCCGCGAGCCAGCGGCTGGCGGTGGGGGAGGAAGAAATGCGCATGAAGAGGTCTCCTGATTTTTTTGGGTGGCAGCACGCGTTGCGCCGCTTTATTCACAACCGCCGGTGAAGCGGTGCCGCATCCTATGAGAAACCAGAACACAGTCATGCGGAATAATTGACCCACCCTTATGAATTCAGCTCACACCCCAGAACTGCCGTTCGAAGGCCATGAAGTGCCCCTCGGCCACCGCCACAAGCCAACTCCGCCATGAACTTGAGACAACTGGAAGTTTTTCAGGCCGTGCTGCAAACCGGCAACATGAGCGCAGCTGCGCGGTTGCTGTGCATCACCCCCTCAGCAATCAGCAAGGCCGTGGCACACACCGAGTTGCAGCTGGGCTACCGGCTATTCAACCGCTCGCCGGCAGGCCTGACCCCGACGCCCGAGGCCCAGGTGCTGGCCACCGAGTCCACCGGTATCTACCGGCAGCTGGATGCGCTCAAGCGCACCGCGCGCAACCTGGCCACCAGTGATTCGGGCGATGTGCGGCTGGGCGCCATACCGTCCATCACGCACGAATTTCTGCCGCGCCTGCTGCAGCACCATGCCGAGCAGCATCCGCAGGTGGGCGTGGAGGTGCGCACCATCCACCAGGACCAGATGACGCAGGCCCTGCTCACACGCAGCGTGGACTTTTGCCTGGGTTTCTACAAACACCCCCACCCACAAATCGCGAGCGATCTGCTGGTCAGTGGTCGCTTGTACCTGGCGGTCGCGACCAGCGTGTGGGCGCGTGCTCCCCGTGCCGCCAGCCCCGGTGCGCGGCTGGCGCAGGTGCCCGTGATCCGCCTGGTGGGCGACGACCCCATGCGCCAGGCGATTGACGAAATCGCACACCGCCTCGGCTCGCCTGCCGGGCCCGGCATCCAGGTGCAGACATCGCGCCTGGCGCTGGAGCTGGTGCGCCGGGGCATGGGCTGGACGGTGGTGGACTTTCTCACCGCCAAGGGGCTGGACCCTGCGCAGATGGTGGCACAGGAGCTGCACGAGCTGGCCCCCATGTCGCTGTACAGCTACCACGCGCGCGCCTTTCCGCCCGGTCTGCAGGCCACCCGCATGCTGAGCATGCTGCCCGCCTTGCTGCACGAGGCCCTGCAGCCCAACCCCAAGGCCCGTCAGGCGCTGACGGGCCGATAGAGCCCATAAAAAACGGCCTGCATGTCCAGAGACAGGCAGGCCGTTGCGGTGGGGAGTCCCCGGTCAGTGGTTCCAGCGGCGCAGCACCAGGCTGGCGTTGGTGCCGCCAAAGCCGAAGCTGTTGGACAACACCGTGTTCAGCTGCGCATCGCGCGTTTGCGTGACCAGAGGCATGTCGCCCAGGGCCGGGTCAGGTGTCTCGACATTGGCCGAGCCGGCGATGAAGCCCTTGTTCAGCATGATCATGCAGTAGATGGCCTCCTGCACGCCCGTGGCGCCCAGCGAGTGGCCGGTGAGCGACTTGGTGGACGAGAACGGTGGCACCTTGTCGCCAAACAGGGCACGCATGGCGCGCACTTCCTGCATGTCGCCCACGGGGGTCGAGGTGCCGTGGGTGTTGATGTAGTCGATGGGGGCGTCCAGACCTTCCATGGCTTGCTGCATGCAGGCAATGGCACCGTCGCCCGACGGGGCCACCATGTCTTCACCGTCGCTGGTGGCGCCAAAGCCCACCACTTCGGCCAGGATGGTCGCGCCACGGGCCTGGGCGTGCTCCAGGCTCTCCAGCACCACGGCACCGCCGCCGCCAGCGATCACGAAGCCGTCGCGGTTCGCGTCGTAGGCGCGTGAGGCCTGCTCGGGCGTTTCGTTGTACTTGCTGGACATGGCGCCCATGCCGTCAAACAGCAGCGACATGCCCCAGCTCAGCTCTTCGCCACCGCCCGCAAACATCACGTCCTGCACGCCCCAGGCGATCTGCTGCGCGGCAGCGCCGATGCAGTGGGCGGACGTGGAGCAGGCCGATGTGATGGAGTAGTTGATGCCCTTGACCTTGAAGTTGGTGGCCAGGCAGGCGGACACGGTAGAACTCATGCAGCGCGTGACCTGATAGGGCCCCACGCGGCGGATGCCTTTTTCGCGCAGCGTGTCGGCCGCTTCGATCTGGTTGGCGGGCGAACCACCGCCCGACCCCATGATGAGGCCGGTGCGCGGGTGGCTGACTTGGCTTGGCGTGAGGCCTGCTTGCTGGATAGCGTCTTCCAGTGCGATCTGCGCATAGGCCGCCGCATCGCCCATGAAGCGCAGCTGCTTGCGGTCAATGCGCGCTTCGATATCGATCTCCGGTGCGCCGCCCACCTGGCTGCGCAGACCCAGTTCCTTGAACTTCTCCACGGCCTTGATGCCGCTGGTGCCCGCACGCAGCGAAGCCTCCACGGAGGCCAGGTCGTTGCCAATGCACGAGACGATGCCCGCGCCGGTGATGACTACGCGCTTCTTGGTGGTCATGCTGCGTCCTTACCGTCTTCCTCGCGCTTGAACAGACCCACGCGAAGGTCGTTGGCCACATAGATTTCCTTGCCGTCGGCCAGCAGGCGGGCATCACCAATGGCCATGACCAGCTTGCGCTTGATGACGCGCTTGATATCGATTTCGTAGGTGACCAGCTTCACGTCAGGGCCGACCTCGCCGGTGAACTTGACCTCGCCCGCACCCAGCGCGCGGCCCCGGCCCGGCAGTTGCAGCCAGGTCAGGTAAAAACCGATGAGCTGCCACATGGCATCGAGCCCCAGGCAGCCGGGCATGACCGGGTCGCCCTGGAAATGGCAGGCAAAGAACCACAGGTCGGGCTTGACATCGAGTTCGGCACGGATCTTTCCCAGCCCGTGCGCGCCACCATCGCCGTCGATGTGCGTGATGCGGTCAAACATCAGCATGGGTGGCAGCGGCAGACGCCCGCTGTCAGCGCCGAACAGCCGGCCCTCGCCCGAGGCGATCAGTTGTTCGTAGGAAAAGGAATCTGCCATTTTCAGTCGTGCTCCAGAACGGCGGATGGCCCGCCTCAAATCATCGTTTTACGCAACACCAGCCCCCCGGTTGCGGGCCTCTATTATCAAGGCATAGGGAGCCGCCTCTAAACACGGGGGTGCGCAGGCCCTTGCGACGCCGGGCGCAATGCCTGACCTGGATCAATTGCCACGCGGCCTGCGGCCCCTGCTGGCGACCATGGCCCCCACCAGCACCAGAGCCCCCAGCGCCCACAGCGGCCACAGCCCCCAGCGGGACACCCACCACGCGTAAGGCGTGATGGCCCAGCCACTTTGTGCGTCCAGCCCCCGGCCCTGCACCTCGCCTTTGAGCACGCCGCGCGTGTAGCGAGCCAGCTGGTGCGTGACCACGCCCCGGTGGTCGATGATGACCGTGGCTCCCGTGTTGGTGGCGCGCACCATCGGGCGCTCGAATTCGAGCGCACGCATGCGGCTGATGTGCAGATGCTGGTCGATGGCCAGGGTGTCGCCAAACCAGCCGATGTTGCTGAAGTTGACAAACACCGTGGGGGCCTGGGCGGGGTCGATGAATCGAGCCCCCAACTCCTCGCCGAACAAGTCTTCGTAGCAGATGTTCGGCGCGATGCGCTGCCCCGCCACGGCAAACGACGCCTGGCCCACGGTCCCCCGGTTGAAATCGCCCAGAGGGATGTTCATCATGGCCGTGAACCACTTGAAAAACGGCGGAATGAACTCTCCAAATGGCACGAGGTGGTGCTTGTCGTAGCGATAGGGCTCTGCCTGGGTCGTGGCGCTCATGCCCAGCACGGAGTTGGTGTAGCCCTGCGCTTCATCCCCCAGCGGAATGCCCACCATGGCGGCCTGAGCCCCTTGCGCATAGCGTTGCTGCATGCCCTCCAGATACCCCGGAATGAGCTGCTGCGGCAGCAGCGGTATGGCGGTCTCGGGCGCCACCACCAGGTCAGCCTGGGCGTTGCGCAGGGCCTCGGCATACCACTGCAGGGCCACGGGCACGCCGCTGCCGGATTGGAACTTTTCGTCCTGGGGGATATTGCCCTGCAGCAGCTCCAGGCTCAGGGCGGGCGCTGCGCGCCGTACCGGGGTGTGGCACAGATTGACCGCACACAGCCGGTCCACCGTGGCCCAGGCCAGCAGGCCGCCCGCCGCCAGCACCAGCGCCCACCAGCGCACGTTGCGCAGGTCGGCGGCACGCACCTGCACCACGCCCATCGCCAACGCAGCAGCCACCGCGCTGATGCCATACACCCCCATGTGGCGGGCCAGCACGGCGAGCGGCCCATCCACATGCGCGTAGCCGCCTGCACCCCACGGGAACCCCGTCCACCAGACGCCCCGTGCCAGTTCGGCCAGCAGCCACAGCGCTCCGAAAAGAAGAGCACTCCCGGCACGATTCACCGGCGCATACCGGCAAAAAAAGGCCAAAGCCGCCGCGTAGTAGCTGGCCAGAAAGGCAGCGAGCCCCAGCACCGCTGCGACGGCCAACGGCGCGGGCAGGCCGCCATAGGAATGCATGGAAATGAACAGCCACCAGAAAGTGCCTGCCAGCCAGGCGGTGGCAAACAACCCACCCACGAACGTACCGCGCCGCCAGGGCGCAGCGACGCGCTGGTGCTCCACAGCGAAAGGCCGCACCATCCAGGCGAGTGCAGCCATCGAAGCCAGCTGCAGCCACCACAAGGGTTGGCCGCTGCCCGGCCAGGCCAGCGAGGCCGCCTGGGCCAGGCCCGCCGCCAGTGCCAGCAGCAGTTGCGGCAGCAGCGGCCCGCCCGCCATCCGAGAGCGCCGCGACATCAGCCGTCGGAGGGAGTGTCTTCGACCCTGGACACCTTGAACCAGCGCACCGCCCCGCCCTTGGTGTGCAGCACCACAAAATGCAGGCCGCTGAGCTGCAGATGCTCACCGCGCTTGGGCACATGGCCCATTTCGTGGGCAATCAGGCCGCCGATGGTGTCGAAATGCTCGTTGGGGTCGCTACCCACGATGGCCACCTCAAAGGCCTCGGCCACACGCTCGATGGGGGTGTCACCACTCACACGGTAGGTCCGGTCGGCCAAGCCAAAGATGTCGCCATCGTCTTCGGGGATGTCGAACTCGTCCTCAATCTCGCCGACGATCTGCTCCAGCACGTCTTCGATGGTGATGAGCCCGGCCACGCGGCCAAACTCGTCGATCACGATGGCCAGGTGGTTGCGGTTGCCACGGAACTCGCGCAGCAGGTCGTTCAGGCCTTTGCTTTCGGGCACAAACGCTGCCGGGCGCAGCAACGCACGGATGTTCAGCTCGGGCGCCCGCTGCAGCTTGAGCAGGTCCTTGGCCATCAGGATGCCGATGATGTTCTCGCGCTCGCCCTGATAGACCGGAAACCGTGAATGCGCGGTGCTGATCACCAGGTGCAGCAGCTCATCGAAAGGCGCGTCAATGTTGACGAGGTCCATGCGCGGTGCTGCCACCATCACATCGCCCGCCGTCATGTCGGCCATGCGGATCACGCGCTCCAGCATCACGCGCGATTCGGCGCCGATGACCTCGTTGTCCTCGGCCTCGGCCAGGGTTTCGATGAGTTCTTCCGTGGAGTCCGGCCCAGGATGGATGAACTCGGCCACTTTCTGCAGGAAGGTGCGCTTGTCTTCCCTCTCGGGCGGTCGCCCGGGGTGCGCGGGGTGCGGGTCAGACACTGTCTGGAGTGCAGGACGTGCGGTAGTGAATCAGGCCCCTAGGATAGCGGATTGCCGTGACAGCCAGCCACCACCGGCGTCACGGCCGGGGGCGTGACCGCCATGCATCACTCGGCCGACTGGTGGCGCGCGTGTTGCACGCCGCTGCGCACTTCCTGCACATTGGCCAGAAAGTCCCAGAACTGCTTGGCCTGCTTTTTGAGCTGGTAGTCCACCTCGGCAAACTGCTGCTCGACCATCTCGGTCATGCGCGTGTCGAGGCTGGCGGGTGGAATCTGCAGATAGGCCTCGGACTCGGACCCGTCGCGGCGCACGGTGGCACCGGCGTTGCGCGCGATCTTGAGCATGGCGGTGTTTTCAGACAACGCATGGATGAACACCATGTTCACGCCCTCATTGCGCGCATGCATCACGGCACGCTCGAACAGGCGCGCGCCAAAGCCGCGACCCCGTGCCTGCTTGAGCACAGACACACCGAATTCAGCACACGGCTTGTGTTCGGGGTTTTCCGAAAACGCCAGGTGGGCCATGGCGATGAGCTCAAGGCGGCGGTTGTAGATGCCAAAGATTTCATCGCGCTCGAAGTTGAGCTGCTCGGCGTAGCGGCGGATCTGTTCGTCGTTGGCGGCATAGCCAAAGCGCAGGTAGCGGTCTGCAGGCTCCAGCTGCAGCAGGTGCTGGGTGATCCGCTCCCGGTAGGAGGGGCCCAGGGAGCGGATAGGAACCATCACGGGCGTCTCCTGCTGGTGGATGTGAATATCAGAGGCAGAAGAGCCGCTGGTTACCGGGCGCAGCAGGTCCCGGCCTGCGTACCAGGATGCCTTGAGCCAGTCTTTGGTTGCGAACATGTCGCCAAATATAAGGGTTTTCCCTCATCTTTTCCAGTCCAAATTGCTGCGCCGCAACAAAATAGTGATCCTACTCAAAATGCGGAAAAATCGGCTCCAAGCGCTGGAAGATCATGCCTCAATAGCTATCAACTTGAGAGTATTCATGCCCTGGATCTCCTCAGCATGGGTCGCAGACGCGACGGCTGAGGTGGCTGCACCCCGTCTGCGCCAAGCCTTCTCCGCACGGGCCAGAGCGTAAAGCGCGGACCGCCTTACAGCAACCTCCGCCGCACCGCCAGACGCCACAGGGAGTCACGCCTGTGACGTGCCCCATCCCAGCCAAGGGCGAAGGCCCGCGCTGGACTACACCGGCACGGCCGTCGTCGCCTTCACGCGGTCGAGCACAAAACTGGTCTTGCAGTCCTGCACGCTGGGGTGCTTGAGCAGCGTGTCCATGATGAAGCGGCTGTAGTGCGCCATGTCGGCCACCACCACGCGCAGCAGGTAGTCCATTTCGCCGGTGAGCGATGCGCACTCCACCACCTCGGGCCAGGTCTGCACGCTGGCGCGGAACAGGTCCATGGGGTTGCGCTTGTGGCTTTCCGTGTGTTTTTCCAGCCGCACGTTCAGGTACGCCGTGAGCCCCAGCCCCACCGCTTCGGGCTGCACCAGGGCCACGTAGCGGTGAATCACTCCGCTGTCTTCCAGCCGCTTGACGCGGCGCAGCACCGCGCTGGGCGACAGGCCCACCTGTTCTCCGATGACGTCGTACGTCTCGCGGCCGTTGTCCTGCAGGCGGCGCAGGATGGCGCGGTCCAGCTTGTCGAGTGCGTCAAAGGCTTTCATGGCGCAGGATTTTACGAACAACTGCGTGATTTCTGCATGGTGCGGCGCACACACGGGTATGTCCCGATAGTGACTCCACGGGCCGAATACAAAAATTGATCTCGCAAAAAAGAACGGTCGTTCGTTTTTGCGAGCATAAGAAACCATACCAACGGAGACAAACACATGACCGGATTTTTCAGCCGCTTTTTGCGGCGACTGGTGCTGGCAGCAACGGCGGGATTGCTGCTGCTGGGCGTGGGCGCGCAGGCGCAGACGGGCTACACCCAGACGCGCTACCCCATCGTGCTGGTGCACGGCCTGTTCGGCTTTGACTCGGCCCTGGGCATCGACTACTTCTACGGCATCCCCGACGCACTGCGCCAGGGCGGCGCCAAGGTCTACGTCGCCCAGGTCTCGGCCGCCAACAGCACCGAGGTGCGCGGCGAGCAATTGCTGGCGCAGGTCAAGACCATCCTGGCGCTGACCGGGGCCCCCAAGGTGAACCTGGTGGGCCATTCGCACGGAGGCCCCACCACCCGCTATGTGGCGGGCGTGGCGCCGCAGCTGGTGGCATCGGTCACGTCGATTGGCGGTGTGAACCGGGGTTCGCGCGTGGCAGACATCCTGCGCGGCGTAGCGCCCGCAGGTTCAGTGTCCGAAGCCGTGGCCAGCGCCGCCGCCAAGGCACTGGTGGGTCTGATCAACCTGACCTCCGGCGGTACGGGCCTGCCCCAGATGCCCACGGCGGCGCTGGACTCGCTGACCACGGCAGGCTCGGCCAAGTTCAACAGCCGCTTTCCGCAAGGCGTGCCCACCTCCGGCTGCGGCAGCGGCGCCGAGCTGGTGAACGGTGTGCGCTACTACTCCTGGACCGGCACCCTGCCCCTGACCAACGTGCTCGATGCCAGCGACGCGCTGCTGGCCACGCTGAGCCTGACCTTTGGCGAAGCCAACGATGGCCTGGTGTCGGCCTGCTCGTCGCGCTTGGGCAAACACCTGGGCGACTACCGCCAGAACCACCTCGACGAAGTCAACCAGCTGCTGGGCCTGCGCGACTGGTTCTCCACCGACCCGGTGACGCTGTACCGCCAGCACGCCAACCGCCTCAAGCAACAAGGCCTGTAAGCCATGGCCCAGCCCTCGCGCACCTGGGCGGTTGCCGCCGCAGTCCTGGCCCTCACCACGGTCGCCGTGGTGTGGTGGCTGGGGGGCCCTGCCGGGTTGGGCGCGGGGGATACCCACCCATCACCAGCGGGGGCGGCCGCCGCCTCCGCCGGTGCCCAGGTACAACCCTCGCCAGCACAGGGCGCGGACCACAGCTTTTTTGCACGCCGCCGCGCCATCACTACCGACGGCCCGGCCGACCCCCTGCTGGTGCACGGCCTGCGCGACACGCTGGAAGCCCTGCTGATGGAAGCGGGCGACGCCAGCGACCCAGCCACGCTCAAACAGCGCCTGGCCGCGCTGGTCAACCGGCATTTCCCCGCCGCCCTGGCCACGCGAGCCCTGGCACTGGCCGAGCGCTACGTGGACTACCGTGTGGCCCTGGGCAGCTTGCGTGCGCCGCAGGACCTGACCGACCCACGCGCACTGCGCGACGCGCTGGAGGCGCGCCACAAGGTGCGCCTGCAGTTTTTTGACGACGCCGAATACGACGCCCTGTTTGCCCGCGAGGCCGACCTGGACCGCTACACCCTGGCGCGCCTGGAGATTGAGCGCAACACCCAGCTCAGCCCCGAGCAGCGCGCCCAGGCGCTGCAGGCGACCGACAACGAACTCTCTGCCGAGCGCCGCGCCGAACGCAGCGCCGCCACCGAACACATGACCGCCGCCGCGCAGACGGCCGCGTTCAACGCCAGCAACGCCGACGAGCGCAGCCGCCACGCCGCCCGCAGCGCGCAGTACGGCCCGGCAGCCGCCCAGGCCATGGCCCAGCTGGACCGGGAGGAACAGCACTGGAACCAGCGCCTCGACCAGTACAGCCAAGCGCGCACCCAGCAGGGCGAGGGCCCCGGCCTGCAGCAGTTGCGCCAGCAGCTTTTTTCGCCCGAGGAGCAACAACGCATTGACGCCGCCCTGGCGCTGCGCCAGCTCAACGCGGGCACCTCGGGCTCATAGGGGCCTTCTGCCGACCGCGCAGCGCTGCGGCGGCCAGCCCCGCCCAGCGCGCCGTCAGACTGCGCGAAATTTTGACCATTCACAAGATTCCTGCAAATCAAAGGCCAAAGCCTCTTGATTTCGCCAGAAACATGAGGCAGGCCGCGCCTACAGTCCATGACATTCATCAACGAATGCCGGAGACACCCCATGAACGCCGCCTTGCCGCAAGAAACCGCCGCCCAGCTCGAAGCCTGGGATAACCCCATGGGCCTGATGGGGTTCGAGTTCGTCGAATTCACCTCGCCCCAGCCCGGCGTGCTGGAGGCCGTGTTCGAAAAGCTGGGTTTCACCCTGGTCGCCAAGCACCGCTCCAAGGATGTGGTGCTGTACCGCCAGAACGGCATCAACTTCATCCTGAACCGCGAGCCCCACAGCCAGGCCGCCTACTTTGGCGCCGAGCATGGCCCCTCCGCATGTGGCCTGGCCTTCCGTGTGAAGGATGCGCACAAGGCTTACAACCGCGCGCTGGAGCTGGGCGCCCAGCCCATCGAAATCCCCACCGGCCCCATGGAACTGCGCCTGCCCGCCATCAAGGGCATTGGCGGCGCACCGCTGTATTTGATCGACCGCTTTGAAGACGGCAAGTCCATCTACGACATCGACTTCGAATTCATCGAAGGCGTGGACCGCCGCCCCGTGGGCCACGGCCTGAACCTCATCGACCACCTCACGCACAACGTGTACCGCGGCCGCATGGGTTTCTGGGCCAACTTCTACAAGAAGCTATTCAACTTCCGCGAAATCCGCTACTTCGACATTCAGGGCGAATACACGGGCCTCACGTCCAAGGCCATGACCGCGCCCGACGGCAAGATCCGCATCCCGCTGAACGAAGAATCCAAGCAGGGTGGCGGCCAGATCGAAGAATTTTTGATGCAATTCAACGGCGAGGGCATTCAGCACATCGCGCTGATCTGCGACAACCTGCTGGACGTGGTGGACAAGCTGGGCATGGCCGGCGTGCAGCTGGCCACCGCGCCCAACGAGGTCTATTACGAAATGCTGGACACCCGCCTGCCCGGCCACGGCCAGCCGGTGCCCGAGCTGCAGTCGCGCGGCATCTTGCTGGACGGCACCACGGCCGACGGCACGCCCCGCCTGCTGCTTCAGATCTTCTCCACGCCCATGCTGGGCCCGGTGTTCTTCGAATTCATCCAGCGCGAGGGCGACTACCGCGACGGTTTTGGCGAAGGCAACTTCAAGGCGCTGTTCGAGTCGCTGGAACGCGACCAGATCCGCCGTGGTGTGCTGAACACGTAAGACATCGGACATCCAGGGTTAACCCTGCACAGGTGCCTATACTGCGCGCTCCCCGGAACTCAAAAGGATCCCGATGTCGCTCCGTAGCACCCTGTTCAGCACCCTTCTGGCTGGCGCGGCCACTGCCGCGCTGGCGCAGAACCCGTCTGCCCCGCTCACCATCGTGGTGCCCTACCCCGCTGGTGGTCCGCTGGACACCTCGGCCCGCATCGTGGCCGACGGTGCCGCAGCCCAGTTGGGCTCCATCACCGTGGAGAACAAACCGGGGGCAGGTGGCAATACCGGCGCCGACCAAGTCGCCAAGGCACCCAAGGCCAGCAACCAGGTACTGATGGGCGCCGTGGCCACGCACGCGGTCAATCCCTGGCTGTACAAGAACTTCCCCTACAACGCACTCAAGGACTTCAAACCCCTCGTCCTCGTGGCGCGCACGCCCAATGTGCTGGTGGTGAACGCGGAACAGGCGGCCAAGCTGGGCATCAAGACCACGCCCGACCTGGTGCAGTACCTCAAGAAGAACCCGGACCAGGCCAAGTACGGCTCGGGCGGCAACGGCAGCATCGGCCACATCTCGGCCGAGATGTTCAAGTCGCTCACCAACACCAAGATGGGCCACACGCCCTTCCAGGGCTCCAAGCCAGCGCTCGCCGCGCTGGAATCAGGCCAAGTGCTGATGGTGTTTGACAACCTGGCCTCGGCGCTGCCGCAGATCCAGTCGGGCAAGCTGCTGGCGCTGGGTGTGACCACATTGAGCCGCAACGAGGCGCTGCCCAACGTGCCCAGCATCAACGACAGCGTGCAGGGCTTCAACGTGTCCACCTGGTTCGGCCTGTTCGCGCCCGCCTCGCTGCCCGATGCGGACGCACGCCGGTACGCCAACGCGTTCAGCGCCGCGATGCACTCGCCCGCTGGCAAGGAGAAGTTCAAGAAGATGGGCATCACGCCCGAAGAGCTGACGCTCGACGGATTTGCGCAGTTTGTGCGCTCGGAAAACAGCAAGTACGAGTTCCTGATCCGGGCCGCAAAGATCAAGATCGATTAGCAACCGCGTGGGCTGGTGCGCACCCCCGTCGCGGTGCGCCGACCATGGCGGCAAAGGAGAAAAAAATGGGACAAGCCCCTGTCGTCTATGGCCAATCCACCCGCCCACCGCGTGGCGACTACTCGCGTGCCAACGCGGACTACACCTGCCCGCAGGACTACGCGAGCTACACCGACGCCGACCACGACACCTACCGCCGCCTGTACGAGCGCCAGCGCGCCCTGCTGCCGGGCCTGGCGAGCCAAGCGTTCATCGACGCCCTGCCCTCACTGGGCGCGAGCGACCGCATCCCGCGTTTTGAAGAGGTCAACGAGCGCCTCTACAAGGCCACAGGCTGGGAGCTGGTGGGCGTGCCCGGGCTGATCCCGGAGGTGCCCTTCTTCACCCTGCTGGCCAACCGCAAATTCCCGGTGACGGACTGGATCCGCAAGCCCGAAGAGTTCGAATACATCGTCGAGCCCGACATTTTTCATGACCTGTTCGGGCATGTGCCGCTGCTGTTCAACCCGGTGTTTGCGGACTATGTGCAGCGCTACGGCCAGGGCGGGCTGAAGGCGCAGGGGCTGGGGTCGTGCGAGATGCTGAGCCGCTTGTACTGGTACACGATCGAGTTCGGGCTGATCCGCGAGGCGGGGCAGTTGCGGGCCTACGGCGCTGGCATCCTGAGTTCGTCGGGCGAACTGGCGTACTCGGTGCAGAGCCCAGAGCCGCAGCGCATTCCGCTGCAACTGGAGCGCACCATGCGCACGCGCTACAAGATCGATACGTACCAGCAGACGTATTTTGTGATCGACAGTTTTGAGCAGCTGTTTGAGATGACGGCGGCGGACTTTGCGCCGATTTATGAGCGGCTGCGGGGGTTGCCGGAGTTTGCCGCGGATGAGCGGGAGGCTGTTGCGGCTTGATGTTTTGAAGAAACTGGCTGCCAGTGCTAGTGAATCATGCCCTGAAAGCTACGCTTTTAATAGCAACTTGCATCCAGGAATGCGGGGCTGGGCTGGGGTTGTTGGGCCTTTTGGATGAATCGGTCTCTGTGCCTGGGTTGAGGGCGGAGGCCGGGAGTCGCCCGGCATGCGAGTAACTTTCTCTTGTCTCGCCAAGAGAAAGTCACCAAAGAGAAAGCGACCCCACTGTCTGCG
>NZ_JBQEOV010000001.1:231425-233925 GCF_052045435.1 Acidovorax sp. 22279
AAAGCAAAAAACCCCAGTCATATCTGACTGGGGTTTTCTGGGCTGTAAGAGCCTGACGATGACCTACTTTCACACGGGAACCCGCACTATCATCGGCGCAAAGTCGTTTCACTGTCCTGTTCGGGATGGGAAGGAGTGGGACCAACTTGCTATGGTCATCAGGCATAACTTGGTGCTGGGCAGTTTTTGTGAACTGCCTGGCGAATTCATAGAGTCTGGAATCAGATTTTGTGTATTTGACTGCGTCTAACTTGGCATAACAGACTTTGAGCTTCACGCTGGTTGCGTGTTGGCTATCAAAGTTATAGGGTCAAGCCGCACGAGCAATTAGTATCAGTTAGCTTAACGCATTACTGCGCTTCCACACCTGACCTATCAACGTCCTGGTCTTGAACGACTCTTTAGGGGGCTCAAGGCCCCGGCAGATCTCATCTTGAAACGAGTTTCCCGCTTAGATGCTTTCAGCGGTTATCTCTTCCACACTTAGCTACTCGGCAATGCCACTGGCGTGACAACCGATACACCAGAGGTGTGTCCACTCCGGTCCTCTCGTACTAGGAGCAGGCTTCCTCAAATCTGCAGCGCCCACGGAAGATAGGGACCAAACTGTCTCACGACGTTTTAAACCCAGCTCACGTACCTCTTTAAATGGCGAACAGCCATACCCTTGGGACCGGCTACAGCCCCAGGATGAGATGAGCCGACATCGAGGTGCCAAACACCGCCGTCGATATGAACTCTTGGGCGGTATCAGCCTGTTATCCCCAGAGTACCTTTTATCCGTTGAGCGATGGCCCTTCCATACAGAACCACCGGATCACTATGTCCTGCTTTCGCATCTGCTCGACTTGTCAGTCTCGCAGTTAAGCACGCTTATGCCATTGCACTATCGTCACGATGTCCGACCGTAACTAGCGTACCTTCGAACTCCTCCGTTACGCTTTGGGAGGAGACCGCCCCAGTCAAACTGCCTACCATGCACTGTCCCCGATCCAGATAATGGACCTAGGTTAGAACCTCAAACACACCAGGGTGGTATTTCAACGTTGGCTCCATGAGAACTAGCGTCCTCACTTCAAAGCCTCCCACCTATCCTACACAGATCTGTTCAAAGTCCAATACAAAGCTACAGTAAAGGTTCATGGGGTCTTTCCGTCTTTCCGCGGGGAGATTGCATCATCACAAACATTTCAACTTCGCTGAGTCTCAGGAGGAGACAGTGTGGCCATCGTTACGCCATTCGTGCAGGTCGGAACTTACCCGACAAGGAATTTCGCTACCTTAGGACCGTTATAGTTACGGCCGCCGTTTACTGGGACTTCAATCAAGAGCTTGCACCCCATCATTTAATCTTCCAGCACCGGGCAGGCGTCACACCCTATACGTCCACTTTCGTGTTTGCAGAGTGCTGTGTTTTTATTAAACAGTCGCAGCCACCGATTTTTTGCAACCCCGTTGGGCTCCCTCTGTACGAGTTCACCTACTTGGGGCATACCTTCTCCCGAAGTTACGGTATCAATTTGCCGAGTTCCTTCTCCTGAGTTCTCTCAAGCGCCTTAGAATACTCATCTCGCGCACCAGTGTCGGTTTGCGGTACGGTCGTCAATAGCTGAAGCTTAGTGGCTTTTCCTGGAAGCAGGGTATCACTCACTTCGTCTGCAAGCAGACTCGTTATCACCCCTCATCTAAGCCCGGCGGATTTGCCTACCGAGCACGACTACAGGCTTGAACCAACATATCCAACAGTTGGCTGAGCTAACCTTCTCCGTCCCCACATCGCACTATTGATCGGTACAGGAATATTGACCTGTTTCCCATCAGCTACGCATCTCTGCCTCGCCTTAGGGGCCGACTCACTCTACGCCGATGAACGTTGCGTAGAAAACCTTGCGCTTACGGCGAGGGGGCTTTTCACCCCCTTTAACGCTACTCATGTCAGCATTCGCACTTCTGATACCTCCAGCATCCGTTACCAGACACCTTCACAGGCCTACAGAACGCTCTCCTACCACTTGCAATAAATTGCAAATCCGCAGCTTCGGTAACTGGCTTAGCCCCGTTACATCTTCCGCGCAGGACGACTCGATCAGTGAGCTATTACGCTTTCTTTAAATGATGGCTGCTTCTAAGCCAACATCCTGACTGTTTTAGCCTTCCCACTTCGTTTCCCACTTAGCCAATTTTAGGGACCTTAGCTGGCGGTCTGGGTTGTTTCCCTCTTGAGTCCGGACGTTAGCACCCGGTGCTCTGTCTCCCAAGCTGTACTCTGCGGTATTCGGAGTTTGCATAGGTTTGGTAAGTCGCCATGACCCCCTAGCCTAAACAGTGCTCTACCCCCGCAGGTAATACTTGAGGCACTACCTAAATAGTTTTCGGAGAGAACCAGCTATTTCCAAGTTTGTTTAGCCTTTCACCCCTATCCACAGCTCATCCCCTAGTTTTGCAACACTAGTGGGTTCGGACCTCCAGTACCTGTTACGGCACCTTCATCCTGGCCATG
>NZ_JBQEOV010000001.1:238925-351674 GCF_052045435.1 Acidovorax sp. 22279
ATTGCCGCGTGGAAAGGCAGGATCAGAGGGCAAGCCTCACTGATGCGCAGCCGCGAACGAACCTCGACACCGGCTTTCTCAAGCCCCTCAATTTCCTCAAACAACTTCGCTGCAGAAAGCACCACGCCATTGCCGATGTAGCACTTGACCCCAGGGCGCATGATGCCGCTCGGGATCAAATGCAGCGCCGTCTTCACCCCATTGATCACCAGTGTGTGGCCAGCGTTGTGCCCCCCTTGGAAACGCACGACCCCTTGAGCGCTCTCCGTCAGCCAATCGACCAACTTGCCCTTGCCTTCGTCGCCCCACTGGGTACCGACCACCACTACGTTGCGACCTTTGGTTGCTTTCATCTCAAACCCAATTCAAATGACAATTGCTCAAACAGCCTGCACGACCCAACGGCCCGCAACCTGAACCAGTTCACGATCACAGTGGAACTCATCCACCTCACTCTCGTGCCCTGGCAAAACACACACCACTGTTTCCCCAGCGGACCGAAGCTCTCCAATCGCTGCATTCACATCCGCAGCCTCGCCCCAGGGAGCACGAATGGCGGCTTTCAGCGCACGGGGTGGCACCACGCCAACCACCTGCTTGATGTCCAAACTGAATCCCGCCGCAGGACGATTTCGGCCAAACACTGCCCCCACCTCGTCGTACCGGCCGCCGCGCACCAAGGCATCGCTGGCACCGGGCGCATAGATCGCGAAGCGCGCACCGCTGTAGTAGGCATATCCACGCAAATCAGCCAAGTCGAAAGTGACAGAGGCTCCTTCAAGACGCGACGCCAACCACTTCAAATTTGATAGCACTTGAGACACACCAGGAATGCGCTTCAGCGCATTTTCAGCCTCAGCCAGAACAGCAGAGTCTCCATATAACCGGACAAGAGCGAGAAGGCCTTGCCGAGAATCCTCAGGAAAGCCACGCGTCAAGACTGTCAACTCTCCCGCATCCTTGGCCGCCAAAGCAGAATGAATGCCGCTGAGCAGTTGCGGGCTCACGCTCACACCAGCCAACAGGCTGCGGACGATGCGCACGTCCGCAAGATCAATGGTTGTGTCGCGTACATTGGCAACTCGCAAACACTCCCGAGCTAACTGCAAAGCCTCAAGGTCGGCCTCCAGCCCGGTATGCCCATAGATTTCGGCACCAAACTGAAGAGGCTCGCGGGTGGCATGCGGGCGGTCAGGACGCGTGTGCAACACAGGACCACAGTAGCAAAGACGTGTCACACCTTTGCGATTGAGCAAATGCGCATCAATGCGAGCAACCTGCGGAGTTGTATCAGCTCGCAGCCCCATGGAACGACCAGATAGCTGGTCCACCAGTTTAAAGGTTTGCAGATCCAGCGCTTCGCCAGTGCCCGTTAGGAGAGATTCCAGATGCTCCAACAGCGGGGGCATCACCAACTCATAACCATAACAACGGGCTGTATCAAGCAGCCCGCGACGCAATTCTTCGATGTGCCGCGCTTCAGACGGCAAGACATCGGCAATGTGATCCGGAAGGACCCAAGCAGACATGGAGAAAAGGGGAGGCTGTTAAAACCGTGATTCTACCGGGACCGGGCGAGACTCCCCAAGGAATCTCCTAGTCGAGGGGTGTGACAGCGTTCAGAAACAAAGCATCAGAAGACCCGCAGCAAGGGCCAACAATGCGAAAAAGCGTATTTGGCCATCCTGCAATTGAGCGATCTGCGCAACCGTACGTTTCCAGACCTGGGGGGACAAAAAAGGCAAAAAACCCTCAATTACCAGGACCAAGGCAAATGCCGTCCAAAGACTGTCCCACATCATTCACCTCTCACAACCAGCGCCACTTGTTTACTTGCGTGGAGCAACAGGCGCCGATGCAGACGCTGAGCCGCGAAAGACCTTGAAGAAGTCAGAGGACGATGGGTCCAGCACCATCACATCGCTTTTCTTATTGAAACTGCCCTTGTACGCCTCGAGACTGCGATAAAACTGGGCAAATTGAGGATCTTTGCCAAACGCTTCGGCGTAGATGCGGGCCGCTTCCGCGTCGCCCTCACCTTTCAGCTTTTGAGCATCCCGATAGGCATTGGCGATTGTGATCTCGCGCTGACGATCTGCGTCTGCACGAATCTTTTCGCCTTCTGCAGCACCTGTAGAGCGCAACTCATTGGCCACGCGCTTTCGCTCCGCTTCCATGCGCCGGTACACAGATTCAGTGATGGCTTCCACGTAATCAACACGGGTAATACGCACATCCACCACATCAACCCCCCAGGGCTTGGAACCACGAACTGTCTCCAAGACTTCGCGCTTGACATCAGCCATCAGCGCTTCGCGTTTGAGTGAGAGCAGCTCTTTCACCGTGCGCTTGTTGATTTCCTCCTGGAAAGCATTGCGAACAACCCGATTGAGCTGCATGGCGCCCGCCGTCTCATCCAGCCCAACGTTGCGAATGTACTCAGTGGGCTCGGAGATGCGCCAGCGCACATACCAGTCGATAACGACACGCTGCTTTTCAGCAGTCAACATGGGCTCGGTGTCCGTGCTGTCCAAGGTCAGCAAACGCTTGTCTATGTAGGTGACGTTCTGAAATGGAGGAGGCAGCTTGAAATTGAGGCCAGGCTCCGTGATCACTTCTTTGATCTGACCCAGTGCATACAACACTCCAAACTGCCGCTGGTCCACAACAAAAAGCATGGAGCTCATGAGAGCAAGCACCACCAGAAGGGTAGATGCAATAAAACCGACTCTGTTCACGAACTACTCCTAGCGGGATTCACGTTCACGGGTGCGGCTGGTGTCGCGCGCGCGAGCGTCATTCGAAAAGGTTGGTGCGGGTGTTGCTGGTGACACCGCTGGAGGCACGCTGGTGGCCGCAGGGGCATCCAGCGCTCCGGACCCGCTTGCTACGCCTTGCATAATTTTGTCGAGCGGCAGGTACAGCAAATTGGAGCTTTGACGCGACTCCACCAGCACCTTGGTCACGC
The DNA here is from genome assembly GCF_052045435.1 of Acidovorax sp. 22279. Taxonomy (NCBI): domain Bacteria; kingdom Pseudomonadati; phylum Pseudomonadota; class Betaproteobacteria; order Burkholderiales; family Comamonadaceae; genus Acidovorax; species Acidovorax sp. 22279. Next base: position 241,894 of record NZ_JBQEOV010000001.1, read on the forward strand.
TGCCATAAATCTGCTGCATCGTGTCCAGATACATACGATCACGGGTTACCTGCGGAGCCTTCTGGTACTCCGCCAAAATAGAAGCAAACCGTTGCGAGTCACCTTGAGCCTGCGCAACGATCCTCGCCTTGTACGCAGCAGCCTCCTCGTTCAGACGAGAGGCAGAGCCCACAGCGCGTGGAATCACATCATTCGCGTAAGCCTGTGCCTCGTTTTTGGCACGCTCGCGCTCCTGTCCAGCTTTGAGGACATCATCAAAGGAGGACTGCACCTGCTCAGGCGGCCGCACACCGCCCTGCTGCAAATTGATGCCAACAACTTCGACGCCAACTTTGTAACGGTCCAATATGGTCTGCATGAGCGCGCGAACGCGAGGCGCAATCTGATCCCGCTCTTCAGCCAATGCCGTGTCCATGCGCATCTTGCCCACCACCTCGCGAACGGCGGTCTCAGCTGCTTGAACCACGGCATCTGAGGGATTCTTGCTTTCGAAAAGCCATGCCCTGGCATCGCTCAGGCGATACTGAACGGCAAACTTGATCTCCACGATGTTTTCGTCTTCGGTAAGCATCGCGGACTCTCTCAAGCCCGTGCTTTTGATGACCGTGTCCCTCCCCACATCAGCGGAGCGAATTTGTGTCACAAAAACCAGCTCATGACGCTCAATTGGGTAAGGCAAGCGCCAATTAAAACCTGCACCCACGGTGCTTTTGTACTTGCCGAATTGCGTAATGACGGCTTGCTGACCTTCTTGCACTATGAAAAAACCTGTGCCCATCCAGATCACGAACGCAATGCCAGCAATCAAACCAACACCCACACCGGCGCTTTTCATATCAGGTTGAAAGCCACCGCCAGCCCCTCCTCCCGGGCCACGGCCAGAACCATTCTTTCCCCCGAACAGACTGCCAAGCTTGCGATTAAGGTCACGCCAGAGCTCGTCGAGATCAGGCGGCTGCTGGCCATTGCTTGGCCGCTGATCCCCACCCCTCTGACCTGCGGGTGGCGCTGCAGGTCGATCCTCAGGGCGCACGTTACCGTCCTCCGACTTATCATCCCCGCGACCCCAGCGTGGATCGTTCAGATTGAACATGCCCCGAATACGGTCCGGCAATGAAGCCCAGCGTAGGGTGCGAGTATGAAAATTCATGCGCAAAATCTCTGGTTCTCTGATGGCGTCATTCGATCATGCATTGTGCCCAATCAGGGCAACACATCCGGCAATTCAAGGGCGTCTGCTGGGGTCATATCCTCACGCGTAGCCAGCAACCTATCGGCCAAAGCGCGGCGCAGATCATCAAGACCTTCTCCAGATCGAGCACTTACGAACAGACGGGAAAGCGACTGCCCCCCCACTTCGTATTGGTCTACCAGCAGGGAGGGGCGTCGCTCTTCGGGCAATGCGTCAAGCTTGTTGAACACCAGTATCTGCGGGATATCCGAGGCACCAATTTCCAGCAACACCCGCTCCACCTGCGCCATCTGCTCCGGGAAATCCGGGTTGGAAGCATCCACCACATGAAGCAGCAGATCTGCATCGACAGCCTCTTGCAGCGTAGCCTGAAAGGCATCCACCAATCCGTGCGGGAGATCCCGGATAAAGCCCACCGTATCGGACAGAGAAACAGATCGCGCCGCATCTGCCAGATACAACTGGCGTGTTGTAGTGTCTAGCGTGGCAAAAAGTTGATCCGCTGCATACGCTCGCGCTTTCACCAAAGCATTAAAAAGCGTGGACTTACCCGCGTTGGTGTACCCAACAAGCGAAATATTGAAGGTATCGCGCCTCTCGCGCTGGCGCCGCTGCGTGGAGCGCTGACGCTTGACCTTGATCAAGCGCTCTCTGGTGCGCTTGATCGCGTCACCAATCATCCGTCGATCCAGCTCGATCTGCTTTTCACCCGGACCGCCCCGGGCACCGATACCGCCAGTCTGGCGCTCCAGGTGAGACCAGCGCCGCACCAGCCGTGTACTCACATACTGCAGCTTGGCGAGCTCAACCTGAAGCTTGCCTTCGTGGCTTCGCGCACGTTGCGCAAAGATCTCCAGAATCAACAACGTGCGGTCATTAACGGGAAGCTCGATATGACGTTCCAGATTACGCTGCTGCGCGGGGCTGAGTGATTGGTCAAACAGCACCTCCAATGCCCCATGCATCTGGGCCAAGGTGCGAATTTCATCCGCTTTGCCAGAGCCAATAAAGAGTGCTGCGTCCGGCGCTTTCCGCTTGCACGTAATGCGAGCAACAGGCCGTAAACCCGCCGTCTGGGCGAGCAGTCCCAACTCTTCCAACTCAGCATCGAAGTGGGGGAGACCAAAATCAACGCCCACCAGCAACACCGGCGTCATAGCGGACGAGGATGCGGAAGCCGAACTCAAAGCCAACCACCCTCTCCCTGCTCTACCTCGCTGAGAGAGCGAGCCCCGCTACCAGACAACAACTCAAGAGTTGCTGCTGTCAGCATCAGGGGTTTCTGAGGTAGAGAAATTGACCGCCCGACCTGGAACGATCGTAGAAATCGCGTGTTTGTAAACCATCTGCGTCACAGTATTGCGCAGCAACACCACATACTGGTCGAAAGACTCGATTTGCCCCTGCAGCTTGATCCCGTTGACCAAATAGATGGACACTGGAACATGCTCCCGACGCAATGCGTTAAGGAAGGGGTCTTGCAAAAGCTGGCCTTTATTGCTCACGATATTCTCCGTGTTCAAGTGTTGTTGTAAACCAGCACCTTACCACAGCCAGACGCACGCTCTGGCTTTAACACACATGGCCCCTCGACTGAGGAGCCTTTGTCGTCAAGCCTCGTCTTTGTCCGCAAAAGGATTGTGCGAGGTTTTCATCTCAATGCGCAAAGGGGTCCCCACAAGATCAAACTCCTTGCGGAAGCGCCCTTCCAAGAATCGCTTGTAAGCATCAGTCACGTGCTCCAGCGAGTTACCATGGATCACGATCACGGGCGGATTCATGCCGCCTTGGTGCGCATACCGCATTTTGGGGCGGAACATCCCCGCCCTCTTGGGGCTTTGGAACTGAACTGCCTCCAGCAACAGTCGGGTGAGCACTGGCGTGGACATCTTGCAGGTGGCCGCCCGGTGGGCCTGGGCAATAGATGTCCATAGAGGGCCAAGCCCCTGACGCTTCTTCGCAGAAATGAAGTGCAACGAAGCAAACTTCAAAAACGCTAGCCGCGTCTCAATGGAGCGCTCCAAGAGCTGCCGTTGGTAGTCATCCACGGCATCCCATTTGTTCACCGCCAGAACCACAGCGCGGCCACTCTCCAGAATATAGCCCGCGATATGGGCATCCTGGTCCGTTACCCCCTGGGTGGCATCGAGCAATAACAGCACCACATTTGCGGACTCGATGGCTTGGAGCGTTTTCACTACCGAGAATTTTTCGATAGCCTCAAACACCTTCCCCTTGCGGCGCAGTCCTGCAGTATCCACCAGCTCAAAGCGCTGACCATTGCGCTCAAAAGGCACAGTGATGGCATCGCGGGTCGTACCGGGCATATCAAATGCCACCAGTCGCTCTTCGCCAAGCCACGTGTTGATCAGGGTGGACTTACCCACGTTGGGGCGCCCCGCCACGGCAAGCTTGATTACGCCCTTGTCCAACGCCGTATCCGAATCGTCAGGCTCAGGCAGATTGAGCGGCTCCAGCGCAATGTCAACCAAACTGCGTATGCCCTGCCCGTGCGCCGCAGACACAGGATAAACCTCGCCCAGCCCCAGCTCATAGAACTCCGCTAGTTGGACGCCCTGGAGCATGCCCTCCGCTTTGTTGGCGACGAGCACGCAAGGCTTGCCCAAGCGACGCAAGTAATTGGCAATGTCGTGGTCTTGCGCGGAGACACCTGCACGGGCATCCACCACAAAAATCACCACGTCCGCCTCGGCGACCGCCTGCTGAGTTTGTTTGGCCATCTCGCGGTAGATACCGCTGGAAGCGTCGGGTTCGAAGCCACCGGTATCAATGACGATGTACTCGTGTTTTCCTTGCTTGCCGTTACCGTAGTGCCGGTCACGCGTGAGCCCTGCAAAGTCAGCGACGATAGCGTCGCGCGACTTGGTCAGACGGTTGAAGAGCGTGGACTTGCCGACATTCGGACGCCCCACGAGGGCGATAACTGGCTTCATTGAATAAGACCGATCAATCTGGACGGAATCCGTAAATGCCGCCATTGCGGGTAACAACCACCAGGGTATCTGCAGCCACGACTGGGGCAGCAGCGATGGCAGACCCATCTGTCGCCAGCCTGTTCAGGGGTGAACCATCTGTACGGGACAGCAAATGCACCAAACCCGAGTCGTCACCGACGACTACCGAACGCCCTAGAAGCAGCGGCGCCGTGAGTTTGCGGTACTTAAGTCGATCGATACCCCACAAGCGTGAACCATCCGCGCGGCGCCACGCAACAAGAGTGCCATTGCTCTCAGAACCAAAAATGGCCTCTGCATCGCCGTGAACGCCTTCTGCTCCGCTAGCAGGCTGCGTCCAGATGGTCGTTCCCCTTGCCGTGTTCACACAACCCACAGCAGCTTGAAAGGATCGAGCGCACACTGTTTCTCCCACACGGCTGGTGCGCCCCACCAACTCGACAAGGCGCTCCACATCATTGGTGCCCCGTGCGCTGGCAATGGGGGTCTCCCATCGCACACTGCCATTATCAGGATTCAATCCGACCAAACGGCCTGACAACCCCACCACCAGCGTGTCACCCACAGCGGTCAAGACACCAGCCTGGCGCAATATCAAAGGCTCCCCGGGGCGCTGCTGGGACCAGAGACGACGACCTGTCGACAAATCATAGGCAGACACGGATCGATCTGCCGACAACACGAAAACACGACCGCCTGCAACCAGAGGTGGTGTGAATACCTGAGCTGCGAGCGTCTCACGCCAGCGCTCACGCCCCCCATCAATAACGATCAGTGCATTGTTACGCGATACCACCGCCGCGAACTTGCCATCGCTACCCACAGCTGCTGACAGAGGCTCAGCCAGCGCTGCTCGCCAGATATCCCCCCCCGTACGCGCATCCAGGGCTGCCACCGCACCATCAGCTGACGCGACGGTCACCACATTGCCAGCAACATGGACCTCCAATGGCAATCCAGCCACATTGCCAACGCGCGCAATCCATGCTTGCCGCACGCCCAGAACGGCCACATTGGCTCCGAGGTCGGCAGGCACAGGCTTAGACTTGTCGGCGCTCCACAAAGAACAACCGGCTAACGTGGCAGCCACTAGTGCTACCACCAGACCGCGCACAAACAATTGGTGCCCTGACCTTGCGTTGATAGGCGACGACATGGTTATTTGGACTCCGCAGGTGTTGCGGTTGAAGAGACAGCAGAAGCCACATTCACACCTTGCAGCGAGACACCCAGCGCGTTCAGCTTGATTTCCACCAGACGGCGGTACTCGACACTGTCTTCGAACCCCTTATATGCCTTGGTGTACTCAGCAATCGCGTCCTGACGCTTGTCCTGGAGCATCAGGACGTCACCCTTGCGGTCCGCCACAACAGAGGAGAATTCCGGCGCGAAACTGCTGGATAGTTGCTTGAGTGCTTCGTCATAGTTCTTTTGATCCATGAGCACACCAGCCAATCGCAACTTGGCCAAGGCCTTGAGGCCCTCGTCAGACGATTGTTCTGCAACCCACATAAGCGCCTCTTTGGCGCCTTCGACATTACCAGTGCCCTGCATGGCCTTGGCGAGGGTCAAGCCTGCCTGCCCAGCTTGGACAGTCCCTGCATATTTAGACTTCAGATCGGCAAAAGCTTGTTCCATGCGGACGTTATCGGCAGACCGCGCAGCCACATCCACAGCATCAAACAACGCAGCCGCCTGCGTGGCCTGCCGGGTTTGCCAGTACTGGTAACCGTTCCAAGCAGCCGCTGCACCTGCAACGACAATGACCACGGAGCTGATCAACGTGCCCCAGGTGTTCCAAAAATGCTTGAGCTGGTCTAGCTGCTCTTGTTCTTCAAGGTCGAGATGATTTGCCATGGAAAGTGATTGGGTTAGCGGGTGGATTGTAGGGTGGCCGACCATTGCGCGACCAAGTCCAGCGGGCGCTCGGTTTGCTCACCTGCGCCATCACGCAAGGCTTTGACAGTCACCATGCCACGAGACAGCTCATCATCGCCAAACACCAGCGCGTGCATTGCACCACTGGCATCAGCCTTCTTGAATTGCGATTTCATACTGCCCATGCCCTCCAGCGAAGGGGCCGCGTGCATCTGGACACGAACACCATGTTGGCGCAATTGCTCGACAGTAGCCACAGCCCGAGGTAACGCGGCCGCCGAAGGGACAATGGCATAGACGTCCGGAACCAGCAAAGGGGTGGCACTTTGCTGCTCCTTGAGCAACTCCAGTACCCTTTCGACCCCCAACGCCCAACCCACCGCCGGTGCGGCCTTGCCACCGATTTGTTCGATCAAGTAGTCGTAGCGCCCCCCACCGCAGATCGTGCCCTGCGAACCCAACTGATCCGTCACAAACTCGAACACAGTGAGGTTGTAGTAGTCCATGCCACGCACCAGGCGAGGATTGACAGTCCAAGCTATCCCATTGGCATCAAGAATGGCCTTGACGGCATTGAAATGCGCCAAAGACTCCTGACCCAGAAAGTCAATCAAACGAGGCGCCGCTTCCACCAGCGACTGCATCGCGGGATTCTTGGTGTCGAGGATGCGCAGAGGGTTGCTGTGCAGCCGCCGACGCGCCTCCTCGTCAAGAGCATCGACGTGCTGTTCCAGATACGCGATCAATGCAGCCCGGTGAGCCTTGCGCTCGTCCGGCTGACCCAAACTGTTGAGTTCGAGACGCACGTTCTGCAGGCCAAGGTCGCGCCACAGGGCACTTGCCAGAAGAATCAACTCGGCATCGACCTCGGCCCCCGGAAATCCCAGTGCCTCGGCGCCGATCTGGTGAAACTGGCGGTAGCGTCCGCGTTGGGGACGCTCATGACGAAACATGGGGCCCATGTAGTACAGGCGCTTACCGCCGTCGTACAACATGGAGTGCTCTGCAACCGCACGCACCACACCAGCTGTCGCTTCGGGGCGAAGCGTCAGCTGCTCCCCATTGAGACGGTCCTCAAACGAGTACATCTCTTTCTCGACAATGTCGGTGACCTCGCCCAATCCACGTACAAACAACGGTGTGGGTTCGACAATGGGTGTGCGGATATTGCGATAGGCGTAGCGCGCCATCAGGTCGCGCACCTTGGCCTCCAGCCACTCCCAACGGGCAGATTCCGGAGGCAGGATGTCGTTCATGCCCTTCACCGCAACCAGCTTCTCTGGTTTGGACGAGGGACTGCTTTTTTCGTTACTCACAGCGCTTCTTTTCTAGGTCTAGCGGAAATTTACATAAGCTGGACAGACCACCTCCCGAGGCTTTACGGTGCGGGTGGCTGCAGCACTACCGGTCAAGCAGCAGACACCCCGGCGCCAAAACGCTTTTCGATGTACTGCTCGACGATGCGATGGAATTCATTGGCGATATCGTCACCGCGCAGGGTCATTGCCTTCTCGCCATCAATGAAGACAGGGGCGGCAGGCGCCTCACCCGTCCCCGGCAGACTGATTCCAATGTCTGCGTGCTTGCTTTCACCCGGGCCATTGACGATGCAGCCCATAACTGCAACCCGTAGTGATTCCACACCCGGATAACGCACGCGCCACACAGGCATTTGCGCACGCAGGAAATCGTCGATTTGCTTGGCCAGGTCCTGAAAGGTGGTGCTGGTGGTACGGCCACATCCCGGGCAAGCGGTAACGCTGGGCACAAAAACCCGCATGCCCAAGGCCTGCAAGATTTCGGATGCCACAACCACCTCTTGGGTACGCGCCTCGCCGGGCTGGGGTGTCAACGACACACGAATCGTGTCGCCAATACCCTCTTGCAGCAGCACAGACAATGCGGCCGCCGAAGCAACCGTTCCCTTGGTACCCATACCGGCTTCGGTGAGACCCAGGTGCAAAGCGTAGTCGCAACGGCGTGCCAACTCGCGGTACACCGAAATCAGATCCTGCACTCCGCTGACTTTGCACGACAAGATGATCTGGTTGCCGTCCATCCCCATGGCCTCTGCACGACGCGCAGATTCAATGGCCGATGTGATGAGGGCCTCGTACATGACCTGACGAGCCTCCCATGGATTGCTGCGGCGGCTGTTCGTATCCATCAGCTCAGCCAGCAACTCCTGATCGAGACTGCCCCAGTTGACACCGATGCGCACAGCCTTGTTCCAGCGCATGGCAGCCTCGATCATTTGACCAAATTGCTTATCGCGCTTGTCACCTTTGCCCACATTGCCAGGGTTGATTCGGTACTTGGACAAAGCCTGGGCGCAGTCCGGAAACTCGGTGAGCAGGCGGTGTCCGTTGTAGTGAAAATCGCCCACCAAGGGAACGTTCTCACCCATGCGATCCAGTTGCTCTCGGATGTACGGTACCGCTGCAGCAGCTTCTGGCGTATTAACGGTGATGCGGACAAACTCCGACCCCGCCTGAGCGAGCTCCTTGACCTGAATCGCGGTCCCAATGGCATCGACGGTGTCGGTGTTGGTCATGGACTGCACGCGCACGGGAGCATCCCCCCCCACGGTCACCACACGCGAACCCCAGACAACTTTCGCTTGGCGTGAACGTCTAGGTAAGGGCGAAGCAATCGCCACCGGCCCAAAATCAATCGGGGAGTTTTCCACTATTTCACCTCGAAACGCGCCACGTTTTCACGGGCGACTGCCGTCAGATCAAACGGCTTTCCTCGAACAATCACTTCCGTCGCGTCCGCGCGACCGACAATCACTGCCATGGGCGTGGGTGCCGACACCGATACCGACTCTCCCGCCGCCAGATTGCGTTGCAACGCCAGTGCACCATTGGCATCCCGAACTTGCACCCATGACGCACTGCGCGCACGCAGCACCAGGGGACCGGAGGGAGCATCTGCCGCGCCATCAGCGGCCGAAACAGCGCCCACAGACACGCCACCTCCAGCGCCAGCAGGCGCTGGAGGTACAGCGGCAGTTGGCGCAGCAGACACGGGCACCGAAGCCGCCGAAGCAGCGGCGGGCGATGCAGAAATAGATGCATCGGCGGGGCGCTCCACCGTTGGTGGCACCACTGCAGGTGCAGGCTCGGAGGCATTGGCCGGCAAAGCATCCGGCACCGCAACGGGCACTGGATCGGAAGAATCCCCTGGCGTGGAATGCCGGGGGACAAAGAACAAAACCACAGCTCCCACCAACAATGCAAGAACGACCAACACCACCGAACGCGAGCCAGAACCTGAACCCGCGAATGACGCCGAAGAGGACGACGAAGATTTGCCGGCACTACCTTTCACAGGTGCATTGATACCAGCGCTGTCCACCGACAGACGAGGACTCTGACTTTGGGGAAGCAAAGACAAAATGGGCGCTGGGTCAATTTTGAGGGTACGGCAAACACTCGAAGCCAGCGCGCGCACAAATACGGTGTCAGGCAGCACTGCGTAGTTATCTGCCTCCAGGGCTTCCAACTTGCTGACGGGTACCTTCAACGCAACCGCCAGGGCTGCGATGTGCATGCCTGCCGCCTGCCGGGCCTCCTTGAGCAAGCCGCCCGCCGTCACTCCGCTCTCCACCACCTCACTCATTGAAAGCCCCACGTTCGTATGCACCCAGCTCCCTGGAATCCGGGAAGCGCTTGCGCAACTGAGCAGCCAGTTGCCTCATTGCCACGGTGTCGCCCAAAGCCCGCTCCACCTTGATGCCCAGCCACAACGATTCAGAGTTGGCGAAATCGCTGTTGTTGAGCCGTCGAATGTAAAACTGCGCGCGCGACAACTCGTTGCGCCGCAGCAAGAGCGCTGCGAGGTGATAACCGACCACCGGATTCGCAGCATCGAATTCATAGGCCTTCAAGAAAGACTGTTCCGCTTCGGGAAACTGTCCCGCACCTGACTGGCACAGGCCACGGGCCATCCACGTTTTGCCACGCGCTGTATAGGCGGGGTTGGCAATGGCTCGGACAAAATATTGGTCGGCCTCCACGTACTTTTGCTGCTGGCACATTAGCCAGCCATAGTTGTGCAGTACGTTGGAGTCATTTGCCCTTAGCGACAAGGCACGGCGGAAACTGTCTTCGGCCTGTGCATAGTCACTCAGGCGCATGTAAATCAGGCCACGAAGATTGAAAGCATCGGCATAAGAAGGATCTGCAGCCAGCGACTGCTTGACTTCATCCAGTGCGACCGCCGTTTGCCCCAGTTCAAAATAGTTGGAGGCCAACTCCAGCCGGATGCGAGCGCGGCGCCGCGACTCAGGCTCATCGGACGGAGTCACCAAGCCCGCATCGGCGTCACTGACTGCAGACGATGCGTTTGTTGCACACCCCTGGAGCGCCCATATGCAAACCACCGCACTGCATGCCGTGAGTGTCCAGCGGCCAATATGCTGCCAGCGTCCAACCATTCCCGCCATGTAGAGCCTCCTTGAAGTTTGCCAACTGCCTGATCAAGTCACCGGTTTGAGCACGATTGTGCGCTGCTTTGCCATGCGTTCTGCGGCCCGGGTACGATCTTTGACATCCCCAGCCAATTGACCGCACGCCGCGTCAATGTCATCACCGCGCGTCTTGCGCACCGTGGTGATAATGCCCGCGTCACTGAGTATCTTGGCAAAGGCCTGCACCTGATTTTGCGGGGACCGCAACAGCCCTGATGCGGGAAACGGATTAAAAGGAATCAGATTGAACTTGCAGCGAATACCACTGCGCTTGACCAACTCGATCAGTTGGCGCGCATGCTCCGTCTGATCATTAACACCATCAAGCATGCAGTATTCGAACGTGATGAAGTCACGGGGTGCATGCGCCAAATAGCGGTTGCAAGCGTCCAGCAACTCCTCGATCGGATACTTGCGATTGAGGGGAACCAGGTTGTCGCGCAGTGGGTCATTGGGTGCGTGCAGCGACACCGCCAATGCCACGGGACAGTCTTGCGCAAGGCGGTCCATCATGGGCACGACGCCCGATGTAGACACCGTCACGCGGCGGCGCGACAGGCCATACCCGTGATCGTCCAGCATTACTTTGAGCGCAGGTACTAATGCCGAATAGTTTTGCAGCGGCTCCCCCATGCCCATCATGACCACATTCGAGATCACACGGTCTTCAGTCTGCAAGCGCTTGCGCAGGGAGTGCTCTGCAAACCACAGCTGGGCGACGATCTCACCCGTCGTCAGATTGCGACTGAAACCCTGATGGCCTGTAGAACAGAAGCGGCAACCGACAGCGCAGCCCGCCTGCGATGACACACAGAGGGTTCCACGATCATCCTCCGGGATGAACACGGCTTCCACCGCGTTGCCATCACCCACATCAAACAGCCACTTCACAGTGCCGTCCGAGGACACATGCTCTGAAATAACGGGCAGTGACTCGACCTGCGCGCAGCCCTTGAGCTTGTCACGCAAGGCCTTGGCCAAGTCGCTCATGGCGTCGAAATCGCTGGCACCGCGCTGATGAATCCAACGAAACAGCTGGGTGGCGCGGAAGCGCTTTTCCCCCAGCCGCTCGCAAAACGCCGCCAGACCGTCGAGGTCGAATTCCAGCAGATTCGTGCTCATGGTGCCAAACCCACTGGAGACCAGGCATAGCCACCCCCATGACACGGGACTCCCACCAAGGTGGGTGCGGGCATGGGGAGCATCACCATCTCAGCGCGAGTAGATGTTCAGGCCGGGGAAGAAGAATGCCACTTCGGCCTGTGCGGTTTCAGCGGCGTCGGAGCCGTGCACAGCGTTAGCGTCGATGCTGTCAGCGAAGTCGGCGCGGATGGTGCCAGCTTCTGCCTTCTTGGGGTCGGTTGCGCCCATGAGTTCGCGGTTCTTGAGGATGGCGTTCTCGCCTTCCAGGGCCTGGATCATCACGGGGCCGGAGATCATGAAGTCCACCAGGTCCTTGAAGAAAGGACGCTCTTTGTGCACTGCATAGAACTGCTCGGCTTCCAGGCGCGACAGGTGGGCCATGCGGGCTGCCACGACCTTGAGGCCGGCAGCTTCAAAGCGAGCGTAGATCTGACCGATGACGTTCTTGGCCACTGCGTCGGGTTTGATGATGGAGAGAGTGCGTTCGATTGCCATGTTGATTCCTGAATGGTTGTTGCTGTGATTCGTTTGTCCACCGGACAAAGCCCTCGATTCTAACCGGGGAGCGTGAAGGCAGGAGCACTCAGCGCCCACCGCCTCCACGCCGGGGACCGCCGCCACCGGGACGTCGCTTGTCCTGGCGGTGGCGCGAGAGGCTGTCCATGCCGATGTAGCCCACCGACGTCTTCATCGGGTCGGGCTGCGCCGAGCCCCCGCGCTGGCGATCGCCCCCTGCAGCGTTGTTGCCACGGGCAGGACCCTGGCCACCATCGCGGCGCGGCTTCTGGCCACGGGGACTACCAGGGACGGCCGGCTGCGACATGTCCCGACGCGAGCCATCACCGCGTGGTCCACCACGGCCACGGTTGCGCGGCTTGCCATTGCGCCCGCCAGCACCAGCCCCTTCAGGACGTCCCTCAACAGGCTCGGGGCGCCCCGCACCTGCGGCCTGAACCAGTGCGCGGATATCACTCTCATCCAGTTCCAGCCAGGCTCCGCGCTTGAGGCCGCGCGGCAGCACCATGGCACCGTAGCGGATGCGGATCAGGCGGCTGACCGCATGACCCACCGATTCGAGCATGCGGCGTACTTCGCGGTTGCGGCCTTCGGAGATGGTGACCCGGTACCAGCAGTTGGAACCCTCTCCACCACCGTCCTCGATAGAGCCAAACGATGCCATGCCGTCATCCAGGCGCACGCCGTCCAGCAGTTTTTGTTTTTCCTCGTTGCTCAGAGCACCCAGCACCCGAACGGCGTACTCACGCTCCAACCCAAAGCGTGGATGCATCAGTTTGTTCGCCAGCTCGCCCGAGCTGGTGAACAGCAAGAGACCCTCCGTGTTCAGGTCCAGGCGTCCTACCGACTGCCACTTGCCCTGCAAGAGCCGGGGCAGCTTGCGAAAGACGGTGGGTCGATTCTGGGGATCGTCATGGGTCACGACCTCGCCCACAGGTTTGTGATATGCGATTACGCGCGCCGGAGGGGGGTCGATGCGATAGCGGATCGGCTTGCCGTTGACCTTGACCTGATCGCCAAACTGAATGCGCTGTCCGATGTGAGCAGGTTCGTTGTTGACCGAGATCCGCCCCTCCAGGATCAATTGCTCCATCTCCAGCCGTGATCCCAGACCCGCCTGGGCCAGCACCTTGTGTAGTTTAGGTGTCTCGACCTGCGGCAGCAGCACCCGCTTCTGCGGCACCGCGTCTGCGGAGGCATCTTCTTCGTCGAAACGACCGGACACGACATCCTCAAACTGATAGCCCTCAACGACAGGGGCAGCTCTGCGCTTGTCGCGCCCTACCCCATCAGGACGCTGAGGCCGTTCACGAGATTCGCCACGAGGAGGCCTCCCTGCCTGCGGAGTATTGCCCTCGCCATCGGCCGCCGATACGACCGCCTCAGGAGATATCGAGTCCATGGCGACCGCCTGCACCTGGGCCACAGGCACCTCTGGCGCTGCAGCTTCCGACACAGGCACCGAAGTACCGACCTGCATCGCCACCACGGCTTCAGGCACCGCTTCCTCGGCAAGGACAGCTTCCGCCTTTTTGCGAGGAGCCCGCTTGGCAGCCGGCTTTTTGGCAGCAGGTACCGTATCAACGGCATTCAACCCAGGCACTTCGGCCGGATTTTCGGAGGTCGAGTCGTTCATCAAGTATTTCCCTGGATACCACCCGGGGTATCAACATGGTCGTCGCGGAGATCAGTCTCCACATTCTGAAAAAAATCATCCACGGGTCGCTTATCACCCATATCAGTCACAGACTCCACCGGCTCTTTCCCACCGGCTTCGTGCGGCAAAACCGCCAGCAGATCAGGCTCACCCCCGATGGCTCCCTGGGCGGCGGCTGCCATGGCTTCCAGCACATTCGCATTGCCTGTCGGGTCATCGAGCACCGGCAGTTGGTCCAGAGACTGCAAGCCCATATCGTCTAGAAACTGGCGGGTCGTGGCGAACAACGCCGGGCGCCCCACCGTTTCGCGGTGGCCAATGACCTCCACCCAACCCCGATCTTCCAATTGTTTGATGATCAGGCTGTTGACCGTCACACCTCGAATGTCCTCGATATCCCCGCGCGTGACCGGTTGCCGGTAGGCAATGATGGCCAGGGTTTCCATGGTGGCCCGGGTGTAGCGGGGCGGTTTTTCGGGATGCAGACGGTCCAGGTATTCACGCATTTCAGGACGGCTCTGGAAGCGCCATCCCGTCGCCACCTGTACCAGCTCCACCCCACGCTGCGCCCAATCAAGCTGCAGTTCCTGCAACAGCACCTTGAGGGTGTCGGACCCCAGCGCGTCATTGAACAGCACCCGCAACTCGCGCACAGGCACGGGCTGCTGCGCGCAGATCAACGCAGTTTCGAGGACCCTTTTGGCATCCACCGTGTTCATGGTTCAGCGATTCCTGGAAAAGTGCCACGCGTTGCAACGGGTGTCACATCAACAGCAGGGGCAATCATTGGTGCACCGCGCAATGGCGCTGGTGCGTTGGTAGAGCCCGGCGGGATTCCGGCTGCGGGCTAGGGCCGTCACGGCCGTTCAGGGCGCATTGTAGCCCAGGCCCCATTCCGACAGCGCCCGGCGAATATCGTCGGGTACAGGGGCACGGAACTCCATAGGGTCCCCCGTCACCGGATGCGCAAAAGCCAACCGGTAGGCGTGCAGGGCCTGGCGTTGCAAGGCCCCGACCGGCGCGCCACCGTACAAGGCATCGCCCACCAAAGGATGGCGCAGAGACGCCATGTGCACGCGAATCTGGTGCGTGCGCCCGGTGTGCAAGGTGCACTGCACCCAGCAACCACGCTCGCTTCCCTCCAGACACAGGAAATCCGTGCGGGCGGTTTTGCCAGGGTGTACCGCCAAGTCCACCACCGCCATGCGCAGGCGATTGCGAGGGTCCCGCCCGATGGGGGCATCCACCGAGCGGGTCGCCCCCCCCGTCCAGGCACCATGCGCCATGGCCACGTACTGGCGCTTGACCTTGCGCTCGGCAATCAGCGCCACCAGGGCGTCCATGGTCGCACGGTCCCGGGCGACCACCATGAGACCGCTGGTGTCCTTGTCCAGGCGGTGAACGATACCAGCCCGTGGCACCCGCAGTGCCTTGTCGTCGCGGGCCAGCAGGCCGTTGAGCAGGGTGCCGCTCCAGTTGCCTGGCGCAGGGTGCACAACCAAGCCTGCGGGCTTGTTCACCACCAGCAAGTGCTCGTCTTCGTACACCACATCAATCGCCATGGGCTCAGGCCGGAAGGCCTGGCTTTGGAGGGTGGGCCGCATCTCCAGCACCACCAAGTCACCGGCCTTGACCCGCGCGGCTGCCTTGAGAGCAGGCTTGCCATTGAGGCTGACCAGCCCCTGGGCCAGCAATTGCTGAAGATAGCTGCGGGAGAACTCGGGAACCCGCTCCACCAGCGCACGATCCAGCCGCTCGGCGTGCTGGCCTGGGCCCATCTGTAGCGAGCGCAGCTCGCTGTCCGCGTCGGCCAGGGCTTCCGATTCATCGGCCAGCAGGAGGGAATCGCCCTCCTGCGCTGTCGTCACCTCAGACGCTTCGGGACCACCGCCCGGCGAGTGATCCGCCATCGGACTCAACGGGATGGCAGATAGCGTGTGGGATCGACAGGCTTGCCCTGCCGGCGGATTTCAAAGTGCAACTTGACGCGGTCTGCGTCGGTGTTGCCCATCTCGGCGATCTTCTGGCCCTTGCGTACCGCCTGGTCTTCTTTGACCAACAGGGTCTGGTTGTGTGCGTAAGCGGTGAGGAACGTGTTGTTGTGCTTCAGGATGACCAGGTTGCCATAGCCGCGCAGACCGGCTCCGGCATAGACCACACGGCCATCCGCCGCCGCCAGTACCGGGTCACCCGCCTTGCCGGCAATGTCGAAGCCCTTGTTGCGTGCCTCGTCAAACCCGGCAATCAGCGAACCCGATGCAGGCCAGATGAACGCCAACTCATCCTCGCCCGCTGGCGCTGCCGCAGGTGCCGGCGTGGCTGGCGCCACCGCCACCACCGTGCCCGACGCAGCAGAGGCAGCAGGCTTGGCGCCGCTGGCGGCCGATGCAGGAGCCGCAGCCGGCGTGCTGGCTGGAGCGACGGAGGATGATGTGACCGGGCGTGTCACCACCCCGCTCTCAGAGGCCACCACCGCCGGGGTAGCGGACGGAGGAAGCACGCGCAGCACCTGACCAACTTCGATCAGGTTGGCGTTTTCCAGATTGTTCCAGCGAGCGATGTCTTTCCAGCTTTGCCCAGACTCCAGGCCGATGCGAATCAGGGTATCCCCAGGCTTGACCGTGTAGTAACCCGGCTTGCCGGCGTTCTCTGCACCAGGCAGAGGCTTGATGGGGGTACCCACCACCACGCCCGGCTGTGCTGCGGGCGCTGGGGCAGAAGACGACGAAGAGGTGCCCCGATCTTCCACAGGAGCCTTGTTCATGCGGGTGCCACAGCCGGAGAGCACCAGCCCCGCCATTGCCACGGTAAAACCCACCACAAGACCACGCGATACGAACATAAGCAATTCCCTTTACGCAATCCCCGATTTTAGGGGGACAAAATGCACGGGTTCGAGCACGTTTTGTTTCAATCCGTGCGGGGTTTTGTCGATCACCAGCAACATTTGCTGCCCGCCCGTCAGTGCCATGGGTGCCACCAGACGCCCTCCCACGGCCAATTGATCACACCAGGCCAGGGGCACGGCATCGCCCCCGGCTGCGGCAATGATGGCCGCGTACGGAGCACCTTTGGCATAGCCGAGCATGCCGTCGCCAAACAGCAGGTGCACGTTGGCCAGGCGGAACGGCCGCAAGTTGTCGCGTGCCTTGTCGTGCAGGCCACGCAGGCGCTCCAGCGTGTACACCTCGCGGGCCAGCAGGCTCAGCACCGCAGCCTGGTAGCCGCAGCCCGTCCCAATTTCCAGCACACGCCCCAGCCCGCCATGGCGGGCGCTCTCTGCGCCCAGCAGCAGCTCACACATGCGAGCCACCACGCTGGGCTTGGAGATGGTCTGGCCCAAGCCTATCGGCAGGCTGGTGTCTTCGTAGGCCTGGTTGACCAGGGCACTGTCCACAAACCGGTGGCGCTCCACAGCACCCATGGCCTGCAGCACGGGGGCCAACGTGATGCCGCCCGCCGCCAGTTTTTGCACCATCCGCGCCCGGACGGCCGACGAATCCAGCCCCACTCCGGCAGGTGCCGCGGCCACCACCGGCTTCCGCTGTGCGGGGGAAGACGGCGCTACCGCCGGCTTGCCCATAGCGGCGTTACCGGACACCGGCAGCCTGGCCGGAAACCCCGGGCGGCGCTGCATCACGCCCCGGGGGCGGCAGCCGCCCCCGCCGCCAAACGGGCGGCGGTCTGCGCCCAGTAACCGAGGTTGTCGTGATCGGTCAGATCCACCTTGAGGGGCGTGATGGACACATGGCCCTGGGCCGTGGCATGAAAGTCCGTGCCTTCTGCATCGTCCTTGGCAGCACCAGCACCGCCGATCCAGTACATGGCTTCGCCCCGGGGGCTTTCCTGCACGATGACTCGTTCCGCCGCATGGCGGCGCCCCAGGCGGCACAGCTTGACCGGGCGCAAGGCCTCCAGCGGCATGTTGGGGATGTTCACATTGAGCAGCCAGGGGGTTTCGTTGACCAGTTGCTGCGCACGCATCTGCGCCACCAGTTCACGCGCCTTGGCCGCGGCGGCCTCCAGCTCGGCCCAGCCCTTGTCCACCTGCGAAAAAGCGATGGCCGGAACGCCAAAGAGATATCCCTCCATGGCCGCACCCACCGTGCCGGAATAGATGGTGTCGTCGCCCATGTTGGCGCCATTGTTGATGCCCGATACCACCAGGTCGGGCCGGTAGCCCAGCAAGCCAGTCAGCGCGATGTGCACGCAGTCTGCCGGGGTGCCGTTCACATAGCGAAAGCCATTCGCCGCCTTGTGCACATACAGCGGCGAATGCAGTGTCAGCGCGTTGGACTTGGCACTGTTGTTATGTTCTGGCGCAACGACCTCCACCTCGACCCCGTCGAGGGTCTTGAGCGCATCATGCAGCGCGACGATGCCGGGGGCCTGGAAGCCGTCGTCATTGGAAATCAGGATCTTCATGGTCTGGGTAGGGGTTGCAACGGATTGTAGGTGGGCAGGCCATTGCTGCGCCCGAGGGCGCCAGAGAAGCCGTCGCCGCAGCCCGTCGCTCGTGGGACATCCGGCACGCCAGCGCCCCACCTATCATGCGGGCCATCATTGACAAGACCGACCGACAGGAGACTTCCCCATGCATGCCTGGCTTTGCACCAACCCCACCGGCGTCGAGGCACTTGCCTGGACGGAGCTGCCCACCCCCACCCCCAAGGCGGGCGAGGTGCTCATCGAGATCAAGGCCGCCAGCCTGAACTTCCCCGACCTGCTGATCGTGCAGAACAAGTACCAGATGAAGCCGCCGCTGCCCTTTGTGCCCGGCTCGGAATACGCGGGCGTGGTGGCTGCCGTAGGCGAAGGCGTCACGCACCTCAAGGTCGGCCAGAACGTGGCCTGCCTGTCGGGCACCGGCGGCTTTGGCACCCACACCATTGCCCCCGCAGCCCTGTGCATGCCGTTGCCAGACGGCTTTTCGCATGTCGATGCAGCCGCTTTCATCATGATCTACGCCACGTCGCACCATGCGCTGGTGGACCGCGCACAGCTCAAGGCGGGCGAGACCGTACTGGTGCTGGGCGCTGCCGGGGGCGTGGGCACGGCCGCCATCCAGATCGCCAAGGCCATGGGCGCACGTGTGATTGCCGCCGCATCCAGTGACGAAAAGTGCGCGCTGTGCACGTCCATCGGAGCCGACGCGACCATCAACTACAGCAAGGACAACCTGCGCGAGGCCGTCAAGACCCTCACGGACGGCAAGGGCCCCGACGTGATCTATGACCCCGTGGGCGGCGACTTTGCCGAGCCCGCGTTCCGCTCCATCGCCTGGCGCGGCCGCTATCTGGTGGTCGGGTTTGCGTCCGGCCCCATCCCGGCCCTGCCGTTCAATCTGGCGCTGCTCAAGGGCGCGTCCATCGTCGGCGTGTTCTGGGGCGACTTTGCCAAGCGCGAACCCAAGGCCAACGCCGCCATGATGGGCGAGCTGGCACAGTGGTATGCCCAGGGCAAGATCAAGCCCGTGATCGACCGCACCATGCCCATGGCCGAGCTGCCCGCCGCCTACGCCCACATGGGCTCGCGCGGGGTGATGGGCAAGCTGGTCATGGTGAACTGACGGCCAGCCGCCCCCTTTGGAATGTGTGGGCAGATCTCGCAAGGGGTCCTCCCCATGTTCCTGGCTGGCATACCCGTGTGGCCGGTGTACCAGCACGCACGGCGCCTTGCCTGTGTCACACTTGTGCATTCCAGCCTCCTGACACTGGTGCCCGCCCATGGCCGACCGACCACCTTCCGAGATCGCGCGCGAGACGCTCAAACAACTGGCCGCTCGCCGACTGGCCCCCACGCCAGACAACTACCTCGCGATCTACGATGAAATAGCGGGCATCCGCAGCCCGCAGCCTTTCCCCGAGGGACCGCTGAGCAGCATCCAGCGTGTGCTGCCCGGCCAGACACCTGCGCAAAAACGCCTGCTGGGCCAGTTCGAACGCGCCATCATCACCAAGGACTGGACATCGCTGCAGAGCGTGATGGTGGGTTACGCCAACCTGGGTCTGCACCCGGCCACTGCCTCCAAACCCATCGAGGTGGCCGATGCGCCCACCGCACTGGGCGAACTGCCCGCCGAGTTTGCCGAAGCCCTGGCCCGCCTCATCGACAACACCCTGCCCGCCCTGGGTGACGACGATCCCCGCGTCATCGACATGGCGCAGCAGCTCATCACTTTTCTGCGCGAACCAACGCCCCTGGTGACCACCGCGCAGCTCATGCTGGGCAACTTCAGCTACCGCCTGTCGTTCGCCACCGAAGAACAAGCCTCCATCCGCGCGAGCCTGCTCGAGCTGCTGCACATGATCTTCGAGAACATCGCCGTGCTCAGCGTGGACGACCGCTGGCTGCAGGGCCAGGCCGAGGCACTGATGAGTGCCTCGACCCCGCCCCTGACGCTGCGGCGGCTGGACGATGTGCAGCGCCGGCTCAAGGACGTGATCTTCAAGCAGACCGAAGCCAAGGCGCGGTCGCTGGAGGCGCAAGAGCAGATGAAGGAAATGCTGGCCACCTTCATCGAGCGGCTGGCGCGCATCACCGCATCCAGCACCAGCTACCAGGGCACCATGGAGCGCTGCGCGGACCTGATCGGCAAGGCCAGCACGCTGCAGGAGATCGCCCCGGTGCTCCAGGAGGTGATGAGCGCCACCCGCGCCATGGCGCTCGACAGCCGCGTGACCCACGATGAGCTGCAGGACCTGCGCGAGCGCACCGAGGCCAAGCGCGCCGAGGTCGCCAAACTGCAGGAAGAACTGGACCGCGCCAGCGCCCAGGCCCGCCACGACCCGCTGACGGGCAGCCTCAACCGCAAGGGCCTGGACGAGGCTGTGGAACGCGAGATCGCCCGCGCCCGCCGCCTGGGCTCGTCCCTATGCCTGGCGCTTCTGGACGTGGACAACTTCAAGACCATCAATGACCGGCTGGGCCACGCGGGGGGCGACGCTGCCCTGGTGCACCTGGCGCAGGTCACGCGCGAGGTCATGCGGCCGCAGGACTTGCTGGCACGGTACGGCGGCGAAGAGTTCGTGATCGTGCTGCCCGACACCACCGTCGAAGCCGGCGTGGCGGCCATGACCCGCTTGCAGCGCGAACTGACCACGCGCTTCTTCCTGCAAGGCACCGAAAAGGTGCTCATCACCTTCAGCGCGGGCGTGGCCCAGTTGGTCGAAAGCGAGAGCGCCACCGACGCCATCGTGCGGGCCGACCAGGCGATGTATCTGGCCAAGCGCTCGGGCAAGAACCGGGTGATGGCGGCGTGACCACCTCCCCCCTGTGTCGCCTTCGGCGCCATCCCCCCAGAGGGGGACGCCACCAGCGCCGCGGGGCGGCCCTTGTGCGGCGGCCACTGGTCTGGGTTGCGTCAGTTTCTGAGCACGGCGCCCGACGCAAAGGGCAGCTGAATTGACATCCGAGCAAAGACGGCAGTTCCTGCGCAACGCAGTCCTGGCTGCCTCCGTCGCCACCCTCCCCCGCTGGGCCTGGAGCAATCCGCCCGCGCTGCAAAACAACCCCTTTGCCCTCGGCGTCGCCAGTGGTGACCCGGCGCCTGATGGCGTGGTGCTCTGGACGCGGCTCTTGCTCGTCGATCCAGCGCAGATGCTGAGCACCCACACCGTGCGGTGGGAGGTGGCGCACGACGCTGGGTTTGCCCAGATCGTGCAAAAGGGCGAGGCCACTGCGCTGCCCGCGCTGGGCCACAGCGTGCATGTGGAGCTGCAAGGCCTGCAACCCGCACGCTGGTACCACTACCGCTTCATGCTGGGCGACGCGGTGAGCGCCACGGGCCGCACGCGCACCGCGCCTGCGGCGGGCGACATGCCCGGGGCGCTGCGGGTGGCGTTTGCCTCGTGCCAGCGCTGGGAGCATGGGCACTACGCGGCGTGGCGCCATCTGGCCGCTGACCAGCCGGACCTGGTGCTGTTCCTGGGCGACTACATCTACGAATACGCCACACCCAAAACCACCACCGACCTGGCGCGCACCCACAGCCTGCGCCAAGCCACCACGCTGGCCGACTACCGCGACCGCTACGCCCTGCACAAAAGCGACCCGGCCCTGCAGCTGGCCCATGCCACCTGCCCGTGGGCCGTGACCTGGGACGACCACGAGGTGCAAAACGACTACGCCGCCGATGCGGGCCGGGGCGAAGGCCCGGGCAGCGCCGCCTTTCTTGCCCAGCGCAGCGCGGCGTGGCAGGCGTTTTACGAGAACATGCCGCTGCGCGCGGCCAGCCTACAGCGCCCCGTACTCGACACCCGCTGGGATGCACTGCAGATTTACCGCCGCCTGCGCTGGGGCCGGCTGGCGCACGTGCACCTGCTCGACAGCCGCCAATACCGCAGCTGGCAGGCCTGCCGCACGCCCGAGGCCAGCAGCGCACCCGCCGTGCGCCCCGCCGACTGCGCAGAGCTGGCCCAGCCACAGCGCAGCCTGCTGGGCAGCACGCAAGAGCGCTGGCTGGATGCGGGCCTGGCCGCTGACACAGCCAGCGCTCAGGCCACACGCTGGAGCGTGATCGCACAGCAGACGCTGTTCTCGCCGCGCCACTACCCCTCTGGCACGGTGCCCACCGACGCCTGGGACGGCTACCCCGCCGCACGCCAGCGCCTGCTGCAATCGGTGGCCCGGCACACGCCGCGCAACACGGTGCTGCTGGGCGGAGACATCCACCAGAACTACGTCTGCCGCGTGCATGCCGATGCCGCTCGCGCCGACTCGGCCGTGGTGGCCAGCGAGTTCTGTGGCACGTCCATCAGTTCGCGGTCGGGCACCACGCAGGCCAAGGTGGACGCCATCGTTCGCCACAACCCGCATGTGCTGCTGGCACGCTGCGACCAGCGCGGCTATGGCCTGGCCGACATCACCCCCACGCGCTGGTCCACCACGCTGCGTGTGGTGGACGACCCGCTGCGCGCTGACAGCGGCGCCTCCACGCTCGCCCGGTTTGTGGTGGAAGACGGCCGCGCGGGGCCCCAGGCGGCCTGAGGCGGCCTGAGGCAACCTGGGAAGGCGTGACCCGACCCACCGGGCAGGCGAGCCCCCCTGTCGTTGCGCCCCGCCAGGGCCCCGGGATGGCCTGTGAACCGCCGCTGACGGTCGGTAACAACTATCCTTTTGATAGCTGCTCAGGCATATTGCACTAGCGCCACCGCCGCAAAACACCTTCAATCGGTGCGCAAACCCCAGAGGCAGCCTCCCGCACGCCCTCGCAAGCTGTGGCAAGGCCCCTTACCATGGCCGCTTCGCTGCTTGCACCCACAGGAGACCCGCATGACACCCACTGCCCTGCCTGCCACGTCGCACCTGCGCCGCCCGTTCAGTCGCAACCTGCTGGCCCCTGCCGCCCTCGCCACCCTGATGGCCCTGACAGGTTGCGCCGGTGCGCCATCCCAGTTCGCCTACACCGTGCCCGCCCAGCCCGAGGGTTCGTCCGGCTACACCGAAAAACCGGGCTGGGCCACGGAGAAGTTTGCCGTGGCTGCTGCCAACCCGCTGGCCACCGATGCGGGTTACCAGATCCTCAAAGCCGGCGGCTCGGCCGTCGATGCGGCCATTGCCGTGCAGATGGTGCTGACGCTGGTGGAGCCCCAGTCCAGCGGCATCGGCGGCGGCGCCTTCCTGCTGCACAGCAACGGCAAGCTGGTGGAGGCCTACGATGGCCGCGAAACCGCGCCCGCTGCCGCCGATGAAAAACTCTTCCTGGGTGCCGACGGCAAGCCCGTGCCGTTCTACGACGGTGTGGTGGGCGGCCGCTCGGTGGGTGTGCCCGGCACCGTTCGCATGCTGGAGCTGGCGCACAAGCAGCACGGCAAGCTGCCCTGGGCCACGCTGTTCCAGCCCGCCATCACGCTGGCCGAAGGCGGCTTCAAGGTCAGCGCTCGGCTCAACACGCTGGTCAAGGCCGACGCCCACCTCAAGAAGGACCCCGTGGCCGCCGCCTACTTCTACAAGGCCGATGGCGACGCGCGCGATGTGGGTGTGAACTTGCGCAACCCCGAGCTGGCCGCCGTGCTTCGTAAGATTGCCGCTGAAGGCAGCAAGGCCCTGCACGAAGGCGAGGTCGCCCAGGCCATCGTGGACAAGGTGCAAAAGCACCCCACCAACCCCGGCAAGCTCAGCCTGGCCGACCTGGCGGGCTACCAGCCCAAGAAGCGCGAGGCGCTGTGCCACGACTACCAGGTGGCCAGCAAGGACTACCGCGTGTGCGGCTTTCCACCACCCAGCTCCGGGGCCATCGCCATCGGGCAGATCCTGGGCATCCTGAAAAACACCGACGCCGCCGCCAAGCCCCTGCAAGACGGCATCCCATCGGCCGACTGGCTGCACCTGTACACCGAAGCCGCTCGCCTGGCCTTTGCCGACCGCGCGCTGTATGTGGCCGACCCCGACTTTGTGCAGCCGCCCGGCGACAGTTGGGACCGCATGCTGGCCCCCGCCTACCTGGCCGAACGCGCCAAGCTCATCGGCACGCAGAGCATGAAGATCGCAGCGCCCGGAAACCCGGCCGTCATCCGCATCAACCACGGAGCCATGCCCGACCAGCCTGAATACGGCACCAGCCACATCAGCATCGTCGATGCCTTCGGCAACGCGGTCGCCATGACCACCACCATCGAAGACCAGTTTGGTGCGCGGCAGATGGTGAAAGGCTTCCTGCTCAACAACGAACTCACCGACTTCAGCTTTGCCCCCACCGACGCCCAAGGCCAGCCGATAGCCAACCGCGTGCAACCCGGCAAACGCCCCCGCTCGTCCATGTCGCCCACCCTCGTTTTCGACAAGGCCACGGGCGAGCTGCTGATGAGCGGCGGCAGCCCCGGCGGCGCGGCCATCATCCACTACACCGCCAAGACGCTCTACGGCGTGCTCAACTGGGGCCTGATGCCCCAGCAGGCCATCAACCTGCCCAACTTCGGCTCGATGAACGGCCCTACGCTGCTGGAAGAAAAACGCTTCCCACCCGCCACTGTCGAGGCCCTGCGCGCCCGGGGTGCCGAGGTGCGCGAGATGAACATGACCAGCGGCCTGCAAGCCATCACACGCGGCCAGGCGCATGGCAAGAAGCTGTGGATGGGCGGGGCCGATCCACGCCGCGAGGGCGTGGTGATGGGCGACTAAGAGCCAGCCCTGCGCGGCCTAACACGGGGCTGCGCGCCGAGTGCGCGGCCGCCTGGGCGGGCATGGCGCGCGCCAAGGACGGACCCCGCTACAGTCTTGCCCCATGGATCTCCGAAGCCTGCGCTACTTCATCGCCGTCGTCGAGGCCGGCAGCCTCTCGCGGGCGGCGGGCAGCCTCTACATTGCGCAGCCCGCCCTCACTGCCCAGATCAAGAAGCTGGAGTCCGAGCTGGGCGCGCAGCTGCTGGAACGCTCGCACGCGGGCGTCACGCCCACGCAGGCTGGCGTGCAGCTCTACCAGGACGCCCGGCGGCTTCTGAGCGACGCCTCGGCCATGCGGGAGCGCATCCAGCGCCTGCCGCAGGGGCCGGAGGGATCGGTCACGATTGCCGTGCCGTTTCTGCTGTCATCGCTGCTCATGGGCCCGTTGCTGGCGCACCTGAAGGACACGCACCCGCGCATTCGGGTGTTCGTGCTCGACGACCTCAGCCTCATGGTCAGGAAAGCCATGCTGGACCGGCGTGCGGACATCGGCGTACTGGTCGACGCTGCGCAGGTGGAGGGCCTGCACTGCCGGCCCCTGGTGCGCGAGGCCATGTACTTTTGCGGGCACGACCCCGGCGGCACGGTGCGTGCGCTGCTGCGGCCAGCGCCTGACGCAGCGGCCACGGCCCAAGCGCCTGCTGTGCGCCGGGCCAGCACGCGTGCCACGGCAGCGCGCGCCGCCAGCCCCACCATGCGCCCCACCATCGACTTTGCCGATGCGGCCGCACAGCCCCTGGTCCTGCAGTCGCGCCGCTACACCATCCGCCAGCGGGTTGAAGAAGCCGCCGCCGCGCGCGGTGTGGCCCTGAACATCGCCCACGAACACGACTCCGCGCGGGTGATCCGCTCTCTGTATGCGTGCGGGGGCGGCTTCACCTTCACCCCTGCCTGCGCGCTGGGGGATGCCCCTGCCTCTGGCACCGACTGGATGGTGGCCCGCGTGGTCAACCCGGAGATGACGCGCAGCTACACCCTGGCCACCGCTGCGGACCGCGAGGTGGACGGGGTGATGCAGGTGGTGATGGACGCGCTGGAGGCCGTGGTGCAGAAGCTGGTGGCATCGGGCAGGTGGGAGGCCGCAGTGTGACCCGAGTGACCGCAGTGACCTTGCTCGAATCCGCGCAGTACCAGGACGACGCCGCAGCCACGTTTGCCGCGGTGGCTGCCCAGGTGGCTGCAATCGTGCCGCAGGCGCGCATCGAACACATCGGCGCCTCGTCCATTCCCGGCGCAGTCTCCAAGGGTGACCTCGATATCTGCGTGCTGGTGCCGCCGCAAGACCATGCACCGGGCGTGGCAGCGCTCGAAGCCGCAGGCTGCAGCGCCAAGGCCGACACACTGCGCGCGCCCGATCTGTGCATGCTGCTGTGGCCCGGCGCCACGATGGACGTTGCACTGCAGGTGGTGGCCTGCGGCTCGCCGTTCGAATGCTTTCTGCACTTTCGCGATGCCTTGCGCGCCGACCCCGCCCTGGTGGCAGAGTACAACCGGCTCAAGCAGCGATTCGCACCCGAGGGGATGGACCGCTACCGCGAGGAGAAGGCCCGCTTCATCACGCAGGTGCTGCGGGCGGCGGGCAAGCCCCTGGCTGCCGACTGATCACATTCCCATAAAGGCTCTAACGATTCCGCTTCAGGAGACACCGCCATGGCATCCAAAACCATTTCATCGTCCCAACCCGCCTCCACCCTCATCGATCAGCGCATCGCAGACCTGGCCGACTGGCGCGGCCCGGTGCTGGCACGCATGCGTGCGCTCATCCATGAGGCCGCCCCCGGCGTGGTGGAAGAGTGGAAGTGGATGGGAACGCCCGTATGGTCGCTGGGCGGCATCCTCTGCACCGGCGAGAGCTACAAGGCCGCAGTGAAGCTCACCTTTTTGAAGGGAGCCTCGCTGCCGGACCCGGCGCGGCTGTTCAACGCCAGCCTGGACGGCAATGCGCGGCGCGCCATCGACATCCACGAGGGCGATGTGGTGGATGCAGAGGCGTTCAAGTCGCTCATCCGCGCGGCAGTGGCACTCAACGCCGCCAAGCCCGCCAGATCCGCCGCCAAAAAGCCCGCCACCCGGGCGAAGGCGGCATAACACTGTCGCGGCCGCGCACGCAGCGTGTGCGGAAGGCACGCTACGGCACGGGCATCAATTTCAGTGATGCCTGCCCATCAGCAATCGGTATTTCCCTGATACCCCGTCTTCTGGAACAGTGACCCCATGCCCCGCGCTCGACGGGGCCAGTGTTTCAGGAGACAGCCATTACCACCTCGCCCCCCATTTCCCCGCGCGTGGTCGCCAACGTCGGCGCCCTCGTGGCGCGCAGCGCCCGTGCCCATGCCCGCCGCATGGCGGTCAAGAGCCCCGCACGCAGCATCACTTATGCCGATCTGGAGCAGCGCACCAACCGCCTGGCCAACGCCTTGCTCGGCCTGGGCCTGCAGCGCGGTGACCGCGTGGGCATCTACCTGCCCAACTGTGTCGAGGTCGTCGAGATCGAGATCGCCTGCTACAAGGCCGGGCTCATCAAGGCGCCGTTCAACGCCCGGCTCTCGCCCACCGAGGTCGGCGCCATTGCCGCCAACAGCGGTGCGGCGCTGATCGTGACCACCGCCGAGCGTGCCGAGACCATCCGCCCGCATGTGGAGCAATGCATGCCCGGCGCCATGCCCCGGCTGCTGCTGACCGACGATGCGGGCCCCGCAGGGTATGAAGCGGCACTGGCCCAGGCCAGCGACACATTCACCCCGGTGGTCGTGTGCGAGGACGAAGTCGCCGTGCTGCACTACACCTCGGGCTCGTCCGGCGTGCTCAAGGCGGCCATGCAGACCTTCGGCAACCGCCTTGCGCAGCTGCGCAAGTTCCTCACGCGTTCGGACGGCCAGCAGCCCGGCCACATCCTGGGACTGGTGGGCCCGATCACCCACGCATCGGGCATGCAGATGGTGCCGGCGCTGTGCCAGGGGGTCACCATCCGCCTGTTCAACGGCTTCGAGCCCCCGCGCTTCATCGCCGACATGCGGGCCGACCGCGTGACCCACACCTTCATGGTGCCCACCATGATCAACATGCTGCTGACCGAGCTGGAGGGCCAGTACCGCCCCCTGCCCGACCTGCTGCGCCTGGGCTACGGCGCCGCCCCCATGGCGCCTGCGCGCATCCTGCAGGCCATGGATGTGTTCGGGCCCATCCTGCAGCAAGGCTACGGCGCGGGCGAGACGACCTCGGGCGTGTGTGGCCTGTCGGTGGAGGACCATCTGTTTGCCCGCGCTGCGCGGCCAGAGCGCCTGGCGTCGTGCGGACGCCCGTTTCTGGAATGTGATGTGCAGATCCTGGGCGACGACGGCCAGCCCGTGGCCACCGGCGAGATCGGCGAGATCGTGGTGCGTGGCGATGACATCTTTGCGGGCTACTGGCGCGCCCCCGAGCTGACGGCCGAGGTGCTCAAGGACGGCGCGTATCACACGGGCGACCTGGCCCGCATGGATGACGAGGGCTATGTCTACATCGTGGACCGCAAGAAGGACATGGTGATCAGCGGCGGGTTCAACGTGTACCCGTCGGAGGTCGAGGCCGTGCTGTACCAGCACGACGCCATTGCCGATGCCTGCGTATTTGCCGTGCCCGATGACAAGTGGGGCGAGGCCGTGGCCGCGCACGTGGTGCTCAAGCCCGGCCGCGCGGCCGGCGCCGACACCACCGCTGCGATCGACGCGTTCTGCGCCCAGCACCTGGGCGGGTTCAAGCGGCCACGGCGCATCGAGTTCGTCACCACCCTGCCCAAGAACCCCAACGGCAAGGTGATGCGCCGTGCCGTGCAGGCCCCGTACTGGGAAGGGCGTGGGCGGATGGTGAATTAGAGGGCATCCCCCTGAGCGGCTTTGCCGCTTCCCCCTTCTCTCCTGGCGCTTCGCGCTGCGGGAAGGGGGACGACGCCATCGCTGCGGGGCGGCCCTTGCTCGGCGTCTCTCGCCTGGGCCTGCGCCAGTTTCCAGAGCCCGCTGTCACAGCCAACGACAAGGAATCCTGACATGAACAACGACATCACATCCCCCCTCCCCGCGCCGCTGTTTCCCGGCATGCCTTTTGAGGGCTCGCCACAGGCGGCCGAGCTGATTGCTCGCATCAACGAGTTTCTGTATGGCGAGCTGGCCGCGCTGGCGCGCGAGCATGGCATCGACCACGAGCACGCGCCCGACAAGGCCTTGCTGCAGCAGGTGTGGAAGCGCTCGCACGCGCTGGGCTTTTACGGCATGACGCTGCCACAGAAGATGGGCGGCCTGGGCCTGTCCACGCTGGACCATGTGCTGGTCAAGGAAGCCATCTACGCCAGCGGCTCGCCGTTCGCCCCCCATGTGTTTGGCGAGCTGAGTGGCCCGCCACGCGTGGGCGCGCTGGCGCGCATGGCTACGCCGCACCAGATGCAGCAGTTCATCCTGCCGGTGGCCCGGGCCGAAATGGCCATCTGCTTCGCACTGACCGAGGCCGAGGCCGGATCGGACGCTGGCAACGTGCAGACGCGCGCCGTGCGCGAGGGCGACGACTACGTCATCACGGGCGCCAAGCGCTTCATCTCGGGCTCGCCGTTTGCCGACTACGCGGTGCTGATGGCGTCCACCGCCACACATGACGACCCCGATCCGAAAAAGCGCGAGGTCACGGCCTTCTTTGTGGACCTGCATGCGCCCGGGGTGCGCGTGGAGTCGGGCTACAAGACCATGGCGGGGCAGACGAGCACGGGCAACATCGTGCTGGAGGGCACGCGCGTACCCGCCGCCAACCTGATCGGTGAGGCCGGGCGCGGCCTGGCGTTGGCGCTGGGCCGCATCAGCGTGAACCGCCTGCTGCACTGCCCGGCCATGCTGGGCCTGGCGCAGGTGGCGCTGCGCGATGCGCGCGACTACGCGCAGCAGCGCCACCAGTTCGGCCGCGCCATCGGGCAGTTCCAGGCCATCCAGCACATGCTGGCCGACATGGCGACCGACTGGGCTGCCGCGCGCGGGCTGATGCTGGCCACGGCCCGCGCAATTGATGCGGGCGCCGAGCCGCGCGCCGAGTCGTCCATGGCCAAACTGTTCTGCTCGGAGGCAGCCTTTCGCATCGCCGACCGCGCGGTGCAGATCCACGGCGGCGAGGGCATCGTGCAGGGCCGGCGCGTGGAGTTCCTGTTCCGCATGCTGCGCATGTACCGCGTGCTCACCGGCACGAGCGAGATCCAGCGCAACACCATCGCGAAAGAACTCATGGCATCCCCCTGAGCGGCTGCGCCGCCCACAACGCGCCAAAACAACACTCACAGAAAATGACACGGAGACAAGACATGACCAATCAACCCATCCCCCACCTGCGCCGCCGCGTACTGCTCGCTGCAGGCCTGCTGCCACTGCTGGCCAGTACATCCATCATGGCCGCCGAGCCGTGGCCCGCTCGCCCCATCAAATGGGTGGTGCCCTACCTCGCCGGCACGGGCCCGGACACCACGGCCCGCATCGTGGCCGAAGCGGTGTCGAAGGAGCTGGGCCAGCCCGTGGTCATCGAAAACAAGGGCGGCGCAGGCGGCAACCTGGGTGCGCGCCAGGCGGCCAAGGCGGCGCCCGACGGCTACACCTGGGTCTACGCCGGCTCGCCCATGGCGGCCAGCATGCGCATGTACAAACAACCGGGCTACGACGTCCTCAAGGACTTTCGCCATGTGATCGGCCTGACGAGTTCAGACACGGTGGTCATCGTCAACGCGCAAAGCGACATCCGCAGCCTGGCCGACCTGCTGGCGCGCCTGCGTGCGCAGCCCGGCAAGCTGGACTACGCGTCGGGCGGTGTCGGCACGCCCTCGCACCTGGGGGTGGAGATGGTGCTCAGCGTCAGCCAGGCGCAGGCCACACATGTACCGTACAAGGGCGCATCGGAAATCGTCAACGCGGTGCTGGGCCAGCAGGTCACCTTTGGCGCGCCCATCACCGCCGTGGCGTACTCGAACATCGTGGCCGGCAAGCTGCGCGCACTGGCCGTGACCGGGCCCGCACGCAATCCCAAGCTGCCCAGTGTGCCCACGCTGGCCGAGGCAGGCCTGCCCGGGGTGGAGCTGACCTCGTGGGGCGGTGTCTCCGTGCCCACCGGCACGCCCGATGCCATCGTGTCCCGCGTGCGCGCCGCGTTCGAAGCCGCCTTGCGCCAGCCCGCTGTGGTGACCGCGCTCGAAGAACAAGGCGGCATGGTCAACCCGCAAGACGGCGAGACCTTCACACGGGCCTTCGGCAAGGAAATCGGCTTCACCGAGGCGATGATGAAACGCATCAGGCTGGAGCCGATGTGATGGCGCGAAGGGGTGAACGCGCCCCCGTGCGCGGCCTTACCCGTCCGTACCAGGCAACGCATTACTTCAATTTTGATAGCTGCCAGCGCATATAAATTGTGCGCTTGAGGCCTTTTTCATCTCAAAAAGGTTCCAAACTTCCATGCGAAACCTCCCAACGCTCGCGGCACTCGCCTTGCCACTTCTGCTGGGCCTGGCACCTGCAACCCTGGCCCAGGTGGCCGATGTCCGGCAGGACGCAACCGCCGCCACGCGTGCGCGCCAGACCGCGTCCCTGGGCACACTGGACGTGAACGCGCCCGCCAGCTTCGAGGACGCGCGCCGGGGCCTGATCGCCACGCCCAGAGGCCAGGTGCGCAACGCGCAGGGCCAGGTGGTGTGGGACTTTGATGCGCTGCAGTTTGCGCAGGGCGAGGCCCCCGCCACCGTGCACCCCAGCCTGTGGCGCCATGCGCGCCTGAACCAGACGCCCGGCCTGTACCAGGTGCGTGAGGGCATCTGGCAGCTGCGCGGGTTCGACCTGGCCAACCTCACGCTCATCCAGGGCCGCACGGGCTGGATCGTGGTGGACCCGCTCACCACGCAGGAGACAGCCGCCGCCGCCCTCGCCTTCGGGCGCCAGCACCTGGGCGCGCAGCCGGTCTCGGGCTTGGTGTTCACGCACAGCCATGTGGACCACTTCGGCGGCGCATTGGGCGTGCTGACCGCGCAGGACGCCAAGGCACGCAGCGTGCCCATCGTGGCGCCCGTGGGCTTCATGGAGGAGGCCACCAGTGAGAACGTGCTGCTCGGCCCCGCCATGTCGCGCCGAGCGGGCTTCATGTATGGCAGCCAGTTGCCACGCGATGCGCGTGGCGTGGTGGACAACGGCCTGGGCATGGCCGTGGCGGTCGGGCGCATCGGCATCCTGCCGCCCACCGTGCTCATCGACCAGCCCACGCAGGCGCTCGACATTGATGGCGTGCGCTTCGTGTTCCACAACGTGCCGGGCTCCGAAGCCCCGGCCGAGATGGTGTTCGAGCTGCCCGACCTGCGCGCGTTCGGTGCGGCAGAACTGGTCTCGCAGACACTGCACAACCTCTACACCCTGCGCGGCGCCAAGGTGCGCGACGCGCTGGCGTGGTCGCGCTACATCGACAGCGCCAGTGCGCACGCACGCCGTGCAGATGTGGTCTTCCTGCAGCACGGCTGGCCCGTGTGGGGCCGCGAGCGCATCGACACCTTCTTGACCACGCAGCGCGACACCTACCGCTACCTGCACGACCAGACGGTGCGCCTGCTCAACGCCGGGCTGACACCCGGCGAGATCGCCGAGGCCGTGCAACTGCCCTCCACGCTGGCGGCGCAGTGGGCATCGCGCGGGTACTACGGCACCGTCAAACACAACGTGCGCGCGGTGGCGCAGTTCTACCTGGGCTGGTTCGACGCGCACCCGGCCACGCTCGACCCGCTGCCGCCTGTGGAGGCCGCGCGCCGCTACGTGGCCCTGGCAGGCGGCGCCGACGCTGCGGTGGCCGCAGCGCGCCAGGCCTTTGACGCGGGCGACTACCGCTGGGCGGCCGAGCTGCTGCGCCATGTGCTGCTGGCGGACAGCAACAACGCAGCGGCCAAAGACCTGATGGCGCGCAGCTTTGAGCAGATGGGCTACGCCGCTGAATCCGCGCCCTGGCGCAACTTCTACCTGACCGGCGCGCAGGAACTGCGGCATGGCACTGCACAGCGCAACGCTTCAGGCCCACGCGCTGCGGTGGCCGACATGCTCATGCAGACCCCTATCCCGCAGTTCCTCGATGCAATGGCCGCCTCACTCAACGGCCCGCGCGCGGACGGCGTGCGCCTGGCGGTGGCACTGCGCTTTACCGACGCCGAAGAAAACCATGGTCTGTGGATTGAGAACGCGGTGCTGCACCACCGCCCGGGCACACCACCCTGGCCCGCAGACGCCACGCTGCTGCTCACCAAACCCTCCTTCCTGCGCCTGATGAACGGCCAGGCCACACCGCAGGAGCTGGCCGCCTCTGGCGCGCTGCGCATGGAAGGCGATGCGCAGGCCCTGCGGCAGCTGATGGGCATGCTGGACAAGCCGGTGCGTGACTTTCCGATCATGACGCGGTGATTCGAATGAAACAGGCCGCTAGCGCCTATAGATAATTCGCTCAATGCTCCCAAATGAGGAGCAAGACGCCAGAGCCATCCCTCGATGGCTGGCTCCTCATCAGCCCGGTGGACCTGCGACACCGCCATCGGCCAGCGGGCTCAGTGCGGTGTCGATGCTGAAGCGATTCTTGCCCGCCTGCTTGGCCGCATACATCGCAGCATCGGCCTGGGCGAGCAGCGCATCGGCATCGGTGCCATGGCGCGGGTAGAGCGCCGCGCCCACGCTGGCCGAGATGTGCGCAACAGCCCCCTCCAGCACAAAAGGCTGCTCCATCGCAGACAGCACCTTGCTGGCCACGACCTCGCAGTGGTCTGCCCGCTCGATGGTGGCCAGCACGATGCCGAACTCGTCGCCGCCCAGGCGCGCCACGGTGTCTTCGGCGCGCACGCAGTCTTCCAGCCGCCGTGCCACCTGCTGCAGCAGCAGGTCGCCTGCTGCATGGCCCCACTGGTCGTTGACGGACTTGAACCCGTCCAGGTCCACATAGAGCACTGCGGCGTGCCGCCCGTGGCGCCGGGCCGTTTCGAGCACACGCGCCAGGCGGTCGTGGAACATCACGCGGTTGGACAGGCCTGTGAGCGCGTCGTGCAGCACATCGTGCGACAGGCGCATCTCCAGCTCCTTGCGCGCGCTGATGTCCTGCGTCACCACCACCAGAAAGTCCGGATGACCCTGGGCGTCCTTGACGAGGCCCAGCGCTTCGTACACCCACAACAGGCCGCCGTCCTTGCGCCGGTAGGCCTTTTCCATCTCGGGGGAGAACACGGGCGAGTGCGCCACCAGGCGCCGCGCCAGAAAGCGGCGCAGGGCTTCACGCTCGCCCTCGTCGCTCAGCGCAAACAGGTCGCGCTGGCGCAGCTCCTCCAGCGAATAGCCCAGCATGCGGCAGAACTTGTCGTTGGCACGCAGGATGCGGCCTTCGGGCGTGATGTGGGCGATGCCAGTGGCCGCCTGGTGGAAGGTGGCGCGGAACAAGCCTTCGCTCGACGCCAATGCATCGGCCACGGCCCGCTGGCGTGCCAGCACCACAATGAGCAGCGCGCCAAAACACAGCAGCGCCACACTGGCCCCCGCCGCCAGGGCGAGGTAGTCAACGCGCCGCTGCATCACCGGCGCCAGCACCTCGTCGGAGGTCGACCCCACCGTCACCATCAACGGGTAGCCCGCCATGCTGCGGTAGCTGAGGATGCGCGGCACACCGTCCACCGCGCCGTACTCATCGATCAGTTCGCCTTCAGGGTCTTGCGCGCGGAGCTGAAACCAGGGCAGGCCCCGCGCATCGCCACCGAAGCTGATCTTGCCCCCGGCCTTGCGGCCGCGCACCACGCCGTCCAGCCCTGTAAGCTCCAGCAGCCCCTGTGCACCCAGGTCGGCCTGGCGGTAAAAGTCGGTGAAGTTCGTCGGGTCCACCGACATCACCACCACACCACCAAAGCGGCCGCCCTCGCTCACGATGCGCAGCGCCATCGGAATGCGCCACTGCCCCGACACACGGCCCAGCACAGGCTCGCTCACAAACAGGTCATCGCGATCGCTGGCACGCAGCGCCTTGAAAAAGGCGCGGTCGCTGTAGTTGACGGCCCCGGTCTCCTGGCTGCTGCTGACGATGTCGCCCTGCTCGTTCACCACGCTGATGATGGTGAACATGGGCTCGCGGATCACCCCCCGCTCCACCCAGTCGCGCAGGTCGATGTCGGTGCCCTGCTGCAGGTACTGCTCGCGCACAAAGGCGGCGACCTGCTCGGCCGCCTTGAGGGTGCGGAACACCTGCTGCTCGAAGGCGATGGCCAGGTTGGCGTTGGACTGCATGGCGGAGGCCACGGCCTGCTCGCGCTCGAACGCCACACGCTGCAGCGTGACCAGCCACAAGCCCGCCACGGCAACGATGCAGCCCAGCGCAATCGCCAGGCTCAGCGGCGTGACAAGGCGATAGCGGCGACGCGGGGCCCCGGCCTCAAGACGGTCGTCCGCGTCCGGTGGCCGCGTGGTGTCATCTTTTTGGTGCATGCCCCTCCCAATGTAACGGGGCATGTGCGGCAAGTCGACAACAGGATGGCCACCGGGCGCGGCCCACGCAAATGGAACCCTACGCGAGCCGCGCCAGCACCTTGGGCAGGCTGGCCACCAGCATCGCCACGCCCGACAAGGTCAACATGCCCAGCACGATCTGCCGGAACCGCGCATCGCTGATGCCGTGGTACAGCCGCGCTCCCAGCAGCACGGGCACCAGCATGGCGGGCACCACAATGGCCAGCAGCGGCAGTGCCTCGCGGGTGACCAGGCCGGTGGCCAGGTAGGTGATGAAGGTCACCAGTAGCATGGCCAGGTTGAAGTTCTGGATGATGGCGCGCTGCACGTCCTTGTCCAGACCGCGCAAGGTGCACCACAGGGTGGGCAGCACGCCGGTGAAGCCGCCCAGGCCGCCCATCACACCGCCCGCCATGCCCACCAGCGCGTCGGCCACGCGCCCGCCGCGCGTGATGCGGGGCAACTGCTTGGCCATCAGCATCGCCGGGCACCACAGCACCAGCAGCGTGCCCAGGATGACCTTGAACGCGTCCATGTCCAGCCGGGGCAATACGGCCACGCCAATGGGGATGCCCACCAGGCCACCCAGCACAAAGGGCAGCAGGCGCACCCGGTCAAACCCCCGGCGCACCGTGGCCGCCGCCACCAGCTGGCCGGTGAGCGCGCCGCACACCGCCAGCAGCGCGGCCAAGCGGGGCTCCAGCGTCCAGGCCCAGAACGACATGGCGACCATGCCAAAGCCGAAGCCCGACAGCCCCTGCACAAACCCCGCGGCCACTGCGCCCAGGGCCACGATTAACAGCACGGAATCCATGTCTCCCCCTCACTTGGTATGAACGTGCGCGTGAGTGGGCTTCACGCCCCACGGAGCTCCACGCTCCTCACGCATCTGCGCGTTCAGCCGGAGAATCCATGAAGCGCAAGCCCTGCGCGCCCAGCCGCCATTTTGTGCGCTGGCAGCAGGGGCAACGCTGTGGCGACGGATCGCGGTGCCGGTTCAATACAGCGTGGCCTGCTGGCGCGCAGGCAGTTCGCGGTCGTAGGCAGCGCCGTCAAATGCGCCCTGCGTGATGGACGCCAGGATGGCGCCCGGGGTGGGCACGGGGCGCGGGGTGCCGGGCGGCACGGCATGCCACAGGCGCGAGCGCTGGATGGCGCGCGCGCACTGGAAGTACACCGCCTGCACATCGACCACGATCACGCACTTTGGCGGCTGGCCGTTGACCACGAAACGCGCCAGCAGGTCGGGCGCGACGCTGATGCGCGCGTTGCCGTTGACGCGCAGCGTCTCGCCCACGCCGGGGATGAGGAACAGCAGTGCCACGCGCGGGTCGGCCACGATGTTGCGCAGGCTGTCGGCGCGGTTGTTGCCACGGCGCTCGGGCAGCAGCAAGGTTTTGTCGTCCAGCAGCTGCACAAAGCCGGCGGGGTCGCCACGCGGCGAGGCGTCCAGCCCGCCGGGGCCAGTGGTGGCCAGCACGGCAAAGGGCGACGCCGCGATCATGGCGCGGTAGGCGGGGTGCACATACGGCAGCTCTTTGTGGACGGAGGCATCGCTCAGCGTGCCCAGCAGGGACTCCAGGCGTGGCAGGGTGTCGATGGCGTGCTCGTCGCGGGCGGGGGTCATGGGGGCGGCTTCCTTCGGGTGGGTGGGCAAGGGAGCGGCCATGGTGCAGCAGGCCTGCCGCGCTGACAAACGACTTTGCAGCCGGTGATGCGTGCAAAAAATGCACGCATGGGTCTTCGCGAAGGACTGCCTGCGATGGCTTCGCCACAGGACCGCGCCAGCAGCAACAGAAGCGGCGCGCATCCAGCCCATCGGCCAGACGCGCACCGCCCCCTCGTTCAACGCGCCGGGCGCAGCTTGACGCCGGGGAAGTCCACCGGCACGGCCAGCGCCACGTTCACGTAGTTGGTGAACAGGTTGAGCGCCACATGGGCCACGATTTCGACGATCTGCTCGTCGTTCACGCCCTGGTCGCGCAGGGCCTGCACATCGGCCGCATCGACTTGGCCGCGTTCGTTGACCAGTTGCAGCACAAAGCGCAGTACGGCGGCCGTGCGCGGGTCGGCCGATTCGCCCGCCTGCGCGGCGGCCAGGGCCTCGCCACTCACGCCCGCCTTGCGGCCCAGTGCGGTGTGGGCGGCCAGGCAGTAGTCGCAGGCATTGCGGTTGGCCACGGCCACGGCGATCTGCTCGCCCAAAGCTGCGCCGATCACGCCGCCGCCCAAGGCGCCAAACGCACCCCACATGCTTTGCAGCGCAGCGGGCGAGTTGGCCACGGCGCGGAACATGTTGGGCGTGGCGCCAAAGGCTCCGTGGACCTGGTCGAGCACGGCGCGCACAGTGCCGGTGGCGGCGGTGCGGTCGACGAGGGGGACGCGGGCGACGGAAGAAGAAGTAGCGGACATGGTGTGTTCCTTGAAGGTCATGAAGGGTTGGTGAGAACTTGTGCCTGTTCTCGGCACCCCTGCAGTGTCCGGCGTAAGCGTGCACCATTTGGCACATAAAATCCATTATTCATACCAAATCATCCAAAACCATGCCACCAAGCGTTCCTACACCCGCGCAGGCCTCCACCCCGCTCGACCGGTTGTCGCCGCTGCTGGAGCGGTTTCGGGTGCGGGCCCACCTGTTCCACAACGGGCCGCTGTGCGGCGTGACGCACTTTGCGGCGGCGCCGGGCCGGGGCTTTTTGCATGTGCTGCGCCAGGGCGAGATGGTGGTCACGCACCAGCCCCAAGCCGGCCCGCCCGAGCGGCTTCAGGTGTGCGAGCCCAGCCTGCTGTTCTATGCCCGGCCGCTGGAGCACTTTTTTCACAACGCGCCCACCGAGGGCTCGGACTTCACCTGCGCCGCGCTGGACTTTGACGGCGGCGCCAGCCACCCGCTGGCCCGCGCCCTGCCCCCGCTGGTGGTGCTGCCGCTGGGCGCGGTGGACGGGCTGCAGCAGTCGCTGGACCTGCTGTTTGCCGAAACCGACCGCCTGCGCTGCGGCCACCGCGTGCTGGCCGACCGCCTGTTTGAAGTGGTGCTGCTGCAGTTGCTGCGCTGGCTGCTGGACCACCCGCAGCAGGCGCAGATGCCCCCCGGCCTGCTGACGGGCCTGGCCGACCCGCAACTGTCGCGCACGCTCACGGCCCTGCACGAGGCACCCGGCGAGCCGTGGAGCCTGGCGCAGATGGCCCAGCAGGCGGGCATGTCGCGCAGCGCGTTTGCCGCCCGCTTCAAGGCCGTGGTGGGGGACACGCCAGCCGACTACCTGGCGCACTGGCGGCTGACGCTGGCGCAGGCGCATTTGCGTGCGGGCCGGTCGCTCAAGTCCATCGCCCATGAACTGGGCTACGCCAACCCCTCGGCGCTGTCGCGCGTGTTTGCGCAAAAGCTGGGGATGTCAGCGCGGGACTGGCGGGAGGCGGTGGACGACGGGCGTTGACACCCAGCCCGGGCAGCGCCGCAGGGGCACCCAGGAGCCCCTGGCCCCGGTTTTCAAACCAAAAGCGGCGGATGCGCTAGTGAAATATGCACCAGCAGCTATTAATTACATAGCAAATAGCCACCCACCGCGCGCGCCCCCTCCACGAGGCGCGTCACGCCTTCTCAGACGTTGATGGCCGCTGCCGACCCGGCCTGCTTGCGCAGCTCGAACTTCTGGATCTTGCCCGTGCTGGTCTTGGGCAGCTCGCCAAACACCACGGCACGCGGCACCTTGAAGCCCGCCAGGTGCTTCTTGCAATGCGCCACGATGTCCTCGGGCGTGGTCTGCGCACCGGCCTTCAGCTCCACAAACGCGCAGGGCGTCTCGCCCCACTTGGGGTCGGGCTTGGCCACCACGGCGGCGGCCAGCACGTCGGGGTGGCGGTAGAGCACGTCTTCCACCTCGATGGACGAGATGTTCTCGCCGCCCGAGATGATGATGTCCTTGCTGCGGTCCTTGATCTTGATGTAGCCGTCGGGGTACTGCACGGCCAGGTCGCCGCTGTGGAACCAGCCGCCCGCAAAAGCCTCGTCGGTGGCCTTGGGGTTCTTGAGGTAGCCCTTCATGGCGATGTTGCCCTTGAACATGATCTCGCCCATGGTTTCGCCGTCCTGCGGCACGGGCAACATGGTCTCGGGGTCGAGCACGCGCACGTCGCGCTCCAGGTGGTAGCGCACGCCCTGGCGGGCGTTGAGGCGGGCACGCTCGCCGATGTCCAGGGCATCCCAGGCCTCGTGTTTGGCGCACACGGTGGCCGGGCCGTACACCTCGGTCAGGCCGTACACATGGGTCAGATCAAACCCCATTTTTTCCATGCCTTCGATCATCGACGCCGGGGGCGCCGCGCCTGCCACCATGGCCTTGACGCCGGATGGCACACCCGCCTTCATCGCCTCGGGCGCGTTGACCAGCAGCCCGTGCACGATGGGCGCACCGCAGTAATGCGTGACGCCGTGCGTGCGGATGGCGTCGAAGATGGCTTGCGCGTCCACCCGGCGCAGGCACACGTTGACACCCGCGCGCGCCGCAATGGTCCAGGGAAAGCACCAGCCGTTGCAGTGGAACATGGGCAGCGTCCACAGGTACACCGCGTGTTTGGGCATGTCCCACTCCAGCACGTTGCTGATGGCGTTGGTGGCGGCGCCCCGGTGGTGGTAGACCACGCCCTTGGGGTTGCCAGTGGTGCCGCTGGTGTAGTTGAGCGCAATCGCATCCCACTCATCGGCGGGCAGGCTCCAGGCAAAGGCCGCGTCGCCGCTGGCCACAAAGGCTTCGTAGTCGGTGCCGCCCAGGCTTTGAACGGCGGGGCCATAAAGCGCGTCCTGCACCTCGATCACGCGGATGGGCGTGGTGCCCGTGCGCAGGGCCAGTGCCTTGGCCATGGTGCCGGTGAACTCCGGGTCCACGATCACGGCCTTGGCCTCGCCGTGGTCGAGCATGAAGGCGATGGCCTCCGGGTCGAGCCGGGTGTTGAGGGTGTTGAGCACCGCGCCCGCCATGGGCACGCCAAAGTGCGCCTCCACCATCGGCGGCGTGTTGGGCAGCATCACGGCCACGGTGTCGTTCTTGCCGATGCCGGCCTGGGTCAGCGCGCTGGCCAGCTGGCGGCAGCGCGCGTAGGTCTGGGCCCAGGTCTGGCGCAGCGTGCCGTGCACGATGGCCAGGCGGTCGGGGTAGACCTCGGCCGTGCGTTCGATGAACGACAGGGGCGACAGGGCGGCAAAGTTGGCTTCGTTGCGGGGCAGGTGCTGGTCAAAGATGGAGGTCATGGGTCGGGGCAAGAAGGTGAACTACACACAGCCTAGCGCCGCAGGCTGACACGAAAGCAACACGGGCCGGCGCAGGCGCGGTGTGGACTGCGGTGCGCAGCCTCACAACCTTCGCTTGTGGCTCTGCTTGATGCGGTACATGGCCGCGTCGGCGCTGGCCATGAGTGTGCGCGCATCTTGCGCGTCGCGGGGAAACAGGCTCAGGCCGATGCTGGCGCGCACGGCCAGGGGCTCGCCGTCGATGTCCAGCGGTGGCTCGAACGCGTGCTGCAGCTTGGTCACGATCTGCAGCGCAGCCTCTTCGGAATCCACGTTTTCGCACAGCACCGTGAACTCGTCCCCGGCGAGCCGGGCCACGGTGTCCACCTGCCGCACGGCGCCGACGATGGTGCGTGCCACCGCCTGCAGCACCAGGTCGCCCACGGCATGCCCGCGCGTGTCGTTGATGGCTTTGAACTCATCCAGGTCCACGAACAACAGTGCACAGCTGCGGCCGCTGCGGCGCGACAGCTCCAGCACCTGGGCCAGGCGCTGCTCGAACATGCGGCGGTTGGGCAGGCCGGTGAGTGCGTCGTGGTGCGCCAGGTGGGCCATGGCGTCTCGGCTCAGGTTCAGCTCGGCCAGCTGGCGGCTGATCTGCTGCTCCATGTCCTGGAAGCTGCGGGCCAGCTCGCCCACCTCGTCGCCCCGGTGCACCGGCAGCGCGCCGTGGGCCTCCCCGCGTGAAAACGCCTGCGCCGCCTTCACCATGGCCTGCAGCGGCTGGGTCACCAGGCGCGATACCCCGGCCGCCAGGGCCACACCCACCACGCTGAGCACCAGCAGGATCTTGAGGATGCTGCGGCCCAGGTCCAGCACCTCGCCCTGCACCACGGCCAGCGGCTGCGAGAGCCCTACGACCATGAAACGCCCCTCGTCCGCGTTGCCAAAGGGCATGCGCACAAAGGCAAAGACACGCGCCTCCTCGTCGTCGGTGCCGGACTGGCTGAGTACCGCCTCTTCGGCACGGCCATCGACCAGCGCGGCCACCTGCGGGAACGACTCCTGGATCAGGATGCGCTGGCCCCGGTCAAAGCCGAAGGTCTGCGTGGCATCCGGATGCACCAGAAAGTCACCCCAGCGGTTGCTCAGATAAAACCCGTAAGGGGTCGGCAGCGCCGCGTTGAAGTTGTGCAGGAACGGCGCGGCCGCCACCCGCACCACCACCACGCCCCGCAGCTGGCCCCCCTGCACCACAGGCGACGCCATGTTGAACACGGGCACGGCCGCCTCCTGTGCGGCGTCTTCATGGTTGATGCCGAACTCGGACACATACACCTCCCCATCGGGCAGGCTGAGGGCCTCGAACACAAACGGAAAGTGCGACTTCTCCTGCAGCTGGTCATCGGGCACGCGCACCAGCTTGTCGCCCTGGCGGTCGATGCGCACCAGCTCCAGCCCGTAGTCGCTGGCGCTGATGAAGCGGATCTGCAAATAGGCGGGATGGGCCTGCAGGTTGGCCTTGAACAGGTCGGCCAGCCGTCCCTGGTCTTGTTCGACGGCAGCGGCGTCGGCCAGAAAGGCCGTGTCGCGCGCCACCGTGCCAAAGCCCGCCTGCATGTGGCGCGCCAGCACCTGCGTGGTGGCCAGCAGCGAGCGCTCGGCCCGCCCCTGCAGGCGTTCGCGGCTCGAGTCAAAGGTGTAGTAGCCCGCCAGAATGGCCGCGAACACACTGAACGAGGCCAGCAGGGCCCCCAGCCTCAGCGCGATGCTCCATTTCACGCGTGCCATCGGTCAGAACCGGTTGGGTCGGTCGCCCGACACGATGCGTTGCCAGAGGCGGGCGCGCAGGGCTTCGTCTTCCACCGGCTCCAGCCACACGATGGGGCCCATGGTCCCCCCGGGCACATCGCCCGCCAGCGCTGGTGGCTCGTCCAGGGTGTTGGCCAGCCCTTGGCGCCGCGTGAACTCGCGGCTCACGGCCGGGTCGAGCATGTAGTTGATCCACTCAGCAGCCAGCGCCACCTGGGTGGAGCGGCGGGTGATGGCCCAGCAATCCAGCCAGGCGAGCGCGCCCTCCTTGGGCACCACGTAGCCCACATCCAGCCCCGCATCGCGCAGCTGCTTGAGCTGCTGCTGGCCGTAGTTGGCGTGCATTACCGCCACCTTGTGCTTGCGAAACAGCTCCACCGACTCCTCGGGCAGGCTGTAGAACGACCGCACATTGCGCCGCAGGGCCACCAGGTCCTTGGCCAGCGGGCTGAAACGGGCGGGGTCGATGCGAAACGGCGGCAGGCCCCGGCGCATGGCGGCCAGCGAAAAACCGTGGCTGCTGCCGTCAAACGCCAGCACCTTGCCCTGCCAGCGTGGGTCCCACAGCACGGCGATCGACTGCGGTGGCGTGCTGAACTGCTGGCGGTCGTACACCAGCCCCATCTCGGAGTAGGTGAAGGGCATGGCATAGACCTCGCCCCGCCAGCCAATGCCCGAGATGGTGTGCAGCTGGCGAAACCGGGGCAGCTGCCCAGCAGTGTTGCGGATGTTGCCGAGCGGCAACGGCGCGAGCTTGTCATGGAGGATCAGCCGCGCAATTTCCGCCGTGTTGGCAGCCACCAGGTCAAAACCCGGCCCGTCGGTGCTGTCCATCTTGGCGCGCAAGACGTCGTCCGACGCCACGATGGTGATCTCCACCTTGACCCCATGGCGCTTCTCGAACACCGCGACAAAGTCCGGGTCGGCATAACCCGGCCAGGCCAGCACCCTGAGGA
Source organism: Acidovorax sp. 22279 (assembly GCF_052045435.1). Taxonomy (NCBI): domain Bacteria; kingdom Pseudomonadati; phylum Pseudomonadota; class Betaproteobacteria; order Burkholderiales; family Comamonadaceae; genus Acidovorax; species Acidovorax sp. 22279. The sequence continues at coordinate 285,380 of NZ_JBQEOV010000001.1, forward strand.
CCGTCGCGGCCTGCGAGGCCCCCGGCAGCCATGCGAGCCCCGCCAGCGCGAACAGCAGCACGGGCAGGCTGGCGCGCCACCCGTGCAGCGCCCTACCCGCCAACGCCCGCCCACATGCCGCGAACCCCATGCCAAAAGCCTTTCCAGCAATAACTGGTTACAAAGAGTTTACGCGGACAATAGGGCGCGTGACGATCCCTCAGTCTTTCATTCAGGAACTGCTCACCCGTGTGGACGTGGTGGACATCGTGGGGCGCTACGTCCAGCTGAAAAAAGGTGGCGCCAATTTCATGGGGCTGTGCCCCTTTCACGGAGAGAAGTCGCCCTCTTTCAGCGTCAGCCCCGCCAAGCAGTTCTATCACTGCTTTGGCTGCGGCAAGAACGGCAATGCCATTAGCTTTCTGATGGACCACGCGGGCATGGGGTTTGTCGAGGCCGTCCAGGACCTGGCCCAGAGCGTGGGCCTGCAGGTGCCCGATGACGACATCTCCCCGCAGGAAAAGGAACGCGCCGCCGCCGCGCGACAGAAACAAGCCACGCTGAACGAGGTGCTGGAGAAAGCCGCCGACGCCTACCGCCGCCACCTGCGCGAGTCGCAGCGCGCCATTGGCTACTTCAAGGGCCGGGGCGTCTCGGGCGCGGTGGCCAAGCGCTACGGCCTGGGCTACGCGCCCGAAGGCTGGCGCAGCCTGGCCAGCGTGTTCCCAAGCTACGACGACCCGCTGCTGGAGGAAAGCGGCCTGGTCATCGTCAACGACGAAGACGGTGGCAAGCGCTATGACCGGTTTCGCGACCGGGTGATGTTCCCCATCCGCAACGTCAAGGGCGAGTACATCGGCTTTGGTGGCCGGGTGCTGGGGGACGACAAGCCCAAGTACCTCAACTCCCCCGAAACCCCGGTATTTCACAAGGGGCGCGAGCTGTACGGCCTGTTCGAGGCCCGCACGCCCATCCGGGAGGCGGGCTACGCGCTGGTCACCGAGGGCTATATGGACGTGGTGGCCCTGGCGCAGCTGGGTTTTCCGAACGCGGTGGCCACACTGGGCACGGCGTGCACGCCAGAGCATGTGCAAAAGCTGCTGCGGTTTACCGACGCGGTGGTGTTCAGCTTTGACGGCGACAACGCCGGACGGCGCGCTGCGCGCAAGGCCCTGGACGGCGCCCTGCCCCACGCTACCGACACGCGCAGCATCAAGTTTCTGTTCCTGCCCGCAGAGCACGACCCGGACAGCTTCATCCGCGACCATGGCACCGACGCCTTTGCGCGCCATGTGAGCGACGCGATGCCGCTGAGCCGCTTCCTGGTCGAATCGGCCAGCGAGGGCTGCGACCTGGCCACCGCCGAAGGACGTGCCCACATGGCCAGCAATGCACGCCCGCTGTGGACGGCGCTGCCCGACGGCGTGCTCAAGCGCCAGTTGCTGGGCGAGCTGGCCGAGCTGACCCAGCTCAATGCCCGCGACCTGTCCGACCTGTGGGGCCAGGCCGCCGCCCGCGACGGCCTGCGCGCTGCACACCATGCCCCCCCGCAGCGCCACCCGCCCCGTACCGCCCCTGATGACGCCCCCAGTTGGGATGCCCCGCCCGACACCGATGGCTGGCAACCCCACAGCGAGTCGACAGGCACTGCCTACGACCCGGGGTACGGCAGTTACGGCAACCAGGGAGGCTACGGAGGCCAAAGTGGCTATGGCAGCGGCGGCAAGCCCCCGTTCCGCAAAGGGGGCGACTGGAAAAGCGGCGGGGGCTGGAAAAAACGCGACAAGGACGCTCCCTGGCCGCCCCAGCCCCGTTTGCCCCGCACGCCGGCCATGGGCCGGGCGGACCACGCGGCGCGGCTGCTGCTGTCGCACATGGCGTTTCTGGAAGAGCTGACGCACGACGACCACACCACCCTGGCGGCCCAGCCTGCGCCCCATGGGCCACTGTTTGCGTGGCTGGAGGCGCAGTTCCACGAACATGGCCCCCTGGCCTGGGCCGTGCTGCGCGAAAGCCTGCGCGATCACGAGTGCGAAGAGCTGGCCGTCAAGGTGATGACCGGCTCGCATGCGCAGACCGAGGGCGAACTGCACGAATTGCGACTGGAGCTGCGCGACCTGCTCACCCGCATGCAGATCGAAGACATCAAGGAGCAGCAAAAAGTGCTGGTGCTGCAGGTGGCACAAGACCCCTCGGCCCTGGAGCGCTACCGGGCGCTGGCCGAAAAGCGCAAGGAACTGGAGCAAATAGCGCCAAAAACCACTTGAATAGGGTCTGGGCGGTATAATATAAGGTTAGTTATTGGCAAGAGCGACAGCAGCACCTCCGAGCCGGGCCACCGTGACAAACGCGCACCTATGCGCTGATGGGCCCACTTATCGCAAGGACTGCACACCAAATGATCGCCCAGACATCTTGCCGCTGAGGGTGTCCCCTCCAGGCGCAAAGCCCCTGTTGCTTTGCGTCGCCACCCGCGCCGGGATCTGAGGCGCTTGCGTTTTCTTTGTGTCCGTTTTTGATTCTGAGGTTGCTCCATGCCCGCTCAAAAGTCCGCGAAGTCGCCCAAGTCTGCCTCAGGCACCGCCGCAAAGGCTGTCTCCAAAACCGCGGCCAAAGCGCCGGCCAAGGCGGCCCCCAAAAAGGCCGCTGCCGCCGCGCCCGCCCCGGTCGCCAAGAAAGTGAAAACTGTGCCCGTGAAAAGTACCGCCGAGCTGATCAAAGCTGCCGATGAGTTGCTGAAGAAGAAACCTGCCCGCGCCAAGGCCGTCGCCGCAGCCGCCGACGACGAAGAAGCGCCCAAGAAAAAGCCTGGCCGCCCCGCCAAGGCTGCTGGTGCCGCCGAAGCCAAAGCCCCCGCCAAGCGCGGCCGCAAGCCCAAGGCAGCCGCCGGTGGCGATGAGAGCGTGGACGATACCGACCTGTCGGACATCGAAGCCGACCTCGAAGGCGAGATCGAAGAGACCCCCGAGGCAGCCGCCACGGTCGAGAAGGTCAAGCCCCTGCGCATGAAGATCAGCAAGGCCAAAGAACGCGCCTTGATGAAGGAATTCGGCCTGGACGAAACCGTCCTGTCCGAAGAGGACATGCAAAAGCGCCGCCAGCGCCTGAAGGCCCTGATCAAGCTGGGCAAGACCCGCGGCTACCTCACGCACGTTGAAATCAACGACCACTTGCCCGACAAGCTGGTCGATGCCGAAACCCTCGAAGCCGTCATCACCACCCTGAACGACCTGGGCGTGGCGGTGTACGAGCAGACGCCCGATGCCGAAGCGCTGATCATCACGGACAACGCTCCCGCTGGCGCCACCGAGGAAGAAGCCGAAGAAGCCGCCGAAGCCGCGCTGTCCACCGTGGACTCGGAATTCGGCCGTACCACCGACCCCGTGCGCATGTACATGCGCGAAATGGGCACCGTGGAGCTGCTGACCCGCGAAGGCGAAATCGAAATCGCCAAGCGGATCGAAGGCGGCCTGATGGCGATGATGGAGGCGATCAGCGCATCGCCCGCCACCATCGCCGAGATCCTCAACATGGGCGAGGAGATCCGCGAAGGCAAGGTCGTCATCTCGACCATCGTGGACGGCTTCTCCAACCCCAACGAGGCCGACGACTATGTGGCCGAAGAAGACTTCGACGAATTCGACGAGGCCGATGACGACGACGGCAAGGGCGGCTCCAAGGCGCTGACCAAGAAACTCGAAGAACTCAAGAAGCAGGCGCTGGAGCGCTTCGACAAGCTGCGCGAGCTGTTCGAAAAAGTGCACAAGGTCTACGACAAGGAAGGCTACGGCACGCCCGCCTATGTCAAGGCACAAGCTGCTTTGTCGGCCGAGCTGATGACCATCCGCTTCACCGCCAAGACCATCGAGAAGCTGTGCGACATGGTGCGCGGCCAGGTGGATGACGTGCGCAAGAAGGAACGTGAGCTGCGCCGCATCATCGTGGACAAGTGCGGCATGCCCCAGGAGACCTTCATCAAGGACTTCCCGCCCAATCTGCTGAACCTGCAGTGGGTCGAGAAGCAGGCCACCGCCGGCAAGCCCTGGTCGGCAGTAATTGCGCGCAACATCCCGCCCATCCAGGACCTGCAGCAAAAGCTGATCGACCTGCAGTCGCGTGTGGTCGTGCCGTTGGCCGAGCTCAAAGGCATCAACAAGCGCATGAACGAAGGTGAAGCCACCTCGCGCGATGCCAAGAAGGAAATGATCGAGGCCAACCTGCGCCTCGTGATCTCTATCGCCAAGAAGTACACCAACCGTGGCCTCCAGTTCCTCGACCTGATCCAGGAAGGCAACATCGGCCTGATGAAGGCGGTGGACAAGTTCGAATACCGCCGGGGCTACAAGTTCTCGACCTATGCCACCTGGTGGATTCGCCAGGCCATCACCCGCTCGATCGCCGACCAGGCGCGCACCATCCGTATCCCGGTGCACATGATCGAGACGATCAACAAGATGAACCGCATCAGCCGCCAGCACTTACAAGAGTTTGGTTTCGAGCCCGATGCGTCCATCCTGGCGGCCAAGATGGAGATCCCCGAGGACAAGATCCGCAAGATCATGAAGATCGCCAAGGAGCCGATCTCCATGGAAACGCCGATCGGCGACGACGACGACAGCCACCTGGGCGACTTCATCGAGGACGGTGCCAACACCGCGCCTATCGAAGCCGCCATGCAGGCCGGCCTGCGCGACGTGGTCAAGGACATCCTCGATGGCCTGACCCCCCGCGAAGCCAAGGTGCTGCGCATGCGCTTCGGTATCGAGATGACCAGCGACCACACGCTGGAAGAAGTGGGCAAGCAGTTCGACGTGACCCGCGAGCGCATTCGCCAAATAGAAGCCAAGGCGCTGCGCAAGCTCAAGCACCCCAGCCGCTCTGACAAGCTGCGCAGCTTCATCGACTCGCTGTAAGCCTCGCGACCCAGCCTCTACTGGCTCCAACGCCCTGCCCCGCACCTGCGGCGCAGGGCGTTTTTCATGGTGCGCTGATCGGCGCACCGCTCTGCACGGGGCCATAAACCCCGCGTTTACCCTGATGCCAGCGACAGCAGACTGACAGCTTGGCTGGCGACCATTGCGCGCAGCGTAGGTGGTGCGCAGGTCCCTTCCCTGCGCATGCCGCCACAGGCTGACTGCGTTGCTTCGGCGTGGCAACGCGCAAGCAACCCAGCCAGGGCGCTCCCGCAGCGGCCTGAGATCTGGTTCCCGACGCCCTTCCTGCCTTCCCTCTTGTCAAAGGACTTTCCATGTCTGCAGCCATCGACCGCCGCCGTGCCCTTGCCCAATCCGTTGCGACCGCCCTGGCCTGGACTGCGCTCGGCCCCTCCGCCTGGGCGCAGAGCGCTGCGCCAGCAGCCCGTCCTGCCCCTGCAGCCGCCAAGCCTGCCAAGCTGGCGGGCACCGTGCGCATCGTGATCCCTGCCAATGCCGGTGGCGGCTGGGACCAGACAGGCCGAGCCCTCGGAGCAGCCATGGTCGCAGCCGGCGCTGCGGACCAGGTGGAATACGAAAACATCGGTGGCAAGGGCGGCACCATCGGCCTGGCCAAATACGCCGAAAAGTACAGCAACGACCCCAACACGCTGCTGATGGGTGGCATGGTGATGGTGGGCGCCGTGGCACTGCAAAAGCCTGCAGTGGACATGACACAGATCCAGCCCCTGGCGCGGCTCACCAGCGACTATCTGGTGGCGGCCGTGGCGGCCAACTCGCCCATCAAGACCACCAAGGACCTCGCCGATGCGCTGCGTGCCGACCTCAAGGCCGTGCCGATTGCCGGCGGTTCGGCCGGTGGTGTGGACCACATCTACGCAGGCGTGCTGGCCCGCGCCGCCAAGGCCAACCCGGAGGGGCTGGTCTACAAGCCCTTCCCCGGCGGTGCCGAGGTGGTCGAGGCCGTGCTGTCGGGCAACGCGGCCCTGGGTTTGTCGGGCTACAGCGAGTTCAACGATGCCATTGCCAGCGGCAAGCTGCGCGCCGTGGGCGTGTCGTCGCGCCGCAGCGTCTTTGGCCTGCCGTCGTTCCGCGAACAAGGGCTGGATGCCGTGATGGCGAACTGGCGTGGCGTGTTCACCGGCAAGGGCGTGTCCGCCGCACGCACGGCGGAGATGCTGGCCGCCGTTGAGGCCGCCACCCGCCACGAATCCTGGCTGCGCACGCTCAAGCAGAACCGGTGGGAACCCTCTTGGCTCACCGGCAAGGATTTGGCAGAGTTCATGGAACTGGACCTCACAACCGCCCGCGTGATGGTGTACCTGCTCAAGCTGAAGGCCTGAGAAGGTCTGAACACCCCCGCCGCAAGCGCCTCTGAGCACCAGCCGACCGGCCTGCTGCAGAACCTTTGGAGCCTCTGATGAAAATGTCCAACTACTCCATCGGCGCACGCATGGCCACGGCCCTGGGCCTGGTGCTGGCCCTGCTGCTGGGGGCCGCGCTGTTCGGCATTGCCGCCCTGTACCGAACGCTCGGCACCTACGACACCACGGTGCAACAGCGCGTGGCGCAGGAGCGCGCCGTGAGCCGCATGGAAAGCGAGTTCAAGACCCAAGTGCTGGAGTGGAAGAACACCCTGCTGCGTGGCGAGGACTCGCGCAAGCGCGAGTTGCACTGGAATGCCTTCCAGGCCAGTGAAAAACGGGTGGCCGATGCGGCCAAGGCGCTGGAGCCCCAGCTGACCGACGCGCAGGAAAAGGCGGCGCTGCAAAAGTTCACCCAGGCCCACGCCCAGATGGCGCAGGGCTACCGCAAGGGCTTCGAGGTGTTCCAGTCGCTGGGCTTTGTGCCCTCGGCGGGTGATGCGGACGTGGCCGACATCGACCAGGGCCCGGCCAAGCTGCTCACCGAGCTGAGCCAGCAGGTGGCCGCCAGCAGTGCAGCCATCGCCCAGGAGGCTGCGCAGGACGCCCGGCGCGCACTGTTCAGCAGCCTGGCGGCACTCGCGCTGGTCACGGCGCTGGGCGCCTGCGCGGGCTGGCTGCTCACCCGCTCGGTGGTGCGCCCCCTGGGAGTGGCGGTGTCGGTGGCGCACAAGGTGGCGGCGGGCGATCTCACCACCCGCATCGAGGTGGAGGGCAAGGATGAGCCCGCGCGCCTGCTGGAGGCCTTGTGCGCCATGCAGGACAACCTGGAAAACGTGGTCTCTGGCGTGCGCAGCAATGCCGAGGGGGTGGCCAGCGCCAGCGCCGAAATTGCGCAGGGCAATGCCGACCTGAGCATGCGCACCGAAGAGCAGGCATCGTCGCTGGACGAAACCACCTCGTCGATGCAGCAGCTGCAATCCACGGTGCAGCAGAACGCCTCCAACGCCCAGCGCGCGAACGAGCTGGCGCGCAACGGCGCCACTGTGGCGCAGCGGGGGGGTGACGTGGTCACGCAGATGGTGGAGGTGGTCCAGGGCATCCAGGACAGCTCGCGCCGCATTGCCGACATCATTGGCGTCATCGACGGCATCGCGTTCCAGACCAACATCCTCGCGCTCAATGCGGCTGTTGAGGCCGCACGCGCGGGTGAACAGGGCCGGGGCTTTGCCGTGGTAGCCAGCGAGGTGCGCAACCTCGCCACCCGCAGCGCCAGCGCCGCGCGCGAGATCAAGCAGCTCATCCAGACCAGCGTGGAGCGTGTGCAGGCCGGCTCGGACCTGGCGCGCAATGCAGGCACGACCATGGCCGAGGTGGTGTCGTCCATCCAGGGCGTGAGCGCACTGATGGAAGAGATCAGCCAGGCCAGCGCCGCGCAGACCAGCGACATGCTGCGCGTGACGCAGGCCATCGTGCGCATGGACGAGGCGACGCAGCAGAACGCTGCCCTGGTGGAAGAAAGCGCCGCCGCCGCAGGCAGCCTGAGCGGGCAGGCGCAGCAACTGGTGCAGGCCGTGGAGGTGTTCCGCCTGCGCCACGCCCACCCTGCACTGCCCGCGCCGCGCGCCTGATGCAGGGGCGCAAGGCAGTTGCCCGTCGCGCCGCTCTGCCGTGGCACCGCAGCCCTGCGAGGCAGGGCCTCGGCATCAAGGCGAATGCTATTAATAGAATAGCTGCCAAGGCATATTGCACTAGCGCAAGCGCCCCAAAACCCTCAAAAACTGCTTGACGCACTGCAAAAACACGCCGCAGGCGGCCTCCCTCTGCACTGCGTCAGTCTATTTTCACGTTAGCGTTCTTCACCACCTGCGCCATGCGCGCTGCTTCGCTGCGGAAGAAGGCGGCGGCTGGCTCGGGCGGCGTGAGCTTGATCTCGTAGCCCTGCGCAATCAGCGCATCACGGGCCTCGGGCATCTCCATGGCGGCCTTGAAGCCGTTGTACAGCCGCGCCAGCTCGGCCTTGGGCAGGCCCGCAGGCGCCACGGGGGCGATCCACCCATCCAGCTCATAGCCCGGCAGGCCTTGCTCGGCAATGGTGGGCACGCCCGGCAGTGCCGCCACGCGGGTGGCGGTGGTCACACCCAGGGCCCGCAAGGCGCCCGCCTTGATGTGCGCAGCCGCCGGTGCCACTGCCACCACCCCCAGCTGCACCTGCCCGCCCAGGATGTCGTTCATCAGCGGGCCCATGCCCCGGTAGGGGATGTGCTTGATGTCGAGCTTGGCCTGGTCCACGAACATGGCCGCACCCAGGTGCAGGATGGTGCCGTTGCCCGACGAGCCGTAGTTGAGCACGCCGGGTTTGGACTTGGCCAGCGCGATCAGCTCCTGCACCGTCTTGGCGGGCACCGCAGGGTGCGCGACCAGCACAAACGGCGTGGCGCCCAGGATGGTGATGGGGGTGATGTCGGCCAGCGAGTCGAACGGAATGTTCTTGTACACGCTGGGGTTGACCACGTGGTTGTTGGACACCACGCCGATCACCGAGCCGTCCTTGGGCGCACGCACGATCTGCGTGGTGCCGGTGATGCCGCCCGCGCCCGGAAGGTTCTCGATGACGATGGGCTGGCCCAGCGCCTTGGCCAGGCTGGTGCTGATGGCGCGGATGGCGCCGTCGGCCCCCGAGCCCGCCGACAGCGGCAGGATCACGCGCAGCGGCTTGCCGTCGCCCTGGGCACGCGCCATGCGGGGCAGGCCCCAGGCGGCGGCGCCCAGCGCGGCCGCGCCGGTGGCCAGGGCCTGGCGGCGCGTGAGCACGCCATGGCGGGCGGGCGCGATGCAGTGCATGTCAAAAGCAGGGGTGGGCTGGGGCACGGTTGTCTCCGGTAGTGGGGTTGGAATCCGGGGCCTGCGGTCTGCGCCGCGTGGGTTGCCCCGGTCGTCAAGGAAAAATCAGGCAATGGCCCCGGTGGCTTGCAGCGCGGCCACTTCATCGGCCGTGTAGCCCAGGCCCTGCAGCAGCTGCGCCGTGTGCTGGCCCAGGCGCGGCGGGTCGCAGCGCACATCGAGCCGCTGGCCGTCCATGCGCAGCGGCATCAGCGTGATCTGCGCGGTCTGCCCGGCACGTTCGCCATCGGGCAGCGTGATGTCGGCAAGGCCCCCCGTGGCTTGCAGGTGCGGGTCGTCAAACAGTTCTTCGGGCCGGCGGATGGGTGCAAACGGCAGGCCGTGGCGCTCGAAGATCGCGGCCAGTTCGTCGGCCGTGTGCTGTGCCAGCCGCTCGCGCAGCACCGGCATCAGCGTGGGGCGGGCGCGCACACGGTCGTTGTTGGTGGCCAGGCCGGTGTCGGCCTTCAGGTCGCCATAGCCCATGGCGTCGCAGAAGGTCTGCCACTGCGCATCGCTCACGGCGGCCAAAAAGATCTGCCCGCCGTCCTTCACGCTGAACACGTCGTACACGGCCCAGGACGAGATGCGGTCGGGCATGGGCGCCGCCGGTTTGCCGGTGACGGCGTACTGCATCATGTGCTGGCCGACCAGGAACACGTTGTTCTCGAACAGGGCCGAGTCCACCTCCTGCCCGCGCCCGGTGATGCCGCGCTGCATCAGCGCCGCCATGGCACCGATCGCGCCGAACATGCCGCCCATGATGTCGTTCACGCTGCTGCCTGCGCGCAGCGGGTCGCCGGGGCGGCCGGTCATGTAGGCCAGGCCGCCCATCATCTGCACCACCTCGTCCAGCGCCGTGCGGTGCTCGTAGGGGCCGGGCAAGAAGCCGGTGTGGTTGACGTAGATGAGGCGCGGGTTGACCTGGCTCAGCGCGGCATAGTCCAGGCCGTATTTCGTCATCACGCCGGGCTTGAAGTTCTGCGCCACCACGTCGGCCGATGCGGCCAGCTTGCGCGCCACCGCCAGGCCCTCGGGGCTGCGCAGGTCGATCGCAATGCTCTTCTTGTTGCGGTTGAACATGGGGAAGAAGCCCGCGCCCGCGCCCAGCAGGTGGCGCGTGCGGTCGCCGTCCACGGGCTCGACCTTGATGACCTCGGCCCCCAGGTCGGCCAGCACCATGCCGCAGGTGGGGCCCATGACCATGTGGGTGAACTCCACCACGCGCAGGCCTTCCAGCGGCAGGCGGGGGGACGAGAGAGGGGCGGATGTGTCGTGCATGTTCAGAGCGTTCAGAAAGGGGTTCAGGCCGTTGCTGCTTCGCGCAGCACGGCGGGTGCGGCATTCTGCGGCAGCCCGGCCCGCCAGAGGGTGCCATGCAGGGTCTCGCCCGCCAACCATCCGGCCACGCGCTGGCGCAGCGCGAGCAGCGCAGTCACATCGATGCCGGTAGCGATGCCCATGCGCTCCAGCATGAACACGAGGTCTTCGGTGGTGACATTGCCGCTGGCTCCCGGCGCGTGCGGGCAGCCGCCGATGCCCGCCAGGCAGGCATCAAAGCGCGTGATGCCTGCCTGCCAGGCGGCATAGACGTTGGCCAGGCCCATGCCGCGCGTGTCGTGGAAGTGCGCGCAGGCCAGGCGGTCGCCCACCAGCGCCCGCGCTTTGCCAAACAGGCGGGCGACCGCAGCCGGGTCGGCATAGCCCACGGTGTCGGCCAGGCTCACGCGGTCGGCGCCCGCATCCAGCAGGGCCTGCATCAGGCGCAGCACTTCGCTCTCAGCCACCTCGCCCTGCAGGGTGCAGCCAAAGGCCGTGCCCACGCCACCTTCGATCAATGTGCGGCTGCCGCTCGCGTCGCGCAGCGCGCGGATGCGCGCCACCTCGGCCACCACCTCGTCGGGGGTCTTGCGCAGGTTGGCCAGGCTGTGGGCGTGGCTGGCAGACAGGGGAACGATCATCAGGTCGGCACCCTGCTCCAGCGCGCGCTCGGCGCCTTTGATGTTGGGCACCAGCACCGAGGCCACCAGGCCGGGCAACGTTTTGGCGTGGGCCAGGACCTCAGCCGTGTCGGCCAGCTGGGGCAGCAGCCGGGCGGGCACAAAGGAGCCCACCTCGATCTCGCGCTGGCCGGCGGCGTAGGCAGCGTTGATCCATTCGATCTTGTGCGCAGTGGACACCACCGTGGCGATGCTTTGCAGGCCGTCGCGCAGGCCAACTTCGCGGACGATGGCGCGGACCACCGGGGGCTGCGGGTCGGATGGGATCGGTGAGGTGTGCACGGGATGTCTCTTTCGGATGGGTCTGGACAAGATTCTAAAAATTCCCGAATGAATCAGAAAATACATCTCGGAAGCCGTAACATTCCCAAATGGAACATCACAACCCTGGAGGTTTGCCATGCGCGACCTGGACTTGCAGACCCTGCGCCTCTTTGCCGCCGTGTGCGAGCAGCGCAGCATTGCGCGTGTGGCCGAGCAGGAGTCCATCGTGGGCTCGGCCATCAGCAAGCGGCTGGCGCAGCTGGAAGACACGGTGGGCACACCGCTGCTGCTGCGCAAGCGCCGGGGCGTGGTGCCAACGCCTGCCGGCGAGACGCTGCTGGAGCATGCCCGCACGATGCTGGCCAGCGTAGGGCAGATCGAGCGCGACATGGCGGCCTACGCCACCGGCACCCGGGGCCATGTGCGCATGCTGGTCACGGCCTCGGTCATGGCCGAGTCGCTGGCCGACGATGTGGCGGCCTTTCTGCAAGACCCGGCACACCGCAACATCCAGATCAGCCTGGAGGAACGCGTGAGCCCGGACGTGGTGCAAGGCGTGCGCGACGGCAGCGCGTCCATCGGCATCTGCTGGGACGCAGCCGACCTGTCGGGCCTGGAAACCAGCGCCTACCGCAGCGACCACCTGGCTGTGGTGGCACACGAGTCGCACCCCGTGGCCCAGCTGCAGAGCGTGCGGTTTGCCGACGTACTGGAGCACGAATTCGTCAGCATGCCCGCGCTCAGTGCAGTGCAGGTGCTGCTGGCGCGGGCCGCTGCGGTGGAGGGAAAAATGCTGGCCCACCGCGTGCTGGTGTCCAACTTTGACGCCGCCCTGCGGGTGGTGCGCGCCAACCTCGCCATCAGCGTGGTGCCGCGCGAAGTGGCCCAGCCGTTTGCCCAGTTGGCACCGGTGCGCATCGTCCCGCTGAGCGACCCCTGGGCCCAGCGGCGCTTTGCCATCTGCTACCGCAGCGCCCAGTGGCTGCCCCCCGCGGCCCAGTTGCTGGTCGCGCATCTGGCGGGGCTGGGGCGCAGCTGACAGGGGCCAAAAACCGTGGCCCTGTCGCAACAGTTTGATACGCAACATTGTATTTTTCGCCACTAGCGCATGTGTGCTGTGCGTTCTGAGCTACTAAACTTGTAGCAAAATGGGTTCCGCGCTATAGTCTCAGCGCATCAGCGGGCCCGGTTGACGGCGACCCGCACTGAATCCAGATCCAACACTTGCGCGAGGAGAAGCGTCCATGAGCTCCAAAGAAAATGCTTCCATCAACCAGCTTTTCGAGAAACTTGAATGCCGCTATGCGCTGCGCGTGCTGTGGGCCCTGAAGGACGGCCACCCCCAGACGTTCCGCCTGCTGCAGGACAGCGTGGGTGGCATCACCCCCAACACGCTCAACACCCGCATCAAAGAGCTGCGCGAAGCCGGTTTTGTGGACCATGGCAGCGACGGCTACACCGTCACCCCCTCGGGCGCTGACCTGCTCAAGCGCCTGTCGGACGTGCAGGCCTTTGCCACACGCTGGGTCGCAGGCCGCGCCAAGAAGGCCTGAGCCCTCTTCCCTCCCCCTGCGCGCCCTGCCCCGCAGGGAAAAGCCCCGCCGGACCTCCGCGCGGGGCTTTCGTTAAAATAGGGGTCAAAATAGCTTCAAGCGCAATCAAAACATGCGCCTGAAGCTATATTTTTAATAGCAAACAAGGAACTCCCATGGCACTGACCACCACCGCATCCGGCCTGCAATACGAAGACACCACCGTGGGCGAAGGCGCCGAAGCCACCAAGGGCCAGAACGTGTCGGTGCACTACACCGGCTGGCTGTACAACAACGGTGAGCAAGGTGCCAAGTTCGACTCCAGCCGCGACCGCAACGACCCTTTTGAATTTGCACTGGGCGCCGGCATGGTCATCAAGGGCTGGGACGAAGGCGTACAGGGCATGAAGATCGGCGGCCAGCGCACGCTGATCATCCCCGCCGCCCTGGGCTACGGTGCGCGCGGTGCGGGCGGCGTGATCCCCCCGAACGCCACGCTCAAGTTCGACGTGGAACTGCTCAAGGTGGGCCGCTGATCTCAGCCCCCTTCCGGTCTACATCGGCAAAACAAAAGCGGCCCTCGGGCCGCTTTTTTCATGCCCGCGCATCTTGCAAACGGGCTGTGGCTGTGGAGCCCTCAGGCTCCTATCCACCAGGACCAGTCCAGAACCCCGGGACCTCAATCAAACAGTGCCTTGTCCAGCCGCTCGAACTTGGCCTCACCCACCGCCTCCCGGATTTTGGGGGCCAGTGCCGCCAGGTCTTCAAAACTGCCTGCGCCCTCCACCGCGAGGTTCAAGCGAAACCCGCGCAAGCCCAGCGCCGCCGTCAGCTCCGTGGCGATGGGATATGCCGCCTGGTAGCGCTCCATGGGCGAACGCCCCGAGCCTTCGACGGGCGACGCCACCGTGCCCAGATCGGTGGCGGGAGCTTCTGCCAGCGTGGCGGATGCGATGGATGCACTGGCAGCAACGGAGCCCACGACTGCAGCAGCCATCTGCCCCCCGACCGGCGCCAACAGCCCCTGGGCGATCATGGCCTGCACATCGTCCTGCGTGATACCCATGGCCGCCGTGGCCGCCAAAATCTCCCCCGTGGTGCGCTTGCCGTCAAAAAGAATGAAGGCCGAGCGCTGGCGCGAGCTCAGGCTGCCGTGACGGTCCTTGAGTGCTTCCTGGCCTGCGGGGGTTTTGACGAGAACCATGAGTCTCCTAGTAGTGAGCAGTCGCGGGGGACGCCGCAAGGCTATCACCTGCGAACCAGAATCCCATGTTTTGGCACCTCTGCAAATCGGGGTTTACACATAACCCCCGCGCGGCGCCAACCCCTCACATCTCCGAGCGAATGCGTGGCAGCGGAGGTGCAGGCCGGGTGATCCAGCTGACCACCAAGGTGACGAGCAGGCCACAGGGCACACCAAACACCCCGGCCGAGATGGGCTGGATGCCGAACCACAACCCATCGGCCAGCAGCCAGCGCGGCAGCACGTGCATGGCGGGCACATGCGACAGCATGTAGTACACCGTGATGGTCAGCCCGCCCAGCATGCCCGCCACCGCGCCTTGCCGCGTGGTGCCCCGCCAGAAGATTCCCAGCACCATCACCGGCACAAACGCCGACGCCGCCAGCGAGAAAGACGCCGACACCATGGGCAGGATTTCGGATGGCTTGAGCGCCGCCACAAACGCAGCCGACAGGGCTACGGCGAGCAGCGTGAACTTGGTCAGGATCACCCGCTGCTCGGGCGACGCCTGGCGGCGCGTGTCCTGGAAATACAGGTCGCGCACGAGCGCATTGCTGATGGTGAGCAGCAAGCCGTCGGCCGTGGACAGCGCCGCCGCCAGGCCCCCTGCCGCCACCAGGCCCGACACCACGTACGGCAGCCCGCCCAGTTCGGGCGTGGCCAGCATGATGAGGTCAGCCCCCAGCCGGATCTCGCCAAACTGGATCAGGCCATCGCCGTTCACGTCTTCCACCGACAGCAGCGAGCTGTCCACCCGCGACCACTGCGCCATCCAGGTGGGCAGGGCCTCAAAACTGCTGCCCACCAGGTTCTGCATGACCTCGAACTTCACCAGCACCGCCAGCGCGGGCGCACTGAGGTACAGCAGCGCAATGAAAAACAGCGACCAGCCCACCGACGCACGGGCCGCAGACACCGTGGGCGATGTGTAGTAGCGGGTCAGCAGGTGGGGCAGCCCGGCGGTGCCCACCATCAGGCAGAACATCAGCGCCAGAAAATTACGGCGCGTGAGCTCGTAGTCGCGTTGCTCCTCGGGGGTGCCGTGGGGGTCGCCGGCATAGGCCTGGCTGTGGGGCGGCAGCCCGCCCAAAGGACGCGCGCGCTCGTAGTTCTCGCGCATTTCGCGGGTCCAGCGCTCGCGGGCAGCTGCCGCATCGCGGGGCAGCGCCGCCAGCTCGCGGCTGGCGGAGACGATCAGGCCCACATCAGCGTTCTGCGCACGCAGGGCCCGGATGCGCTCACGGCCCTTTTCGCGTTCACGCTCCAGGGCCGCCTCCACATCCTGCAGGCGCGCTTCGAAGTCCTTGGCGCGCTGCAGGTAAGCCTGCACCACCTGGTGTTCGGCCGGGGAGTCGAGCAGCTGTGCCTCCAGATCGGCAATCTTGCTGATCTGCGCGCCATATACCAATGGCGCCAGCGGGTTGCCCAGCTGCTTGTACGCCAGCCACGACACCGGGATCATGAACGCCAGCAGCAGCACGACATACTGCGCCACCTGCGTCCAGGTGATGGCCCGCATGCCGCCCAGGAACGAGCACAACAGCACCCCGCCCAGGCCCAGCATGATGCCGATCTCGAACTGCACGCCGGTGAGGCGCGACGCAATCAGCCCCACGCCGTAGATCTGCGCCACCACGTAAGTGAACGAGCACAACACGGCTGCCAGTGCGGCGATGACACGCGGCCAACGCCCGCCAAAACGCACGTGAAAAAAGTCGGGCACGGTGTACAGGCCCATGGCGCGCAGGTGGGGTGCAATGAGCATGGCCACCAGGCAAAAGCCCCCCGTCCACCCCAGCAGATAGGCCAGGCCACCGGCCTGCCCCGGCGTGCCCGAAAAGCCCTGCAGGTACAGCGCGCCCGACAGACTGATGAACGAGGCTGCACTCATCCAGTCGGCCGCCGTCGCCATGCCGTTGTACATGGGCGGAATGCGCCGCCCTGCCACGTAGTAGTCCTCAGGGTCCGTCGTGCGGCCGTACACGCCGATGCCGGCGTACACCATGACGGTGAGGAACAGAAAAATCGGGCCGATCCAGTGGCGCGACAGCCCCTGGTGCTCAGCCCAGGTCATCAGTGCCAGAAAGCCCAGCACCCCCGCCACGTACAGCGCCAGGATGCGGTGCAGCCGCCACAAATAGGCGCGGTCCGCCTCGGCGCTGCCTGGCTTGCGATCAGCCATGGGCGCGGTCTTCTGCGGGACGGGCGGAAAGCTCCAGCGCCTCGCGCTGCTGCTGGTCCTGCCGCTCAAAGTGGTTCATGGCCCAGCCGTAGGCGACCACGATGGCGATGAACACCAGCACAGCGCCCTGCGCCGCAATCCAGTAGCCCAGAGGCCAGCCCCCCACCACCAGTACCTGCAGGTCGCGGGCGAAGTAGGTGGCACCAAAAGACACCAGGGCCCACAGCAGGAGCAAACCTGCTTTGAGCCACA
Source organism: Acidovorax sp. 22279 (assembly GCF_052045435.1). Lineage (NCBI taxonomy): Bacteria > Pseudomonadati > Pseudomonadota > Betaproteobacteria > Burkholderiales > Comamonadaceae > Acidovorax > Acidovorax sp. 22279. The sequence continues at coordinate 302,013 of NZ_JBQEOV010000001.1, forward strand.
GGTGTCGCACGTCGTGCAAGTCGGGGGGAAACGGCCCCGCCATCTCGGCGTCGGCGGGGCGGGTAGCGGGCTGCTGCAACGGCATCACTGGCGCGGCATCACGGACGCGATGGCGGGTGGTGCAGTTGGCACATGGCAGCCCGGTCGGTGCGTCAGCCTGCCAGTTGCTGCCAGGTGGCAATCACGCTGTCGGGGTTGAGCGAAATCGACGAGATGCCCTCCTTGGCCAGCCACTGCGCAAAGTCCGGGTGGTCGCTGGGGCCCTGACCGCAGATGCCGATGTACTTGCCCTGGGCCAGGCAGGCCTTGATGGCCTGGTGGATCAGTGCCTCGACAGCCGGGTCGCGTTCGTCAAAGTCCTGCGCAAGCAGCTCCAGGCCCGAGTCGCGGTCCAGGCCCAGCGTGAGCTGGGTCAGGTCGTTGGAGCCAATGGAGAAGCCGTCGAAGAACTCCAGGAAACGCTCGGCCAGGATGGCGTTGCTCGGCACTTCGCACATCATGATGACCTTGAGGTCGTCCTTGCCGCGCTGCAGGCCATGGCTGGCCAGCAGCTTGGTCACGCGTTCGGCCTGGCCCAGCGTGCGCACAAAGGGCACCATCACCTGCACGTTGGTCAGGCCCATGTCGTAGCGCACGCGCTTCAACGCCTCGCACTCCATGGCAAAGGCTTCGCCGAAGTCTTGGCTGATATAGCGGGCGGCGCCACGGAAGCCGAGCATCGGGTTTTCTTCCTCGGGCTCGTAGCGGCTGCCGCCGATCAGCTTGCGGTACTCGTTGGACTTGAAGTCCGATAGGCGCACGATGACGGGCTTGGGCCAGAAGGCGGCGGCGATGGTGGCCACGCCTTCAGCGACCTTGTCCACGTAGAACGCGCGGGGCGATGCATGGCCACGGGCCACGGATTCCACGGCCTTCTTCAGGTCGGCATCAATCTGGGGGTAGTCCAGGATCGCCTTGGGGTGCACACCAATGTTGTTGTTGATGATGAACTCGAGCCGCGCCAGGCCAACGCCTTCGTTGGGCAGCTGGGCAAAATCAAACGCCAGCTGGGGGTTGCCCACGTTCATCATGATCTTGGTCTTGATGGGGGGCATCGCGCCGCGCTGCACTTCGGTGACTTCGGTTTCGAGCAGGCCGTCATAGATCTTGCCCGTGTCGCCCTCGGAGCAGCTCACCGTGACCAGCGTGCCATCCTTCAGACGCTCGGTCGCGTCGCCACAGCCCACGACGGCCGGAATGCCCAGCTCGCGCGCAATGATGGCGGCGTGGCACGTGCGGCCTCCCCGGTTGGTGACGATGGCGCTGGCGCGCTTCATCACGGGCTCCCAGTTGGGGTCCGTCATGTCGGTGACCAGCACATCGCCGGGCTGGACCTTGTCCATCTCGGAAATGTTGTGCACCAGGCGCACGGGGCCGGTGCCAATCTTCTGGCCGATGGCGCGGCCCTCGGCCAGCACGGTGCCTTGGCCCTTGAGCTTGTAGCGCAGCTCGGCCTGGCCCTTGGCCTGGCTCTTCACGGTTTCAGGCCGTGCCTGCAGGATGTAGAGCTGGCCGTCGGTGCCGTCCTTGCCCCACTCGATGTCCATGGGGCGGCCGTAGTGCTGCTCGATCACCAGCGCGTAGCGGGCCAGTTGCTCCACATCGGCGTCGGTCAGCGAGTAGCGGTTGCGCTGCTCGGTGGGCACATCAATGGTCTTGACGAGCTTGCCGCTGGCGGCCTTTTCTTCAGGCGTGGAGAACACCATCTGGATCAGCTTGCTGCCCAGGTTGCGGCGGATCAACGCCTTCTTGCCTGCCTGGAGCATGGGCTTGTGCACGTAGAACTCGTCGGGGTTCACGGCGCCCTGCACCACCGTCTCGCCCAGGCCGTAGCTGCTGGTGATGAAGACGACGTCCTCAAAGCCGGACTCGGTATCGATGGTGAACATCACGCCGGCGGCGCCCAGGTCGGAGCGCACCATGCGCTGCACACCGGCCGACAGGGCCACCACATCGTGCTCGAAGCCCTTGTGCACACGGTAGGAAATGGCGCGGTCGTTGTACAGCGACGCAAACACTTCCTTCATCTTGTGCATGACTTCGTCGATGCCCACCACGTTCAGGAATGTTTCCTGCTGGCCGGCAAACGATGCGTCGGGCAAGTCCTCGGCCGTGGCGGACGAGCGCACGGCAAATGAGGCGGCGGGGTTACCAGCGCTCAGCTTGGCAAATTCGTCGGCAATGGCCTTTTGCAGGTCGGCTGGGAAGGGCTGGGCCTCAACCATGGCGCGAATCTCGGCACCGACCTGTGCGAGGGCGCGCACGTCCTCGGTATCCAGGCTTTTGAGCTTGGCACTGATGCGGTCGGCCAGGCCGTCGTAGGCCAGGAACTCGCGGAACGCGTGGGCGGTGGTGGCAAAGCCCGTGGGCACACGCACGCCCTGCGGCAGCTGGGAGATCATCTCGCCGAGGCTGGCGTTTTTACCGCCAACGGCCTCGACATCGGTCATTCTCAGGTTTTCAAACGGTACGACCAGGGCGGTCGGGCTGAAAAGTGCAGACATGGGAAAGCTCCAGAAGTTGAAACCGGGTCTGCGCGCCTGCCCCCTGAGAGCGATGGGCGAGCGGCCATGCACAGGCTGCAGCTTTGTCGTTGTGGTTGTAGGCCGACGGTGTGCATGGTGAGAATTGGATAATTGTGACAATTGTAGGCCCGCGCATCTGGCAACGGGCTGACGCTTTCACGCGACTGACGCAAAACGGGGAATTGCCACTTCTTTGTGGTGTCCACCCGGCTGGCGCAAGCCGCATCCAAAAAAAGGGGCTCCATGCACTCGCGCACCGTATTTTTTGTCTCTGACGGCACCGGCATCACCGCCGAAACCTTCGGCAACGCCATCCTGGCCCAGTTCGAGATGAAGCCGCGCCATGTGCGCCTGCCGTTCATTGACACCGTGGACAAGGCGCACCAGGCGGTGCGCCAGATCAACCACACCGCAGAGGTCGAGGGTAAAAAGCCCATCGTTTTCACCACGCTGGTCAACATGGACGTGCTCAAGGTCATCCAGGAGGGCTGCAAGGGCATGCTGCTGGACATGTTCGGCACCTTTGTGCACCCGCTGGAGGAAGAGCTTGGCATCAAGTCGCACCACCGCGTGGGGCGCTTCAGCGACGTGAGCCGCAGCAAGGAGTACACGGACCGCATTGAAGCCATCAACTTCAGCCTGGCCCATGACGACGGCCAGAGCAACCGCGATCTGGCGGGTGCCGATGTGATCCTGGTGGGCGTGAGCCGCAGCGGCAAGACCCCCACCAGCCTGTACTTGGCCATGCAATGTGGCCTGAAAGCCGCCAACTACCCCCTGATCCCCGAGGATTTCGAGCGCCGCCAGCTGCCCCCGGCCCTGGTGCCGTTTCGCAGCAAGATCTTTGGCCTGACCATCAGCCCCGACCGCTTGGCCGAGATCCGCGCCGAGCGTCGCCCCAACTCCAAATACGCCAGCATCGAAAACTGCCGCGCCGAAGTGGCCGAGGCCGAAGCCATGATGCGCCGCGCGGGCATCCGGTGGCTGTCCACCACTACCAAATCGATTGAAGAGATTGCGACGACCATCCTGCAGGAGGTGCGGCCGGAGCGGCTGGTGTATTGAACAGCGTTGGGTGACAACGCTGCCACCAACCGACAACCACTAACCCCTCGGAGTGGCGATCAGAATGTTGAATAAAAACCGGGCCTACCGCCTTACTTACAAGAAAAGCAAGCTACAGATAACATAGCAACCTCTAAGAGAACGAACGGCGCAACCTGGCGTGCGCCGCTGGCTCAACCCACAGATCACGGTAACCCACCGCCAACGGTACCGTCGCCCCCAAACAGCTCAAACACCATCCCGCGCAGCCACTGATTGACGGGTTCGCGGTGCACCTTGGCGTGCCAGAACATGCTGATGGGCGCGTCAGGCAGTTTGACGGGGTGCGTGCGCACCACCAGGCCAAAGGGCTCGACCAGCTTGAGCGCCAGCCGCTCGGGCACCGTCGCCACCAGCGCCGTGCTTTGGAGGATGTGGCCCACGCTCACAAAGTGCGGCACGCTCAGCCGCACCAGGCGGTCAATGCCAGCCTTCTGGATCAGCTCATCCACCTTGCCGTGCCCCGTGCCCGCAGACACGATCACCAGGTGCTCTGCCGCCTTGTAGTCCGACAACAGCAGCTTGGGCCGGTCCAGCGCGTGGCCTTTGCGGAACAGGCACACATAACGCTGGCGGAACAAGCGCCGCTGGAAGAACCCGGCTTTCAGCTGCGGCAGCAGGCCGATGGCCAGGTCCACCTTGCCAGCCTCCATGTCTTCGCGCAGATGGGCGGCGTTGTTGCGCACGGTGTTCAGCGTGACGCCCGGCGCCTCCCGCCCCAGGCGCTCCAGCAGCGCGGGAAGGAAGACGATCTCGCCAATGTCTGTCATGCCGATGGTGATGGTGCGCTTGAGCGTTGCGGGCGTGAACTGTGTGCGCTGGTTCAGCCCGCTGTGGATCATGCCCAGCGCATACCCCACGGACTCGCCCAATTGCTCGGCAAAAGGCGTGGGCACCATGCCGCCCGAGGTGCGCAGGAACAGCTCGTCGCCAAAAATGCGCCGCAGCTTGGCCAGCGCGTTGCTCACGGCAGGCTGCGTCAGCCCCAGGTTGTCGGCCACCTTGGAAACGCGCCGCTCGACCATGAGTTGCTGAAACAGCACCAGCAGGTTCAGGTCGATATCCGATAGCTCCATCGCCACTCCATCAGCTCGGGTGATATGAAGTGGCGATGGTATTGCAGCCAGTGATTCGCAGGCGCTTTCGTGGGCACAATGGGCTGGATGAAATCGAACGCAGCCCGCCATGGACATCCTCGTTCAGCCGCTTAACCGCGTGATCCGCGCCGAGCCCGGCGTGAACCTGCTCGACGCCCTGCGCGCGGCGCAGGTTCCGATGTCGTATTCGTGCCTTTCTGGGCGCTGCGGAATCTGCCGCTGCCGGGTGCTGTCTGGTGAGGTGCTCGATGGCGGGCGCGAGCAGCAGCGCCCGCTGGACGGCGTGGACGGTGCCGTGCTGGCTTGCCAGACCTATGTGACCGAGCCCTGCACCATCGAAGTACCCGCCCCCGAAGAGGCCGTGGTGCATCGTGCGCGCGTGGCCAAGGCCACCGTGGTGGCCATCGAACCGCTGGCGGCAGACATCCGGCGCCTGCTGCTCAAGGTGGCAAAACCCATTGCGTTTTCACCGGGGCAGTACATGCAGCTGGGGTTCACGCCAACGCATGTGCGCCCCTACTCCATGGCAAACCTGCCCGGCGAGCCGCTGCTGGAGTTCCACATACAGCTCATGCCCCAGGGCCGGGTCAGCGGCTACATCGCCGGGCAGCTGAAGGTGGGGGACAAGGTCAAGGTCAGCGGGCCGCTGGGTGCGGCGTATCTGCGCCAACAGCACACGGGGCCCATGCTGTGCGTGGCTGGGGGCACCGGGCTGGCGTCGGTGCTGTCGGTGGTGCGCGGCGCGGTGGCTGCGGGCATGCGCAACCCCATTCACCTGTACTTCGGCCTGCGCTCGCCGCGCGAGCTGTATGGCCTGGCATGGCTGGACCATCTGCGCAGCGTGCACCCTGCCCTGCAGATGCATGTGGTGGTGGCCTCGGGCGCCGACCCTGCCACGCAGCGGCGCGGGCTGGTGACCCAGGCCATCGAGCAGGACCACGCAAGCCTGCGCGGCTGGCAGGCGTACCTGTGCGGATCGCCGCCGATGGTGGAGACCACCACACTGCTGGCGCTGGGCAAAGGCCTGGAGGCGGCGCACCTCCATGCCGAGGCTTTTTACATGCAGGGCGACTGATTCCGTCTCCAAATCATCCGTATCGTTGTTGCTTCGCCTTGCCGTGCCACAGCACTGTCTGCGGCTTCGCGCCTAGACACGAATGATTTGGAAACGGAATGAGGCTCTTGGAGTCGTCAGAATCCACTTGAACCGCTCACTCAGCGCGGTCGAAGCGCCGCGAGGGGCTTCGACAAGCTCAGCCCGCATCTGGCTGCGCACTGGGCGCCGCCTTGCGGAACGCTTCCAGTTGCCCGCAAGCAGCGTCCACTGCCTGGATTAGCGGCCAGCGTGACAAGTCCACCTTGAAGCGGCGCGCGCTCTCCACCTGGGGCACCAGGTACACATCGGCCAGCGTGGGGGTGCTGCCAAAGCAGAAATCACCGCGATGCGGGTCCTTCAACAACAGCGCCTCGATGGCGTCCAAGCCCGCGCTGATCCAGGTGCCGCACCAGTCGTTCACGGCAGCCTCGTCGGCACCAAAGCGATGGCGCAGCGCCTCCAGAATGCGGCGGTTGTTGATGGGATGGATGTCGCAGCCCACGATGGCCGCCAGAGCGCGCACCTGGGCACGATCGCCTGCATCGCCGGGCAGCAGCGGTGGGCTGGAATAGCGCTCTTCAAGCCACTCGATGATGGCGGGCGACTGGATCATCAGGCGCTCGTCGGCCTCCAGCACGGGCACCAACTGCTGCGGGTTGATGGCCTTGAAGGCATCGCCCAGATGTTCCTCGCGCCGCAAATCGACCGCAACCTGTTCGTAGGCCAGCCCCTTGAGGTTGAGCGCGATGCGCAAGCGGTAGGAGGTTCCGCTGCGGAAGAAGGAATAGAGCTTCATGGTCAGTCCAGGGCAATCTTGGCGCGCTTGACGACTTCACCAAACGTGCGCGAATCGCGTTCGATGGCCTTGGTGAGTTCGGCGGGCAGGCCAATGTAGGGCTCAAACCCGAAGGTCGCCAGGCGCTCCTTGACCTCTGAAGTGGCCAGCACCTTGCCCACGTCGGCATTGATCTTCTCGATGGCGGCCTTCGGCGTGCCAGCAGGCGCGAACAGGCCCACCCAGGTCTTCACTTCAAACCCGGCCGGGCCGCCCGCTTCGCCCATGGTCGGAATGTCGGTGAAGCCCGCCAGACGCTGGGGCGCAGCCAGGGCCAGAAACTTCACCTTCTTGGCCTGGTACATGGGCCCGGCCGTCGCCGCCGTGCCAAACGCCCACTTGATGTCGCCTGTGGCCACAGAGGTGTAGACGCTGCCCATGTCCTTGTACGGCACATGCATCATCTTTGTGCCCGTTGCTGCCTCCAGACTTGCCGCGCCCACATGGGCCACGCTGCCGATGCCCCAGGAGCCGTAGGTGATGTCGCCCGGCGCCGCCTTGGCCGCCTTGATCAAATCGCCCACATCCTTCCAGGGCGAGTTGGCCGCCACCACCACAAAGAAGTTCGTGAAATACACCGGAGCGACGGGCTCGAAATCTTTGATCGGGTCATAGGGCAGTTGCTTGAACACATGCGGCTGCAGGGCCATGTGCGTGTTGTCCACCTGCAGCAGCGTGTAGCCATCTGGCGCAGCGCGCTTGGCATCGCCGATGGCGATGAAACCGTTGGCACCCGGCTTGTTGTCGATGACAAGTTGCTGCCCCCAGTTGCGCGACAGGCGCTCGCTGAGGATGCGCATCACCGCGTCAGGGCCACTGCCGGGCGAATACGGCGCGACGGAGCGGACGGGCTTGGCAGGAAAGGTCTGCGCCACGGCGTTGGGCACGCTCGCGGCGGCCACAAGGGCCAGCGCGCAAAGCGCCAGAGCGGGTTTAAAAATCTGTGAACGAATGGCGGTCAGCATGGGGGGTGTCTCCTTGGTTTTATGAAAGCCGAATCCGGCTTGGTGAGTGATGGATCAAACAGTGACTTGCACACGGTGGCTGTACAGCGCCTCAAAAATCGGCGCGTCGCTGAAGCGGAACAGGTCCAGCGCGCCAGCGGCCGATGCCTGGGCCGAGAACGGTTGCCACGACGGCACCACAAACAAGTCGCCCCGCGCCACCTGCCAGGTGCGTTCACCCACCGTGACGGTGCCGCTGCCGTCAAACACCTGGAACACCGACGACCCCACCTCGCGGTGCACCCGCGTTGCGCCGCCTGCGCGCACGCGGTGCATTTCGGTCCGCATCGTGGGCAGCACATCGGCGCCGGTGGTGGGGTTGGTAAAGCGCACTGCTGCATGCCCGGGGCTCAGCGTGCCTGCCTGGCCTTCGTCCTCCAGCACCAGCTGATCGGCCAGCGCGCGGTCGGTATCCACCCAGCGGTAGGCCAGCAGGGGCGTGGCGGGCTGCGCCTGCACCATCGATACCGGGCGCAGGCCCGGGTGGCCCCACAGCCTTTCGGAATAAGAACGCTCGGCGGTGGTGCGCTCGGCGGGCGGGAGCTTCTCGCGCCCCACTTCGAAGAACTGGCTCTCGGTGTAGTACGAGAACGGAATGTCCAAGCCGTCGATCCAGGCCATGGGCTCGGTGGCAGCGTTGTGGTGGGCATGCCAGTTCCAGCCGGCCTGGGGCAAAAAGTCGCCCCGCGACATGCGCACGGCATCGCCATTCACCACGGTCCAGACGCCCTCGCCTTCCACCACAAAACGAAACGCGTGCTGCGTGTGCCGGTGCTCGGGGGCGTCTTCGCCAGGCATCAGGTACTGAATGGCGGCCCACAGCGTGGGCGTGGCAAAGGGGCGCCCGCCCAGCGCCGGGTTGGCCAGCGCAATCGCACGACGCTCCCCGCCACGACCCACGGGCACGATGGCGCCCGCCTGTGCGGCCAGGGCCTTCAAGCGGTCCCAGCGCCACAAGTGCGGCACGGCCTTGGATTGGGGCTGGCGGGGCATCAGGTCGCCAATCTGCGTCCAGAGCGGTACCAGCAGCTCTTGCTCAAAGCCCCGGTACAGCTGCTCCAGCTCGGGCGTCGGATCGGGCTGGCCCTTGCCCGCAACGGCGTGCAGCCGCACGGGGGAAGGCGTGAGGTCGGTGGTCATGGTGGGGTTGCCTCCTGGATGTGGTTTTTTCTTATTCCGCCGGGCCAACGTGGAGCACGATGCTGCCCACGCCTTCAATGTGGCCTTCAATGCGGTCGCCTGCCAGCACGGGGCCTACGCCCTCGGGCGTGCCGGTGAAGATCAGGTCACCCGGCTGCAGGTGGTAGAACTTGGACAGGTCGGCAATCAGCTCGGGGATATTCCAAATCAGCTTGGACAGGTCGGACTTCTGGCGCACGGTGCCATTGACCGACAGCTCCAGGTTGCCCTGGCCCAGCACCACCTGCGGCATGGGCACGATCTCGGAGACCACGGAAGACTGCTCCACATCCTTGCCCAGGTCCCAAGGCCGGCCCTTGTCGCGCGCCACCAGCTGCAGGTCGCGGCGCGTCATGTCCAGGCCACAGGCATAGCCATAGACAAGGCGGGGCGCATCTGCCTCGCTCACACGAAAGCCGGGCGCACCAATGGCCAGCACCAGTTCCATTTCGTGGTGGTAGTTCTGAGTGCCGGGTGGGTAGGCCACGGTCGCGCCAGACTCGACCAGCGTGGACGGTGCCTTGGTGAAATAGAACGGCACTTCCACCGCCTTGTCCACCGGGCGCCCCATCTCAACCGCATGTGCGTGGTAGTTCCGGCCCACAAAGAACAGCCGGTGGATGGGCAGGCGCTCGCTGCGGCCACGCACAGGCAGCGAATAGACGGGGGGCGGGGTCCAGAGGTAAGTGGTTGACGTGGTTGCGGTCATCGGTGGTTTCCTTAGCGGGTTGTCGTGGTCGGTTCAGGTGGGCTTGGGTGCGGGTGCGGGCCCCGGTGCTGCTCGGCATCCAGTTGGGTTCACAGCTTTGCCATCGGCGTGTTCAGGTCGGCCAGCCGCTCGGCATCCACCGGCTTGCGCTGCTCGATCAGCCTGCGGGCAAAACGCAGGTCGCGCGCTGCGTTGGCCCCTACGGCGGCCTGCACCACATCGCCCGCCAGGTAGAACAGCACAAAGCTGCCGCTGGCCGCATCGCCGCGCTGCACCACGCGGTGCGCAGGCGTGGGCATGCCGTAGATCTGCAGGTTCATGCCGTACTGGTCAGACCAGAACCATGGCAGCGGCTGGTAGTCCACTGCCTGGCCCAGGGCAGATCGCGCAGCAGCCATGCCCTGCTCCTGCGCGTTCTGCCACGATTCCAGCCGCAGGCTGCGCCCCGCCCACGGGTTGGGTGCCACGGCCACATCGCCTGCAGCCAGGATGTCGGGGTCGGACGTGCGGCACTGGGCATCAACCCGCACGCCGCCATCGCAGGCCAGGCCCGCCTCGCGCGCCAGCTCGTCGTTGGGCACCAGGCCAATGCCCAGCACGATGGTGTCGCACGCCAGCGCGCTGCCATCGGCCAGCAAGACCTCCGAGCGGCCATCTGCAGCACGGGCAAAGCCCCGCACGCCAGTGCCCAGCAGCACGCGCGTGCCCTGCGCACTGTGCAAGGCCCGCAGATAGTCGGAAATTTCGGCGGGCACGGTGCGTTCGCACAGGCGGCTTTGCGTCTCCACCACCACCACGTCCGCGCCCTGCTGGCGCGCCGTGGCCGTCACTTCCAGGCCGATCCAGCCGCCGCCCACCACCACCACGCTGCGGCCGGGGGCCAAGGTGGGCGCCAACGCCTGCGCGTCTTCAATGGTGCGCAGCGTGTGCAGCTGCACCCGGTCGGCACCTGGCACATCGAGTTGGCGCGCACGCCCTCCCGTGCACAGAATCAGCTTGTCGTAGGGCAATGCTGCGCCATCCGCCAGCAGCACTTGCCGGGTGGTGCGGTCGATGCGTTGCACCTGCGTTCCGGGCCGCCATTCAACGCCCAGGGCGCTGAAGGCATCGGGCTTCATGAGCCAGGTCGTCGCGGGCAAGGCCGCGCCCGACAGCACGGCCTTGGACAGCGGTGGCCGTTCGTGTGGCGGGTGCAACTCTTCACCGACCAGCACCAGGCGGCCCGTGAAGCCTTCGCTGCGCAGCGTCTGCGCCGCCCAGCCGCCCGCTTGGCCCGCGCCAATGATCACGATGGTGTGGATCGGACGGGCGCCTGCACTGCCATCCGGCAATGCAGCAGCTCCGACCTCAGGTCGCTCGGCAGTCATGGGGGTCTCCTTGAGAGGGGTTGCTGCGCTCAGCTTCTCATTCCAGGGCCAGCCACACGCGGCCGCCCTCGATCTTCACGGGGTAGCTGCGCAGCGGCTCGGTGACGGGCGCGCAGGTGGGTTTGCCGTTGCGCACGTCAAACTTGCCTTGGTGCAGCGGGCACTCGATCTCGTGCCCTTCCAGAAACCCATCGCACAGGCGCGCATGGCCGTGGGTGCACATGTTGTCGGTGGCAAACACCTCGCCGCCCACGCCATACAGCGCAATGTCGCGCCCGGCCACGGCCAGGCCAATCACGTCATCCTGCGGCACATCGTCCTGCCCGGCGGCGTCAATCCAGTTCGTCGTCATGGCGGCTCCTCAGATGGGGTAGATCAGCGAGTTGGGGATCATCTCGCTGTCGTAGACGACGAGGCGCGACGCGAACTTCAGCCCCTCGGGCGTGGGCACCACCTCGTCCAGCGTGCGCCCCACGTTGAACACCGTCGATTCCTTCGACAGGCGCGTGCGCAGCACCGCATAGTTGGCCTCGCAGTGGATGCGGCCATCCGCATCCACCTTGTGCACCAGCGGCACACCCACCACATGGCGCTGGTAGTAGGGGTCGTGGAACAGCGTCTCGCGGATGCCATAGACGCGGTCTTTCAACATGCCCTTGCTGTCAAACGCCAGCGTGGCCAGCGGAAACCCGCGCTCGTGGTTCTCGCGCGGCTGCAGCTTGTACACGCAGTGGTCGATGAAAAACTCAGGCCACGCCTCCCAGTCCGCCGCGTCGAGTGCGCGGGCGTAGCGGGCATAGAGCTGGTTCAGTTCGAAGTAGGTCTGGAAGTCCATGGTCAAGCCTCCGCCTCCATCACCTTGCGCCAGTATTCGTACATGCCCCGGATCAGCGTCTCGGTCACCATGTGGTCCGTGTCGCCCACCTCGCGCCCCCCCAGCTCGGCCAGCGTGCGGTGCGCAGGCTTGGTCTCAAAGCCTTCTTGCGACCACTCGATCACCTCCCCATCGTCGGCCGACACAAAGCCCGCCGGGCCGAACAGATTGGCCTGGCGCAGGCGGCGCTGCGTCATTGCTTCGCTGTCGTCTTCAAAGCCAAAGTGCGTCCAGACAAAATCGAAAGCGCCCTTGCCATCGGGCTGGATGTGGCGCGTGGACACGCTGTTGACCTGCTGCTGAAAGATCACGCTGGGGAACACGGTCATCATCACCGCCGTGGGCACCGATGCCGGTGCGTTCGGCACCGCAGCGCCCTCCCCGCTGGCTGCGGGGGCCGGGCCCGCCCACCAATCCTCCTGCGCAATGTCCAGAAAGCGCGGGTCGTTCAGCTCCATGCCCGCCTTGAAGCTGGACACCTGCGTCACATCCGCCGCCTTGCCCGCCGCGCCACGGGTCGAGACCATGGCCGCGTGGCGGTGTTGCGCATCCATCAGCAATTGGGACTTGTTGTCTGCACGCCAGAGCCCAAAGGTAACGAACCAGGTGTGCAGCAGGCCGGGGTGGTACGGGTCCTTGATGTTCTCTTGCATCAGCTTCCAGTTGCCCGGAATGCGCTGGCGGTTGTAGCCCAGGACGGTGAGCTTGCGGCCATTGAACAGCCGGTCAAAGTAGCCCAGGATGGTGGGGCCCAAGAATTCCTCCAGCGGCTCCACGCTGTGGTCAAACGACGCAAACACCACGCCGCCACGGGTCGCCACCTTGAGCTTGGTCAGCCCATGCTCGGCCGGATTGAAGTCCGCAGGCATGCCGCCATTGACCTTGCCATCCTGCTTCACGCCGCGCCGAAACGGCACACCCTGCAAGTCACCCGACAGGGTGTAGTTCCACTGGTGGTACGGGCAGGTCAGGCTCTCCCGGTTGCCATGCCGCTCACGGCAAAACGCCATGCCCCGATGGGCGCAGACGTTTTCCACCACATGGATCGAAGCATCCTTGTCGCGCACCAGCAGCACCGAACGCTCGCCGATCACCGTGCGCTTGAAATCCCCCGCGTTGGGAATCTCTGCCTCCAGGCCGACATAACACCAGTGCCCGTTGTAGAACAAACGGTCCAGTTCCTTGCGGTACAGCGCCTCATCGGTATAGGCCTGAAAGGGAATGCGGCTGGTGCCGTCCGTCTCCCAGCGAATCTGCTGCGGGAACACGGTGACGGGGCATTCATGCATGAGGCGTCTCCTTCTATTGTCATAGCCAGTCAGTCGGGGCCGGTACGGATGCACCCAGCGCCTGGAGACCGATCATTCGTGTTTGAGCAATATCAGTCAATGGAACGCTGGTGATGTTTCACATCACTGACATGAATATGACTGTCGCGCCGACTGAACCCTGCCGGGCCCGGGTTCGGTTTGTGGCGAACCTGCGCGAGCTGCATGAAGGTCTTGCCTATTTCCCTCTGCAGCGGCCTGAAAGGGACATCTTCCGGTTGAAACCACCGTCTTGCACCGCGACAACACGCCCATCAGCGCGCGCCTGGGTTTTTTCAGGGAAATGCCGGAACGCGCGTTAGATCGCGATGGCCGAGCGCGTGAAGTGGCAGGGTGCTGCGGGCAATGGGACCCCAGCCTGTTCAAAGCCCGCTACGGGTGCACGCGCGCACCGGTGATGCCTATGCATACAGCGGGTTCCTGCCGACGTTGACCGCTAGACGCGCGTCGTGCCCGCACCACAATCGAAATTTACTATTCTTAAAAATACAAATATTTCTAATTTATAGATATAAATTCACTTTATTCATCGAATGGATTTATGATCAATAACTGGAAGACAGCTGCTGCCTGGGCTCTCATAGCCCTCGGTTTTTTGCACATCGTGATGGGTTTCGTCAGGTTCAAGCAGCCATTCCTGGCGGCGCTGCACGAGGGAATTTTTGACACATTCAAAGTGGATGACACGCGTCGTCTGGCCTTCTGGTTCACGCTCCTGGGCCCAGCGCTCGTCTTATGCGGACACCTCGCATTGCGGGCTGCGCAAGCAGGGAATTTTGAAACCTTGGGGTTGATCGGGCTGTACCTGCTCGTGGTAGCCGTTCTGGGCATCGTGGCCTTACCTGCATCGCCCCTGTGGGCGTTGCTCGTGGTTGCAGGGTTGTTGTTTGCCGCGGGACGCGGGTGGCTCACCTGAACTCTCATTCTTCTTTTTGCCGTGAGCCCCCAAATCAAACCTTGACCGCAACCATGCCCACCAAACACCATCACGTAACCTCTGTACCGCTTCCGTCAGAGTCGGCGATTGCCAACATCTACGCATCGCCCCATCTTGTCGACGCTTACTCGATCGAGCTGCCTCCCGGAGCGTCGACCAATCCCGAACAGTTGGCGAGGTTCATGTTCGCTCACCAAGCACCCTGGATCGGCGGCCTGATGGCCGTTCGAGACGCGCTGGTGGCTGGGTTCGGCCTCAAGACAGCCAGGCATCTCGCCTCACTGGAGGCACAGAGCGGAGCGGAGCGACTCAGTATCTTCAAGGTCTACAGCACGAGCCCCACTGAAGTTGTTTTTGGAGAAGAGGACAAGCACCTGGACTTCAGGCTTTCTGTTCTGTGTTCTGGTCAGTCGTCGCCGGGAGCCCAACGTCACTTGACTCTGTCGACCGTCGTCCATTGCAACAATCGCTTGGGTCGTCTCTACATTCTTCTCATTGCTCCGTTTCATCGCCTGGTCGTTCAGTCCAATCTGCGTACTGCCGCACGGATGGGCTGGCCATCGGCGACGCAGGCGTAAGCCGAAGTCCAGATCGCGCTGCACAACTGCTGGTTCCCACCCTTCCAGTAGCGGAGGGCGGTCTCGGTCCTCCCCCTCGTGTCAAAAGTTAAGTCTCATATGAGTAAGCAAACAACAATAGTCGGTCATTTCGTCGCGCTGGTTCTACTGGGCCTTTGGGGGATTCTGGAGCTTGGTTTGGCAGGCACGCTGACTCTCGCCTTCTGGTTCGTTTGGTTGCTGTATGCCGCCTTCCTTGTTTGGATGAACAGCGGAAGCACGGTTGCCGCGTGGCTTGTTCTCGGGCCGCCTGTGTTGTGGGCCGCAGTCATTGGGTCAAGGTTTGTGCCCAACGCCCTGGCGGCATTTGCTGCAGGAAGCGTCAATACTCAAGCCTTGGTAGGCGCGGTGCTGGTTACTTTTCCATGTGGCGCCGCCGTGGCAATCCATCTAGGGTATGCAGCGTCGATATGCAAGCGGTGGAGGCCAATTTGTAGTACCGCGGCGGCAGGAACGGTTGGAAAACTCAGGTAAGTCACTATCGGAAGCTTCGACTGCCGACGGGTGCCGGTGAGTGCCTCGGGTCTTTCACCACGTCACTAACTATTATTTTGATAGCATTCAGCGCTTTATTGACAAGCGCTATATCCTAATTTATCTTCAAAATTAGTTGATCACGCCACCAACGCTACAAGCAACTATCTGGGCTTATTGGTGGACACACGCCGCTGCGCCAGCAAGGCCGACGCAGCGACGCATTGTTCAAGACGCCCTCTCTTGCGCGACTGTTTACTTCACCGCAAACCGCACATTCGCCGCCTTCTTGCCCGGCAGCGTCACCAGCGCCACCACCTTGGTGCCTGCTGCGACCTTGAAGATACCTTTGGTTTCGAGCCTGCCCTCGCCTGCCGGTACAAGCACAGCCTCGGATTTTTCGGTGCCGTTGAGCAGGGTGAGCTTGGCGCTCACGCCCTCGGTTTTGGCGGGTTTGCCGTGGTCGCGCAGGTGCAGGGTGATGGTGTCGGGCTTGGCGACGAGTTCGTAGTCCATGTCGTTGGCTTCGGCCACGATGCCGCCGTGTTGGGGCTTGTGGTCGTGGCCTGCGCCGTGGTCGCCAGCGGCGTAAGCGGCGGTGGTGGCCACAGCTGCGAGGGCCAGGGCGGCGAAAAGTTGGCGGGTGGTTTTCATGGGAGTCCTTTCAAAGGGTGAATGAAAAAGCAAACGAACAAATAAAGAGAACAAGTACAAAACAAGAAAAGCTCAGAACGCCTCGGCGTTCTTGTCGTCCAGCAGGCGTTCGGCGTCTTTGCGGCCAAACAGCCAGAACAGGGCCGGGGTGAGGAAGGTGTCGAGCAGCGTGGAGCTGATGAGGCCGCTGAAGATCACCACCGCCACCGGGTGCAGGATTTCGGTGCCGGGGCGCTCGGCCTCCAGCAGCAGCGGGGCCAGGGCAAAGGCGGTGACCAGGGCGGTCATCAGCACGGGGCTCAAGCGCTCTAGCGAGCCGCGCACGATCATGGCGGTGTCAAAGCGCTCGCCTTCCACGCGCATCAGGTTGAGGTAGTGGCTCACCTTCAAAATGCCGTTACGCACCGAGATGCCCGCCAGTGTGATGAAGCCAATCAGCGCCGCCACCGACAGCGGCTGGCCCGACACCCACAACCCCAGCACCGCACCCACCAGCGCCAGCGGGATGTTGGCCATGATGAGGGCCGAGAGCGTGGCCGAGCGGTAGCGCGTGTACAGCACCACGAACATCAGCACCAGCGAGACCACGGCGAGCAGGCCCACCAGGCGGCTGGCTTCTTCCTGCGCCTGGAACTGGCCACCCAGGGTGATGAAGTAGCCCTCGGGCAGGCGCGTGTCGGCCACGGCCTGGCGGATGTCGGCCACCACGTCGGACAGCGCCCTGCCCTGCGCGTTGGCCGACAGTACGATGCGGCGCTTGCCATCGTCGCGGCTGATCTGGTTGGGGCCATCGCCCTCTTCGATGGTGGCCAGGCGTGACAGGGGCACGGGGCCGCGGGGCGTGTCGATGAGCACGCGCGCCAGGCCGTCGATGGAGCGTGCGCTGTCGGGCAGGCGCACCACCAGCGCAAAGCGGCGACTGCCTTCCACCACCTGGGCCACTTTCTCGCCCTCCACCAGCGTCTGCAGCGCGGCCAGCACCTGGGGTGCGGGCACGCCCATTTGTGCAGCGGCGGCGTAGTCCACGCGCACGGTGATCTGCGGCGCCAGCACCTGTTTTTCCACCTCAAGATCGGCCAGGCCGGGGATGCCCGCCAGCCGCGCGCGCAGGGCCTCGGCCTGGCCGCGCAGCGTGTCCAGGTCGTCGCCAAAGAGCTTGATGGCGATCTGCGAGCGCACGCCCGAGAGCATGTGGTCGATGCGGTGCGAGATGGGCTGGCCGATGGCGATGGCGGCGGGCAGGTGCGCCAGGCGGCTGCGGATGTCGGCCTGCACCTCGGCCATGCTGCGCTTGAGCTCGGCCGCAGGCAGCAGGCCCACATCCAGCTCGCTCACGTGCACGCCTTCGGCATGTTCATCGAGCTCGGCGCGGCCACTGCGCCGGCCCACGTGCGTGACCTCGGGCACCTGGCGCACCAGCACCTCGGCCTGGCGGGCCAGCGCGCTTGATTCGGCCAGGGTGACGCCGGGGTTGAGCCGCATGCCGACGAGCAGCGTGCCTTCGTTGAACGGCGGCAGGAAGGTGGTGGGGAAGAACGGCACCGCCGCTGCCGACAGCGCCACCGCCACCGCACTCACGGCCAGGGCCGTGCGCGGGCGTGCCAGCACGGCCGAGAGCCCGTTGCGGTAGCGCGCCTTGAGCCAAGCCACCACGCGCGTGTCGCCATGGTCCAGGTTCTTCATGCGCGGCAGCAGGTAGAAAGCTAACACCGGCGTGACCGTGACCGACACCAGCAGCGATGCCAGCGTGGACACGATGAACGCAATGCCCAGCGGCACAAACAGCCGCCCCTCGATGCCCGGCAGCGCAAACAGCGGCAAGAACACCAGCACGATGATGGCCGTGGCATACAGGATGCCCGAGCGCACTTCCATGGACGCGAGCTTGACCACCTCGATGGGGTGCAGGCGGTGGTGGGGGTGTTTGGCGCGGTCCATCTTCAGGCGGCGCAGCACGTTTTCCACATCGACCACCGCGTCGTCCACCAGGCCGCCAATGGCAATGGCCAGGCCGCCCAGCGTCATGGTGTTGATCGACAGGCCGAAATACTTGAACACCAGCGCCGTGATGAAGATGGACACCGGGATGGCCGTGAGCGCAATCACCGTGGGCCTGAGCGTGCCGAGGAACACGAACAAAATCACCGCCACAAACACCGAGGCGCCCATGAGCTTGCCCTGCAGCGTGGTGACCGATGCCTCGATGAAGCTTGCCTGACGGAAGGTGACGCGCGGCGCCTCCATGCCTGCGGGCAGCGAATTTTTCAGGTCCATCAGCGCGGCTTCAATGCTGCGCGTGAGCCCGATGGTGTCGGCCGTGGGCTGCTTCTGGATGCCGAGGATGACGGCGCCCTGCCCTTCGAAGCCTGCGTCGCCGCGCTTGGTGGCGGCGGCAAAGGTGGCATCTGCCACCTGGCCCAGCAGCACGCTCTGGCCGTTTTTGGCGGTGAGGGCCAGGTTCTGCAGGTCTTCGAGCCGCGAGGTGCGGCCCAGGTGGCGGATGAGGTATTCGCGCCCGCCCAGCTCCAGAAACCCGCCCGAGGTATTGGCCGCAAAGCCCTTGAGCGCGCCCGTGAGCTGGTCGTGCGTGATGCCCAGCGCTGCCATGCGCGCCGTGTCGGGCAGCACCTGGAACTGGCGCACCTCGCCACCGATGGGGATCACCTGCGCCACGCCAGGGATGGCCATGAGGCGCGGGCGCAGCACCCAGTCGGCGTACTCGCGCACGGCCATGGGCGTGGTCTTGGCCGCGTCGATGGGGATGGCAACCTGCATGATCTCGCCCATGATGGAGCTGATGGGCCCCATGCGCGGAGTGATGCCGCTGGGCAGGCCTTCTTCCATGGACGACAGGCGTTCGGACACCATCTGCCGCGCGCGGTAGATGTCGGTACTCCAGTCAAAGGTGACGTAGATGAACGACAGCCCCGCGCTGGAGGTGGAGCGCACGCTCTCCACACCGGGCAGGCCGTTCATCGTGGTCTCCAGCGGGAAGGTGATGAGCTGCTCCACCTCTTCAGCGGCCATGCCGCCCGCCTCGGTCATGAGGGTGACGGTGGGTTTGTTGAGATCAGGGAACACGTCCACCGGCGTGCGCGAGAGCGTGAAGGCGCCGTAGGCCATGAGTACGGCGGCGGCGATGAGCACCAGCAGCCGGTTGACCAGGCTGTTTTCGAGAAGCCACTTGAACATCGTGACTCCTTAGCGGACCTGGTTGATGAGCGTGGCGCCCTGCGTGGCCACGCGGTCGCCGGGCTGCAGGCCCGAGGTCACGGCCACCGAGGTGCCATCCAGCGGCACCGCCGTGACCACCCGGGGCACAAAGCGCTCGGGCGACTCCTTGACCCAAACGATGGTCTGGTTGGCCGGGCTGCGCAGCAGCGCGGCAGCGGGCACTTGCACGCCATCGACCTTGTCGGTGGACTGCACGAACACGCGCACCGGCTGGCCCAGGGCCAAGGTGCCAAGCGCAGACGAGTCGCCCACAAACTGCAGCGGCTGCGCCTGATCACGCAGGCTGCGCGCCGCGCCCACAAAGCGCAGCGGCACGCGCTGCCCGGCCACGGCCAGCGTGGCACCGGCCACGCTCTGGGCCTGTGCCGGGTCGTAGGCCAGGGCCTCGATGCGCAGGCGCGATGGGTCTACCACCTCGAACACCAGTTCGCGCGCATCCACCACCTGGCCCGCCACGGCATTGGCCGAAGCGATCACGCCCGAAACGGGGGCCACCAGCGCATCGCGTGTGGCCAGGCCCGCGCCCACGGCGCCAAGGCGCTGGGTGAGGCTGTGCAGCTCGCTCTCAGCGGCCTCGATGTCCTTGCGCGGCACGGTGTCTGCCAGCTCCGTCAGGCGCGCCACGCGCCGCGCGGCGAGGTCGCGGGCAGCGCGCAGCTCGGCCTGCTGGGCCAGCTGGTTGGAGCGCTCGATGGCGCCCGCCGTGGGCACCACATAGGCCAGCACCTCGCCCTTGCGCACCACCTGGCCCACGCCCGGCAGGCCCTTGGGCCCGGCCTCCAGCCGCCCGGCCAGCACGGCCTGCACCTTGCCGCCTGCGTTGGGGTCCATCACCACAGTGCCCGCCAGTTCAAAAGCCTTGGCGTGCTGCCCGGTGGCTGCCACCACAGTGCGTACGCCCAGTTGGCGCTGCGCGGGCTTGGGCAGAAACACGCTGCCATCGGGCTGGCGGCTGGGGCCGTTGCCGGTGGGCGTGGGTGGCGCGTCGCCATGGTCGTGGCCGGGGCCTGCCAGGGCAGGCAGGGGAGCGCTGAGCGCGGCAGCCATGAGCAGGGCTAGCAAAGAGGGCATGGGGTGGAAGCGCTTCATGCGGCACCTCCCACGCGCTGGTTGTTGCCCATGCGGGCAGCACGGCCCCGGCGCAGTCCCCACACGGCGACCAGCGACAGCAGCACGGCGGCCACGGCGCCTGCAATCAGCACAGTGCGGCGGGCCAGCCCTGCCGGTGCGGCATCGGTGTGGGCGGCGGGGTGCAGGTCGATCTCGCCTGCGAGCAGGTCGGTGTCAGTGCCTGCGGCCACGGTGGCGGTGATGGGGCTCACACCCTCGGCCAGCGGCGCGGCCAGGGTGGCCTGGAACTCGCCCTCGGCCACGCGGGTGACGGGCACGCTGGTGCCTGCAATGTCCAGCTCCAGCCGGGCGTCTTTCACGGGGCTGTTGTCACCCGCATGGTCCAGATAGAGCGCGATTTTTTGCCCGTCGAGCACGCCCACGAGTTCAAACAGGTCGGAGGTAGCAGCAAAGCGCGGCAGGGCTGTGCCCGCTGCGGCGGCGGGGGCTTCGCCATGGTCGTGACCAGCACCGGCCAGCGCTGTCGGCGGTAGCAAGCCCAGCAGCAGGGCCAGGCCCAGTGTGGAAAAAGCGGAAGAGAGTGTCATGGTTGTCTTAAAAATTGGTCGGGATTCACAGGGAGTTCATTGCGGCAGCAGGCCCAGGGCTTGGCGCAGGTGGGAGATGGCGGCCGCCGCGTCGATGCGGGCGCGGGCCAGCTGACGTTCGGCCTGGGCGGCCTCCAGCTCCACACGCAGGCGTGTGGGGCCGTCGGCTTCGCCCAGGCGGAAGGCCTTGTCGATAAAGCCGCGTGTGCCCTGCGCCAGCGCCGCGTGCCGTGCCAGCGCATCGCGCTGGGCCTGCGTGGCCTTCACGCGGGCCACGGCAGTGGCAATGTCGGCGGCCAGGCGCCTCTGCTCCACGGCAGCACGCGCCTCGGCATCGATGGCATCGGCGCGTGCTGTAGCCTGCTTTGCCTGCGCACGGTCGCCCCCGCCCAGGGGTATGCGCAGGCCCACGGTGAATGTCTGCTGGTAGCGATCGCCCGCCTGCTCGCGGCCGCGCGTGGCGGCCACGGTCAGCTCGGGGTTGGCGCGGGTTTGCACGGCAGCCAGGTCGGCAGCGCGGCGGGCCACCTCGGCCTGGTCCTGCCAGTCGGCCGCCGCTGGGTGCTGGGCAGCGGCGGCCGTGGGGTCTGGCACGGGGGGCTCGGACTCTGCCCCGTCCGCCAGCGCCAGGGTGGGCGCGGCCTGCACGCCCCAGGCGGCCAGTGCGACCTGCGCTGAGTCCCGCGCGCCCTGGGCCTCGGCCATGGCGGCTTCGGCCTGGGCCACGGCGCCGTCGGCCTGGGCCTGGTCGGCACGCGACAGGTCGCCTGCACGCACGCGGCGCGCCACGTCGGCGGCCAGGCGCTGGGCGTTCAGCAGCCGGTCTTGCGCCAGTGCCTGATCGGCCTGCGCACGCTGCGCGGCCCACCACGCTTCGCGCACGGTGGCGGCCAGTTGCAGCTGCGCGGCGCGCTGGCGGCTGTCCAAAGCCTGCGTTTCGGCGTCGGCCAGCGCGGCCTTGCGGGCGCGCTCGCCCGGCAACCACAGCGGCAGGGCCAGACCCACTTCGGCTTCGCGGCTGCCCTGGTTGCTGCCAGGGCGGTCGGTTTTGGTGGACAGCTCCAGCGCGATGGGCTCGGCCGTCCAGGCCGCTGCGGCGCTGCGTGTGGCATGCGCAGCCTCGCGCCGCAAAGCTGCAGACTGCGCTTCGGGCTGGCGCTGCCAGGCCTGGTCGAACAGGGCCTGGAGCGTGAGCGGCGCTGTGCCGGGGTGTGCGGTCTGGGCCTGTGCGGCACTGCCCAGCAGTGCCCAGCCCAGTGCCATCACCGCCAGCGCGGCAATGGACGTGTGTTGTCGTTGTTTCGTTGGTTGCATCCGATTCCTCTGCAGTGGCCGGGGCCACAGGTTGAAATCGGCGAGACGCGATGGGAGGAAGAGCCGATCAGCAGCACACGCAGGCGTCAGCGCGCGCGTCGCCGCTGCCTCAAAAGGCAGCTCTTCAACACCATCAACAAAATGGAAACGGGACAGCCCAGAGCCCCCGCCTCGCCGCTCAGGCGAGGACGGGCCAGTTGGGGCGTTCGGGGCGTGAAAGGGGGGCTGGAGGCCAAGCTGGTGCCGCCTGGGCCAGCGGGCGTGCTGCAGTCACCACGATGGCATGGTCACCGGGACTGTGCGCGAGACCGCTGCCCGCGCCATGGCAGGCGTGACAGTCCATGTCCGCCGGGGTGGCACTGGATGTCTTGGCTGGATGGACAGGGGATTCATCGGCCACATGATCGTGCGCATGGTGGCCAAAGTGCGAGGCTTGCGGCGCCGTTTCATGCCCGCAATAAGGCGAAGCAGCCGCCCAGATGGCCTGGAACGGCATGAACACCAACAGGAAGAGCAACAGCAAGCGGCGCATGGGCAGCCGGATTCTAGGGAGGTTTGTAGAACCCCTACAAAAACAACGGATCGCCCAGACCGGGTTGAAGGACTTTGCGTGGTTGAGTGGCAAAAGGCCCAGGCCTGAATCCGCAGCTGGATTCACGCTGCGGGCCGCCCTGCCTGCAGGGACGAGGGCAGCATCCGCCCCCATCCCCTGCACGACATCAAGCAGCAACGGCCTCGGGCTGCGCTGCCTGCGCCTTGGCCCCTTCGGCCACCACGGGCATGCGGATCAGGTGGTCAAAGGCGCTCAGCGCTGCCTTGGAGCCATCGCCCGCTGCAATCACGATCTGCTTGAAAGGCACGGTGGTGCAATCGCCCGCCGCAAACACGCCGGGGATGTTGGTGCGACCGTGCGAATCGACAATGATTTCGCCAAAGCGCGACAGCTCCACCGTACCCTTGAGCCATTCGGTATTGGGCACCAGGCCGATTTGCACGAACACGCCCTCCAGCGCCACGGTGTGCTCCACGTTGGTCGCGCGGTCCTTGTACTTAAGGCCATTGACCTTGCCATCGGCACCGGTGATTTCGGTCGTCTGCGCATTGGTGTGGATGGTCACGTTGGGCAGGCTCTTGAGCTTGTTGACCAGTACGGCGTCGGCCTTGAGCTGGTCGGCAAACTCGATGAGCGTGACGTGGGCCACCACGCCAGCAAGGTCAATCGCGGCTTCGACACCACTGTTGCCGCCGCCGATCACCGACACGCGCTTGCCCTTGAACAGCGGGCCATCGCAGTGCGGGCAGTAGGCCACGCCCTTGTTCTTGTACTCGGCTTCGCCGGGCACGTTCACGTTGCGCCAGCGGGCGCCGGTGGACAGGATCACCGTCTTGGCCTTGAGCGAGCCGCCGTTGGCCAGCTGCACTTCGATCAAACCACCGGACTGCGCGGCGGGGATGAGCTTGTCGGCGCGCTGCAGGTTCATGATGTCCACACCATAGGCGCGGGTGTGGGCTTCGAGTGCGGCGGCAAACTTGGGGCCGTCGGTTTCGAGCACCGAGATGTAGTTTTCAATCGCCAGCGTGTCATTGACCTGGCCGCCAAAACGCTCGGCCGCCACACCGGTGCGGATGCCCTTGCGGGCGGCATACACGGCGGCTGCCGCGCCAGCGGGGCCACCGCCGACGATCAGCACGTCATACGGATCCTTGGCGCTGAGCTTGGCGGCTTCGCGGGCGGCAGAGCCGGTGTCGAGCTTGGCGACGATCTCTTCGATGGTCATGCGGCCCGAGCCGAACACCTGGCCGTTCAGGAACACCATGGGCACGGCCATGATTTCGCGGTCGTTCACTTCCTGCTGGAAGGCGCCGCCTTCGATCACGGTGGTCTTGACCTTGGGGTTGACGATGGCCATGAGCGACAACGCCTGCACCACGTCCGGGCAGTTGTGGCAGGTCAGGCTCATGTAGACCTCGAAGTTGAAGTCTCCATCCAGCGCCTTGATGGAGTCGATCACATCCTGCTCGACCTTGGGTGGGTGGCCGCCCGTCCACAACAGTGCCAGCACCAGCGAGGTGAATTCATGGCCCAAGGGCAGGCCGGCAAAGCGCAGGCTGTTGGTGGCGCCCACGCGCTGCAGGCTGAAGGATGGCTTGCGTGCATCGTTTCCGTCGGTGCGCAGGGTGATCTTGTCGCTGCGCAGGGATTGGATGGTCGTCAGCAGCTCACGCATGTCGCGCGCCGTCTCGCTGTCGTCCAGGGAAGCCACCAGCTCAAACGGCTGCTGCACGCGCTCGAGATAGGCGGCGAGTTGGGTCTTGAGTTGTTCGTCGAGCATGGTGGTGTCCTTTGAAATTCGAGTTGTGGTGTCTGGGAGGGTGACGCCAAAAAGGCTGCAGTTCAAGCCTGCTTGTCAACGTCCGGGCGTAAAAAAGCCGGACGGCATGGCGCGATGGCGCCATGACGCTGTCCGGCTTTGGAGGAGCCGTGGATTAGATCTTGCCAACCAGGTCCAGCGAAGGCGTCAGCGTCTTGGCGCCTTCCTTCCACTTGGCGGGGCAGACTTGGCCAGGGTTGGCGGCGGTGAACTGGGCAGCCTTGAGCTTGCGCAGGGTTTCCGACACGTCACGGGCGATTTCGTTGGAGTGAATCTCCATGGTCTTGATCACGCCATCGGGGTTGATCACGAACGTGCCACGCAGTGCCAGACCTTCTTCAGGAATGTGCACGCCGAAAGCGTTGGTCAGCTGGTGCGTTGGGTCGCCGACCAGGGGGAACTTGGCCTTGCCCACGGCGTCGGAGGTTTCGTGCCACACCTTGTGCGAGAAGTGGGTGTCGGTGGTCACGATGTAAACCTCGGCACCGGCCTTTTGGAATTCAGCGTAGTTGTCGGCAGCGTCTTCGATTTCGGTGGGGCAGTTGAAGGTGAAGGCTGCAGGCATGAAGATCAGCACGGACCACTTGCCCTTGAGGGACTGCTCGGTCACTTCGATGAATTCACCCTTGCCGGCACGGTTGACAAAAGCGGTGGTCTTGAAGGGCTGAACTTGCGTATTGATCAGGGACATTGCTGTTTCCTTTGTGGTTGGTTGACTGAACAGGACTGAAGTTTAGGCATTTCCAAGCCATCAATCCAATTAATTGATTACATCGAATCAATTGCCAATTACTATACAACGCACTGTACGACCTCTCGGTAACAGCCCTGGGGCGCCACGGGGCACACAGGATGTGAACGCGAACGCCTCTCAGCATCACACGCAGCCCGCGCGCCACAGCAGGGGCTTGCCTTGCGCTGCTGGATGCGGGTCACGACAATCAGCGCCGAATCCACACATTACAAGGAGTCCCCATGAAAGGTGACGCACAGGTCATTGGCCATCTGCAGGCCCAGCTCAAGAACGAACTCACCGCCATCAACCAGTACTTCCTGCACTACCGCATGCTCAAGCACTGGGGCTTCGACAAGCTGGCGAAGAAGGAGTATTCGGAATCCATCGGCGAGATGAAGCATGCCGACTGGCTCATGGACCGCATCTTCACGCTGGACGGCCTGCCCAACCTGCAGGACCTGGCCAAGATCCAGGTCGGCGAAGACGTGCCAGAGATCCTGGCCTGCGACCTGCGCGCCGAACAAGGTGCCCAAGCCACCATCAAGGATGGGATTGCCCACTGCGAAAGCGTGCGTGACTATGTATCGCGCGACCTGCTGCAAAAGATCCTGGACGACACCGAGGAGCACATCGACTTCCTCGAGACCCAGATCGATCTGATGGGCAAGGTGGGCCTGCAGAACTACCTGCAGTCGCAGATGGGCGATGTGGAGTAAGGCCACGGATCGCCAGATCGGTCCACGAAAGCGGGCAGAAAAATCAAAACGGGCTTCGGCCCGTTTTTTTGTGCCTGCGCGCTGCAGCTTGGGAAATATTTCTCCCGGATAGCAATGCCCCCTGCGATCACGGGTTGTTGCAAGTGCACATCAACGGAAGAAAATTCCCGCAACACAAATGCGAATGCTTCTCAACAAAAGTAGAATGTCAGCCTACCACCGGCGGCCGGGTTCAGTGACACCCTGATTCCCGAGCCCGCCAGCAAGCCAGTCAGCCCGGCTCCAGCCGCCCGTTGCAGCCAGCGTTTGTGCGTTTTGTACCCACACACCTGTCTGGAGCTCTCTGCTGATGCCGCACCGTACGACCCGCCCCTGCCTTGCGGGGCCCTTGCCCACATACACCCCCGGGTCTCCCCGGGCCCTGCCATGAAGGCCACCCGCGTCAATGGACGCTACCGGCTGGCCATCACCTCCCGCGCCGTGGCGGCGATAGGGGGCGGCTACGCACTGGCGGCAGGCTTCTCGGCGGCGCTGTCGCTCCTGCTAGCGCAATGCATGCCCCGCGTGGAGGCTGTGCTCACGGCCACCATGCTCTCGTGGGTGGTGTATGCCACCGCCGCTGGCTGGGCTTTTTACACACGCACCGCCTGGGGCGCCTGGGGTGGCACGCTGCTGCCCGCACTGGTGCTGGGCGCCTGCGCCACGGCACCGCATTGGATGAAGGCAGCGGCATGACCAGCAGCACACTCCCCTCCCGTCCCCCGGCAGAACGTGCCCCTGCAGCCACCGTGGCCAGCACTGCGTCTGAAGCAGCACGCTCAACCAAGAAGCCCAAGGCGCCCAGCGACCGCGAAGGATTCCGCCAGGCCATGGCTTGGCTGCACACCTGGGCCGGATTGATCCTGGGCTGGCTGCTATTTGCAATCTTCCTTACCGGCACGCTGTCGTTCTTCAAGAACGAGTTCAACTTGTGGATGCGCCCCGAGATGCATGGACTGCAGCCGGTGGATGCCACCGATCCGCAGGTAGCGCAAAAAGCCCTGGACGCGCTGGTGCGCCGGGTGCCCAACGTCACGCAGTGGATCATGCACCTGCCCGACGACCGCGACCCTGCCGTCAACATCCTGTGGCGCGACACGGGCAATGGCCGCTTCGAAACGCTGCGCATGAACCCGCAGACCGGCGAGGCCATCGACGCGCGCCAGACCATGGGCGGCGACTTCTTCTACCGCTTCCACTTCGAGCTGCGCACCGCGCAGAAGGGGCGCTGGACCCTCGAAGGCCGCTGGGTGGTGGGCGTAGCCACCATGCTGATGTTTGTTGCGCTGATCTCGGGGGTGATCACGCACCGCCGCATTTTCAAGGACTTCTTCACCTTCCGCCCCACCAAGGGCGGCCAGCGCGCCTGGCTGGACGCACACAACGTCAGCGGTGTACTGGTGCTGCCGTTCTACCTGATGATCACCTTCAGCGGACTGATGATCTTCCACACGCTCTACATGCCTGCAGGCATTGCCACCGCTTACAAGGGCGAGAACGGCGTGGACTCCAACACGTACTTTGCCGACCTGCAGGGCGAGAAAGCCGAAAGCCGCCCCCGGCGCAGACCGGGCGACAAGGTAGAGCCCCTGCCCGCTATTGCACTGCCGTCGATCCTGACCGAAGCGCGCACCCGCTGGGACGGCGGGCGCATCGGCAGCCTGCAGGCGCGCCGCGACGCCAAGGGCCGCGCCGTGGTCGAGGTGACGCGCCACGAAGGCGACCGCCTGCAATACCGACCACCGCGCCTGCTGTTTGACGCCACCACCGGCCAGTGGCTGGACCAGGCCGATGCCACCGGCCCCGCCGTCAAGACCTATGGCGTGCTGTATGGCCTGCACATGGCGCGGTTTGCCGACATCGGCCTGCGCTGCGCGCTGTTTGGCTTTGGCGTGTTGGGCAGCCTGATGATCGCCACCGGCATGGTGCTGTGGTCGGTCAAGCGCAGCGCCAAGTCGCAGACGCAGGCCAGCCGCACAGGGATCGCCGCCAGTAAAGACAACAGGGCGGGCGTCGCACCCACCAAGGCGCCGTTTGGCGAGCGCCTGGTGGCAGCCATCAACATTGCCACGCTGGCAGGCCTGCCGCTGGCCTGCGGCGTGTACATCGCCTCCAACCGCCTGATCCCGCTGAACGCTGAGGGCCGGGCCGATGTGGAACTGGCCTGGTTCTTCAGCGCCTGGGGCCTGGCCCTGCTGTGGGCGCTGGCCTGCGCCGTGGTGCGGCCCAGCCGCATGGGCTGGTCGGTGCCGCTGGGCGCCGCGGGGCTGGTGTGGGGGCTGCTGCCTGTCATCAACGCCCTGACCACCCACACCCACCTGGGCGTCACGCTGCCGGCGGGCGAATGGGTGTGGGCCAGCATGGACCTGGCGTTCCTGACCACCGGGCTGGTGCTGGGCTGGCTGTCGTGGCGGCTGCGCCCGGGCCGTGCCCCCAAGGGCAAAGCCGCTGAGGCCAAAACACCGCGCACTGCCCCGGCGGCCGCATTGCCTGCGGCCACCGATGTGTCTGTTTCAACGTCGGGGGCTTGAACACCATGTCCGCATTTCTGCTGTGTTTTGCGGCTTGGTCGGCGATGGCGCTGGGCATGGACCGCCACCATGAAGACGCCACAGGCCGCGAAGGTGCAGCCCACCGCCTGCAACAACTGCGCCGCGCGGGTTGGCTGTTGCTGCTGCTGTCGCTGTGGCTGGCCGCACACCCGGCCGATGGCGTGCCTGTCTCGCTCGGCGTGACCGCATGGGCCGTGGCCCTGTCAGCAGCTGCCGTGGCCGTGACAGCCACTGTGACCTGGCAGCCCCGGCGCACACCGCTGCTGGCGAGGTTGGCCCTGCTGGCAGGCCTCGCCGCCTGGGCCGGGGGGCGGTGAGCGGAAAGGATGCGACGGCCCCGCTGGCTCGTCGCACTTTCTGATCCGCCTCTCACCCTTGCATTTTTTCATCCCGCTCTCTGCGCCCCTCCCAGCCACCGGCCCCATGGGCCCGCGCCAGGCCTGGTGCCTGCGGAGCCGTTTTCAACCGCGTTGCGCACACACCAAGGACAAACCATGCACGCACCTTTCCGCCGCCCCTTTCGCCACCCCCAGGCCCTGCACCCGCTGGCCGCCGCCGTCCTGGCCGCGTTCTGCGGCACTGCGCTGGCGCAGGCCACACCACCCGCTGCGCCCACCCAGACGCTGGGCGAAGTCACCGTCCAATCCACCAGTGGCGATGACGGCTATTCGCCCGCCGTCAGCTCCTCGGCCACCAAGGGCAGCGCGCCGCTGCGCGATGTGCCCCAAGCCGTGAACGTGGTGCCCGAGCAGCTCATGCGCGACCAGGGTGCGCGGTCGATGGAAGACGTGCTGCGCAACGTACCCGGCGTGGCAATGAGCCACGGCGACGGCCAGCGTGACCAGGTGGTGATCCGTGGCTTCACCGCCATCGCCGACCAGTTTGTGGATGGGGTGCGCGACGATGCGCTGTACTTCCGCGACCTGGCCGACATCGAGCGCGTGGAGGTGCTCAAGGGCCCCGCCGCCGTGCTGTACGGGCGCGGCTCCTCGGGCGGCCTGATCAACCGCGTGACCAAGAAACCCAAGTTTGGCGAGACCTCGGGGGAGGCTTCTCTGGGCCTGGGCAGCTACGCCTTTCGCCGCGCCACGGCCGATGTGAATGTAGGCATCAGCGACACCGCGGCCTTCCGCATCAACGCCGCCGTCGAAGACTCGGGCAGCTACCGCGACCAGCAGTTCGTCAAGCGCCACAACTTCGCGCCGTCGCTCGCGCTCAAGCTCGCCGCGCAGACCGACCTGCTGCTGCAGTACACCAACGCCCGCGACAAGCGCCTGACGGACTTCGGCATTCCCGCACTCAACGGCCGTCCAGTGAATGTGCCCGCCAGCACCTACTACGGCTCCAGCAACGCCGCGCAAGACGACACCACCACCAGCACCATGCAATCGCTGGCGGCCACTCTCAGCCACCGCTTCAACGACGACTGGTCGGTGCGCAATGTGACACGCGCATACGACTACACGCTGGACCGCTACAACACCCTGCCCGGCGGCACCACCAACCCGGTGAACCTGACCGTGGGCCGCACACGCTCGTTCATCCTGCGCGACGAAAGCGGCATGTTCAACCAGACCGACGTGACCTGGCGCAACCAGTTCGGGGGCCTGAAGCAGGAGTGGCTGATGGGCATGGAACTGGGCCAGCAGAATAAGCGCGCGGAGTCCGTGTCGGGGGGAGCAGACCGTGTCTCCATCTTCAACCCCGCCGGCGTAGCCGCGCCGGTGATACCTGCCGCCAGCTACACCGCCGACAGCGCCATCCCCAGCCACACCACCCAAGACACAGCGGCGCTGTACTGGCAAAACCAGATCACACTGGCCCCGGAGTGGAAGGCGCTGGTGGGTGCGCGCTACGACGTGTTCAAGCAGCAGACCGAGTTTGATCGCAAGCTCTCCGCGTTGTCGCGCACCGACAAGAAGTTCAGCCCCCGCGCAGGCCTGGTCTGGCAACCCAGCGACGCGGTGTCGTACTACGTGTCGTACAGCAAGTCGTTCCAGCCTTCGGCAGAGACTTTTGCGCTGGCCGCCAACAACACCGCCAACGAACCCGAGATCACGCAGAACAAGGAAATCGGCATGAAGCTCGACCTGCTCGATGGCCGCATGAACGTGACCGGCGCGCTCTTCAACCTGGAGCGCACCAACATCAAGAACACCGACCCCACCAACCCCTCGCGCCAGATCAACGTGGGCACGCAACGCACCAACGGCCTGGAGCTGACCGCCAACGGCCGCCTGCCTGGCCGCTGGGATGTAAGCGCCGGCTACGCCTGGCTGGATGGCCGCATGACGAAATCACTGGCCACCACCACCTCCACCCAGTTGCCCACCACCGCCATTGCCGCCCAGGGCAAGGTGCCTGCGCTCACGCCCCGCAATTCCGCCTTCCTGTGGGCCATGAAGGACCTGGGCCACGGCCTGCGCGTGGGTGGCGGCGTGAACTACGTGGGCGCCCGCTTCACCTCGCTGACCAACCTGGTCACCCTGCCCGGTTACACCACGCTGGACGCCGCCCTGCAATACACGCTGGGCCAGTGGGATGTGGACGTGAACATCAAGAACCTGGCCAACCGCAAGTACTACGTGTCGGCCCACGGCAGCAACGACAACCTGATCCTGCCCGGCTCGCCGCGTGCGGTGCAGGTCACACTGCGCTCGCACTTCTGACAAGGGAAAAAAGCGCACGCGTCTCAGTCAATCGACCGGTCGCCGCAACTTGCCACAGCCGGACCAAAGACGCTGCTGACGCCCAACCAAAGGTCTTTAACCGCTATCTAAAGTCGCGTTAACAGCATCGCACGGACGCACTGAGCGAAGCGTGCAATTGGGTCGATGGCGTTCAGTTCATGCTCCAGGTTCCGTCATAGAGCTCGGCCCTCAGACCCAGCTCCATGATCTGCGCAGTCAGGGTGCGTACCGATTGCCCGGCCTTGTCGCCTTCCGGGTCATTGGTTTGCGTCGACTGCGCAGCCCGGAGGGGGCGACCGACGTTGCGTCCCCACACACCGCGCCAGCGCGCCATGTTGGTTGTTTCCAGCGACACTGCATTCAAAGACTCGATGTAGATGTATCCGGTGGTCATCACCTCCTGGATGCTCTCCCTTTCGGCAGCGCTTGGGCTTGTGATTTGTTCGCTTTGCAACGCCACCATCACAACGCCGATAAACCGTGTCAATGACGCGGACGTCTGCACCGAGAGATCCACCAGTCGATGGACCTGATCGTTAAGACCGGCATCGCACCCCGCTCGGTTCGCGCCGAACCTGTCTACAGAAACGATGGCCAGTGTGCCGGACATGGCCGTCAGCATGTGGGATGCCAATGCAAACAGGTTCACGATGCCCAGCGGGCCTTTGCGCTGCTCAGGGCTTTCCACCTTCGGCAAATAGTCAAACTGCCGCGCGAAGAGCTCTTGGATGAGGCGTGGGGACTCTTCAGTCATTGCCGACTTTCGGGCCTTGGAGGCGGATTGGGCCAGTACGGGCGCAGCGGGTCAGGCTGCATAGCCAAGACTGGGCCGCCGCTCGTGGCTGACCGAGGCAGTGCCCGACCGCTCTTCGAGCTTGAAGATTTGCACCGCCCGCGTCAGCTGCTGGGCCTGCATGTCCAGACTCTGGGCGGCCGCCGCGCTTTCTTCAACGAGCGCTGCGTTCTGCTGTGTGACCTGATCCATCTGATTCACAGCTTGGCCGATCTGAGACACGCCGGAGCTCTGCTCAGAGATGGCAGCGCTGATCTGCCCCACAACCTCCGTCACACGCTGGATGGCGCCCACCACCTCGTCCATGGTCTGGCCCGCCTGATCCACCAGCTGGGTACCGGCAACCACCTTTTCCACGCTTTCGCTGATCAATGCCTTGATCTCCTTGGCGGCCGTGGCACTGCGCTGCGCAAGGTTGCGCACCTCAGTGGCCACCACGGCAAACCCGCGCCCTTGTTCACCCGCTCGCGCGGCCTCAACAGCAGCGTTCAGCGCCAGGATGTTCGTTTGAAAGGCAATGCCGTCAATCACGCCGATGATGTCGGAAATCCTGCGTGAGCTGTCGTTGATACCCCGCATGGTGTCCACTACCTGCGATACCACTTTGCCGCCCTGGGTGGCCACGGTGGTTGCGTTCATGGCCAACTGGTCTGCCACCTTGGCGTTCTCTGCGTTGTTAAGGACCGTGGTGCTGAACTGCTCCATGGTGGCGGCCGTCTGCTGCAGGGCGCTGGCCTGCTCTTCGGTACGGTGGCTCAGGTCGATATTTCCACGTGCAATTTCCGAAGTGCCCATGGCGATCGAATCCGAAGCACCGCGCACCTTGGCAACGATGTCCGCCAGGTTCTGCTGCATCGCGCTCAGAGAAGCCAGCACGCTTCCCTGGATGGCACTGTCGGCCCCATCCATTTTCGACAAGTCACCGTTCGCCACGCGGCGTGCTGCATCGCTGAGCACATCGGGCTCGGCCCCCAGTGCGCGGGACAGGCTGCGTGTGATCAGGTAGCCGGAGATCAACGCCACCAATGCTGCCACCAAAGCTAGGGCAACCAAGTAGGTGCGCTGCGTGGCCATGTCCGACTCAGATTGCTGCACGAGCTGGCCTGATCGCTCGTCGGTGACAGCCTGGTATTCGTTGGTCTTGGAGACCAGCGCGGCCAGCAGAGGGCGGCATTTCTCGTTGATCATGGTGATGGCCTCATCCCGCTGGCCATTCAGCGCCAGATCCACGATCTTCAAAGCCACAGGGCTGTAGGCGTGTTCGATCTTGTCGATGTCGTCCACAAGCGTCTTGATGGGCGCTGGCACATGGCCTGCCGCCGCCATTTCTTTCAGTCGAGCCAACCGGTCCTGAACATCAGCATGGGCTTTGCTCACCGCGAGCTTCTCAGCCGCGCGTTCTGATTCCGCGGTGACTATCACCAGGTTACGCGCCGCAATGGCACGGCGGTTGACAGCCGACTGCACGTCTTTCGCCAGATGGGCGCGGGCATTGATGCCGGTGACGTAGTCGTGGAACAGGTCCTTCTGCTTTGTCATGTCATAGATGGCAATCCCAGCCACCAGCAGGATCAGGGTCACCATCAGGCCGAAGGCCAGACTCAGTTTTCTACGGACGGTCATGCGGTTGCGGTTCATGCATATCACCTTGTTGATTGACGTGGCGCAATTTTTGATGAATTTATCATTTTCGTCAATTTATTTTTATCAATTTAAGGATGCCGTAGCCATGCGAAAGTCAAATTCGCAAAATCACAGCATCTGATCGGGAATCATTCGCATTTACGGGATAAAATTTGGCTACCGCAAGCCAAAGCCCTTTCTCTCGGCTGCAGCCAGCTCCCTCCGTCATCAGATGCATTCGGGTTGCCTGGCTTGAAACACTCCTTTCTCTCTGATCCTTCCGGCATGGCCGGCGCTTTGCGTCTGGCTCTTCAGTGCGTGCGTGCGCAGCGCTTTGAAACTCAAAGCCCTTGCGGTAGCAAATCGCTCAACAAAGTTCTCATCCCATGCTGAGCCCCACCGCCCTGCGCCGCTGGAGCTGGACCCACAAGTGGTCCAGCCTGGTGTGCACCGTCTTCATGCTGCTGCTGTGCATCACCGGCCTGCCGCTGATCTTTCACCACGAAATTGGCCACCTGCTGGGCACCGAGGTGGAGGCGCCTGCGATGCCCGCCAACACGCCGCGCGCCAGCCTGGACCAGGTGTTGGCCACGGCAAAAGCGCTGCACCCGGATCGTGTGGTGCAGTTCGCGTCGCATGCGGAGGACGATGACAACGTCTGGTTCGTCACGCTCACGCCCACCCCGGCGCCCACCGATGACTTCCGCTCTGTGGCGGTGGATGCCCGCACGGCCCAGGTGCTGGCGCAGCCACGGTTTGACGAAGGCTTCATGTACGTGATGTTCAAGCTGCATGTGGACCTGTTCGCGGGGCTGCCGGGCAAGCTGTTTCTGGGCTTCATGGGCTTGCTGCTGCTGGTGGCCATCGTCACCGGCGTGGTGTTGTATGCGCCGTTCATGCGCAAGCTGGCGTTTGGTGAGGTGCGGCGGGATCGGTCCACGCGGGTGAAGTGGCTCGACCTGCACAACCTGCTGGGCATCGTCACGCTGGTGTGGGCCTTCGTGGTGGGTGGCACGGGCATGATCAACACGTGGGCCGACCTGCTCATCAAGTACTGGCAGTACGACCAGTTGTCGGTGCTGCTCAAGCCCTACGAAGGCCAGCCCATCGTGCCCGCTGCCGAGCGCGGGCCGCTGCAGCAGGCGCTGGAGGCCGCGCAGGCCCAGGCGCCAGGCACCAAGCTGTCGTTCATTGCGTTCCCGGGCACGGCGTTTTCCAGCCCGCACCACAACACGTTTTTCCTGCGCGGCAACGAGCCGCTCACCTCGCGCCTGCTCAAGCCCGTGCTGGTGGATGCGCGCACGGCGCAGGTCACTGCAGCGCCCCAGCTGCCGTGGTACCTGACGGCGCTGCTGGTTTCGCAGCCGCTGCACTTTGGCGACTACGGTGGCATGCCGATGAAGATCCTCTGGGCGCTGCTCGACATTGCCACCATCGTGGTGCTGGGCAGCGGGTTGTACCTGTGGCTGCGCAAAGGTGCGCAGGCGGGCAGCGCCAGCAACGCCAGTACCAGCACCACCACGGCGGCCGCCACCGTGCACGGCCACACCGGCCTGCCGCCAACGGCTGCCGCACGCACTGGCGGCGCGCTGCCAAGCACGGAGGGCCGCGCATGAAGGCGAGCCCTTTCTGGTCGCTGTGGGGCTGGCCCTTCGTGATGGGTGTGCTGACCACCACCGGCCTCATCACAGCACTGGTGTCCGACACCTGGGGCGACTGGTGGTCGTGGGTGGGTCTGGGCATTCCGGTGGCGGTGATGGGCTGGACCTGCTGGCCGCGCACCACGCCAAAGGCCACTGCACAACGCGCCCATGACAAACCCCACACCGATGCCGACGAAACGGGCACCAACGCCACGCCACTCTGAACATTCCCCGCACCTTCAGCACGCCATGCGCAATCCCCACTCCTCTCGCCGCCCTGCCCTGACCTCAGCCGCACTGGCCGCCGCCCTGCTCTTCACACTGGGCGCGCCTGCCGCTTGGGCGCAAGCGACGGCCAGCGGCACCGAGCCCGACGGCAAAACCCTGTCCACCGTCACGGTCAACGCCAGCGCCGACGCATCGGCGCAAGGCCTGTCGCCCGCCTACCCCGGCGGCCAGGTGGCCCGTGGGGGCCGTGCGGGCATCCTGGGCACCAAGGACGCGATGGACACGCCGTTTTCCATCACCAGCTACACCAACGAACTGATCCAGGACCGCCATGCCCGCAGCGTGGGCGATGTGCTGCAGAACGACCCCACGGTGCGCGTTGCACGTGGCTTTGGCAATTTTCAGGAGGCGTTCTTCATCCGGGGGTTCATCCTCGATTCGGACGACACGGCCTACAACGGCCTGTACAGCCTGCTGCCGCGCCAATACATCGCCACCGAACTGTTCGAGCGTGTGGAGGTGCTGCGCGGTGCATCGGCCTTTTTGAACGGCGCCAGCCCCAACGGCGGCGGCCTGGGCGGCAGCATCAACCTGCTGCCCAAGCGCGCGCCCAACGAACCCTTGAACCGCGTGACCTTTGGCGTGGCCAGCGGCGGCCAGACGCAGGTGGCGGCCGACATTGCCCGCCGCTTCGGCCCGGATGGCAATACTGGCATCCGCGTGACTGCTGCTGCCCGCAATGGCGGTACGGCGGTGGACCACGAAGACTTGCAGCTCGGCCTGCTGGCCGTGGGCCTGGACTGGCGCAGCCGCGATGTGCGCCTGTCGGGCGACATCGGCTGGCAGGACCACAAGCTCAAGAACACCCGCACCAACGTCACGCTGGGCAGCGCTGTGACCACGGTGCCGAGCGTGCCCGACAACCAGACCAACTTTGCCCAGCCCTGGAGCTACTCCAACGAACGCGATGTGTTCGGCACGCTGCGTGGCGAGTGGGACCTGACGCCCAGCACCACGGCCTGGGCTGCGGCGGGCGCGCGCCGTGGCGAAGAAGCCAATTCACTGGCCAACCTCACGGTGACCAACGCCGCCAGCGGCGCCGCCACCACCTACCGCTTTGACAACACCCGCAAGGACAGCGTGAACACCGGCGAGCTGGGCCTGCGCGGCAAGCTGCAGACCGGCAGCGTGGGGCATGAATGGGTGGCGGTGGCGTCGCACTACGACTTCGAAAAGAAGAACGCCTATGCCATGGATTGGCGCAACACGCACGCCACCAATCTTTACAACCCCATAGCCACCAGCCTACCGGGCTTCAGCGCCAACACCCTGTTTGGCGGCGACCTGGCCAATCCCCTGCGCACCGGCAGCACGCGCCTGTCCAGCGTTGCGCTCGGCGACACGATGGCTTTCATGGACAACCGCCTGCTGTTCACTGTGGGCTTGCGCCACCAGAAGATGGAGATCGCCAATTACGACTACGGCACCGCGCTGCAGACCGACCGCTACGACCAGAGCCGCACCAGCCCGCTGCTGGCCGCTGTCTACAAGGTCAACAAGGGCCTGTCGGTGTATGCCAACTATGTGGAAGGCCTGAGCCAGGGCCAGACCGCGCCCAGCACGGCGACCAACCGGGGCGAGATGCTGGCGCCGTATGTCTCCAAACAAAAGGAAGTGGGCATCAAGTTTGACGTCGGCCGCGTGGGCGGCAGCGTGGCCCTGTTCTCCACCACCAAGCCGCGTGCGTTTTTGAACGCGGCCAACCTCTTCAGCACCAGCGGCAAGGACCGCCACCAGGGCATCGAGCTGGCCGTGCAAGGCGAGGCCACCAAGGGCCTGCGCCTGCTGGGCGGCCTGACCTGGCTGGATGCCAAGCAGCAGACCACCGGCGCTGCCGCCACCGACGGCCAGCGCGTCATCGGTGTGCCCAAGCTGCAAGCCAACCTGGGGGCGGAATGGGACGTGCCCGGCGTGCCGGGCCTGGCAGTGGACGGCCGCTGGGTGCACACCGGCGCCAGTTATGCCAACGCCACCAACACCCTGCGCGTGCCCGGCTGGAACCGGCTCGACGTGGGTGCCCGCTATATGACGGAAGTGCAAGGCAAGCTCGTCACACTGCGCGCCCGCATCGACAACCTGACCAACCGCAACTACTGGGCCTCAGTCGGCGGCTACCCCGGCTCGGGCTACCTGGTGGTGGGTGCGCCGCGCACCTTGTCGCTGAGCGTGAGCGTGGACTTCTAAAGCGGCAACCCGCGCCACACAGGCACTGCCAAGACCCATTTCAGGGTCGGAAAAGCCACCCAGCGCTTATCCAACAAGCGCAGGCAGCTATCAAAAAATGAGTATTTTTCCCCTGTAGCGCCGGGGGTGTGGAGCACTGCGCTCCGCTGTTTTTGCTGTCACTAAACCACCGAAAGGAAAACGTCCATGTCCTCGAACCAACGCCTCCAAGCCCCGCTGCTGTCCGCCCTGCTGGCCTGCGCCGCCCTCACAGCGGTGCCCTCCGTCCATGCCCACCAGGTCTGGCTCGAAAACGCTGGCGGCCAGGCGCGCCTGCACTTTGGCGAGTTCAACGAGAACCTGCGCGAGACCTCGCCCGGCCGGCTGGACCAGTTCAAGGGTGTGCCCGCACTGGAACAACAACGCGCGGGTGCCGCCCCCCAGCGCGTGGGAGGCCAGCTCGCCAAAGACGCTTTTGTCTACACCACCACGGGCACGCCCGACACCCTGTTCGCCGCCGCCAGCTACCCGCTGATCGACCGCAGCAAGCGCAACCTGCCTGCCATGATCTGGCACCCCTCGGCCCGCTGGGTGGCCAGCCTGGCCAAGCCCGTGGCACCCACCGCGCCGCTGGACCTGGTGCCCACCGGCAAGCCCGGAGAGCTGAAGGTGGTCTACAAAGGCGCGCCGCTGCCCAAGGCCAAGGTGCAGCTGGCCGCCCCGTCGGGCTGGACGCGCGAGGCCGAGGCCGGTGAAGACGGCACGGTGACCTTCGTCACCCCCTGGAAGGGCCAGTACGTGGCCGAGGTGAAGCACAGCGACAAGACCCCCGGCGAAGTGCAAGGCGAGAAGTACGGCGAAGCCAGCTACGTGACCACGCTCACCTTTGTGCTGGCCGACGGCATGGCGTCGCCCGCCCTGCCCGAGCCGCCCAAGGCCCACTGAGCCCCGGCTGCCGCCACCGCCGATTTGCTAGCCGCACAAACCACCGCCCTCTCGCGGCGCGTGGTACAGCCTTGGCACGCTCGGGCGGCTGGCATTCATATCACTAAAAATGGGCTGTAGCGCTTTACGTAAAAGCGCCGACAGCTATTAATTCGATAGCGCCATGATTCACCCCAATCTCTTGCGCACCGCGGTGGCGCACGCCGCACTGCTGGCTGTGTGCGGCACCGCGTTCGCGCAGAACAGCACAGCACCCGCACCTATACCCTCCGACGCTCCAGCAGCCGCCCCCTCCTTGCGCCAGGTCGATGTCATCGACTCCACGGCAGGCGAAGCCGCCACGCCCGCACGGCGCGCGCAAAGCAGCTCGCGCCTGGGCCTGTCGGTGCTGGAGACGCCGCGCTCGGTCAGCGTGATCGACAACGCGTTGCTGGAGCAGCAGATGGCCACCACCGAGCGCGATGTGCTGCGCCATGCCTCGGGCGTGTCGTCGCGCAGCGAGTACTACGGCTCGTACTCGCAGTTCTCCATCCGGGGGCTGTGGGCCAACAACACCTACAACTTCCTGCGCGACGGCGCCAAGTTCATCCACCTGCTGGACCCACCGCTGTTCAACATCGAGCGGGTGGAAGTCATCAAGGGCCCGGCCGCGCTGGAGTTTGGCCAGGTCGCGCCCGGCGGCCTCGTCAACTACGTGAGCAAGCGGCCCCAAGCCGATCCGCTGCGCACCGTGAAGATGGGCGCCGGCAGCCACGGCTGGCGCAGTGCCGAGTTTGACCTGACCGGCCCGCTCAACACCGACGGCACGCTGCGCTACCGCCTGGACGGCGGCGCCAGCCGGGGCGGCAGTTTTGTGGATGGCAACACCCCGCGCAAACAGGGCATTGCGGGCAGCCTGGAGTGGCAGGTCACGCCCGACACCGTCTGGCGCGCGCAGGCCGAGACCCAAAGCATCGACGGCACTTCGACCTCCGGTTTGGCCGTGCCCGACCCCAAGAATCCACGCAGCGCGGACGTGCTACCGGTGGGCGCGTTCTACGGCGAGCCCTGGTTGAAAACCGACGGCCATCTGCGCTTTTATTCCACCGAGCTGCAGCACCGCTTTTCGGACCAGCTGGAAGGCCGCGTGCACCTGTCGCGCAACGAAACCTTTCGCAACGTGAACATCGTGTCGCCCATGGGCCCGGTGACCAACGGCCGCGTGCCGCGCACCTACTGGATGGCGCCGGGACAAAATTACACGTCGGACACCGCACTGGCTGAACTGCGCGCGCAGCTGCAAACCGGCGCGGTCAAGCACACGGTGCTGGCGGGCCTGGACTGGCGCGCCATTGCGGGCTTCTACGGCGCGCGCACCACGGGCAACCTAGGCGCTATCGACCTCTACAACCCCGTTACAGGCCTGTTGCCACCCGTGGCCTCCACCGGCGTGGGCAAGCTCTCCTCCGACGCCCGCAACACCGGTGTGTTTGTGCAAGACCGGATGGTGCTGGGCGAGTTCGGCCTGTTGCTGGGCCTGCGCCACGACCGCTTCAAAGACGCCTACACCACGCCCGTCACCGACGTGAGCAAGACACAGCCGAGCGCGGCGATCAGCTGGGAGCCCCGCCCGGGCAGCATGCTCTACGCGAGCCATGCGCGCTCGTTCCAGGCCAACTCGGGCACGCTGGTGTGGGGCGCGCAGTCGGCCCCGCCCTCGGAGGGCAAGCAGCTGGAGGTGGGCTGGAAGCAGGAATGGCTGGACCAGCGCCTGATGACCACCGTGTCGGCGTTTGACCTGGAGCTGACCAACGCCCCCGCCACCGACCCGGCGCACCCCGGCTACTCGGTGCTCACCGCGCGCCAGCGGATCAAGGGCATCGAGCTGGAGCTGCAGGGCCGCATCACGCCCGGCTGGACGGTGACGGCCCACGCCAGCTTCCACGACCCCAAGGTGCTGGCCGACACCACGGCCGGTGCCAACGTGGGCAACCGCGTCGAGCGGGCCACGCGCCGCACCGCATCGCTGTGGACGCAGTACCGCCTGCCCCAGCTGCCCGGCCTGTGGGTGGGCGGTGGCCTGGTGCACCAGGGCGACAAGTTCACGGCCAACGACAACAGGTGGCGCCTGCCCGGCTTCACCGTGGCCGACCTGGCCGTGGGCTACCAGTTTGCAGGCGGCGTGCGGCTGCAGGCCAACCTGAAGAACGCGGGCAACCGCCGCTACTACATCGACGGCACCACCACCGCCGCCGGTTTTGGCGCCGTGGTGCCCGGCACGCCACGCAGCCTTCAGGTGTCGCTGGACTACACGTTCTGAAGACCAGCGCCAAGGCTGCGCCTGTCCCATCGCCAGCCCCGAAAGCCAAGCGCTCCTGGCACTCCAGGCGCGCCACGCGCCGTGCCTGGCCTTCGGGCCCGCCCCCTTTTTTCAACCATCGGAGAAACAGCACCATGCAATCTGGCATCACCGTTTGCCGCACCGCCATCGCGCACGCGGCCCTGCTCGCCCTGTGCGGCGCCGCCCATGCGCAGCAGGCCACACCCACAGCCCCCACCGCTCCCACGGCGCCCGCTGCAGAGAAAGCCCTGGCCCCCGTCACCGTGAGTGCGGGCGCCGAGCAGGAGAACCCCACCGCACCCGTCACCGGCTTTGTGGCCAAGCGCGCCATGAGCGCCACCAAGACCGACACCCCACTCATCGAAACGCCGCAGGCCATCAGCGTGATCACCCGCGACCAGATGGAAGCCCAGGGCGTTCAGACGCTGCGGCAGGTGACGGCATACACAGCGGGCGCGGTGTCCAACTATTTCGACAGCCGCGTGGACAGCTTTGCCGCACGCGGCGGCACGGTGAGCCAGTACCAGGACGGCCTGCTGCGCACCTACGGCACCTACAACACCAGTCGGCCGGACCCGTACACGCTGGAACGCGTGGAGTTTCTGCGCGGCCCCACCTCCGTGCTGTACGGCCAGGGCAGCGTGGGCGGCGTGCTCAACCTGACGAGCAAACGCCCGCAGGCGGACACCCTGCGCGAGGTGCAGGTGCAGCTGGGCAACAACGCACGCAAGCAGATCGCCGCCGACCTGACGGGCGCACTCGACCAGGACGGCCAGTGGCTCTACCGCCTGGTGGCCGTGGGCCGCGACAGCGGTACGCAGGTGGACCATGTGGACGACAACCGCGCGGTGTTTGCGCCATCGCTCACCTGGAAGCCCAATGCCGACACGTCGCTGACGCTGCAGGCGCTGCACCAGAAGGACCAAAGCGGCTCGCTCATTGGCTTCTTCCCGTGGCAAGGCACGCAGCTGCCCAGCCAGTACGGACAGATTCCGCGCAACACCTTCATCGGCGAGCCGGGCTGGGACGCGTACGACACCAGCAACAACTCCTGGGGCTACCTGTTCAGCCACCGTCTGAACAGCGACTGGACAGTGCGCCAGAACCTGCGCCGCACCGTGAGCGAGGTGGACTATCGCACCATCTACACCAGCTTCACCGCGAACGCTGGGACCGGCCGCCCTGCGCGCCCCGTGTTCAACAGCGACAACCGCACGCTGGTGCGCGATGCGGTGTGGAACCTCAACACCGGCCGCATGCTGCTCATCGACACGCAGCTCGAAGGCAAGCTGCAGGCGGGCAATACCGCGCACACAGTGCTCGCAGGCCTGGACGTGCAGCGCAACCACACCGGCCAGCAGGCCTGGCGCGCGGTGGCGTCGTCCATCGACGTGTACAACCCGGTGTACGACAACTTCACACCGCCCACTGCGGCGCAGCTGGTGCGCCAGCCCAGCGTGGTGCAAAAGCAGCTGGGGTTCTACGCGCAAGACCAGATCCAATGGGGCCGCTGGACGGCCACGCTGGGCCTGCGCCACGACAGTGCGCAGACCGATACCGAAGGCCGCCCTGCCGCTGCAGTGGACGACAAGGCCTGGACCAAACGCGCTGGCGTCACGTACCAGATGGACGGTGGCTGGGCACCGTATGTGGGCTACTCCGAATCGTTCCAGCCCCTGGGTGGGCTCGACGCGTACGGCACCCCCTACAAACCCCAGCGCGGTGAACAGTGGGAGGCCGGCGTGAAGTGGCAGCCACCGGGCCAAGGCATCAGTGCGTTTGCCGCTGTGTACACCCTGCGCGAGAAGAACCGCAAGACCACCGACCCCGGCAACCCGCTCAACAGCCTGCAGATCGGCGAAGTAAAGGTCAACGGTTTCGAGGCAGAGGTGCAGGCCAGCCTGGCGCGCC
The DNA here is from genome assembly GCF_052045435.1 of Acidovorax sp. 22279. Taxonomy (NCBI): domain Bacteria; kingdom Pseudomonadati; phylum Pseudomonadota; class Betaproteobacteria; order Burkholderiales; family Comamonadaceae; genus Acidovorax; species Acidovorax sp. 22279. Next base: position 344,849 of record NZ_JBQEOV010000001.1, read on the forward strand.
AGTGGGACTTCACGGTGGGCTACGCCTTCACCGACGCCCAAATCAGCCGCAGCAACGCAGGCGACCAGGGCCAGCCCGTGGCCAGCGTGCCCCGGCACACCGCATCGGCCTGGCTGAGCCACCGCTTTGCAGCGCAGGGACGTGGCGGCTGGGTGGTGGGCGCGGGCGTGCGCTACACCGGCTCGCAATGGAGCGGCACCAGCGCCATCAGCACCCCTGCCGCCACCCTGGCCGATGCCATGCTGGCCTACGACGCTGGCGACTGGCGCGTGGCCTTCAACGTGGTCAACCTGACCGACAAGGTGCACATCACCCAGTGCCTGGCACGCGGGGATTGTTTCTACGGACAGGCGCGCACCTACACGCTGACCTCGACCTACCGGTTCTAGGGGCCCGTTGACGATCCCTCAAGGGGTCGTCGCCCACTCCACAAACCCCACCAGCCGCCCTGCAGCGCTTGCAATCCTCGCGGCCCCCGCAGCGCCTGCACGGCGGCAGCAGCCCGGGCGCTGCGGCACGCCGACGGCAGCCCGCGTAGGGCTTGCGCTGCATTCGCGACCTTCGAGGGGGTGCCGGGCTACGCCCCGGGTCGGTTCTGGCATGCCTTACCAGAACCATGTTGCGCCGCAACGACATCTGGATGACAAAAAGGTGTTTACCCCGCTGGCGGCCAATCCCGGCGGCCATTAGCATCCCCCTCCGTTGCAAAGTGCAACGATCACATCACCACAGGCACCAAACTTGCTTGTAGCGGCGGCCCGAAGGCATCACCCCTGTGCGTTTTTGGCCGGTGATTATTTGTCATCAAACAAAATTTGATTTAAGGAACCTCGCGAATGAAAACATTGAACCGCTGCGCCCTCGCCGCGCTGGCCCTGGTGGGTACGTCTGCTGCCTTTGCACAGAGCAGCGTCACCCTGTACGGCCGGGTCAACACCAGCTTTGAACACCAAAAAGACGGCGATGTCTCCAAGACCGGCCTGTTCAACAACTCCTCCCGCTTCGGCTTCAAGGGCCAGGAAGACCTCGGCGGCGGCCTGATGGCTGGCTTCCAGCTGGAAAGCGGCTTTGACTCCAGCTCCGGCGCTACCGACTCGCGCGGCATTTTTGCCCGCCAGAGCGAAGTGAACCTGTCCGGCGGCTTCGGCATGGTGCGCCTGGGCAACTTCACGTCCGAGTCGTACTACGCCACGGCCGACTTCATCAGCAACCACAACCACGACACTGGCTCGTCGGCTGACGCCCTGTACGCCTACCCCGCCCGTGACATCAACAAGATCGCTTACCGCACCCCCAGCCTGGGCGGCGCAACGTTCGAAGCCGGCTGGGCCCAGCACGAGCAGCCCAGCGGCACCGGCGGCAAGAACAGCATGGACCTGGCTGCCAACTACGAAATCGGCAAGCTGGGCCTGGGCGCCGGTTACTCCAAGCTGGGCGACCAGAACCAGTTCGCAGTGCGCGCTTCGTACTCCACCGGTCCCTTCGTGATGGGCGCCTACGTGCAACGCGACAAGAACGTGTTCATCGCCAACGGCGGCAACCGCACCAACCTGCGCCTGTCGGCCGCCTACATCATGGGCGTGTCCGAGTTCCACGTGAACGTGGGCCGTGCCGGCAACTACTCCAACGTGTCCAACAGCGCCGCCACCCAGTACACGCTGGGCTACAACTACAACCTGAGCAAGCGCACCAAGGTCTACACGTACTACACCCGCATCAACAACAGCCAGGCCGCCACCTACGGCGTGTCGGCTCCGGGTAACGACTTCAGCTCCTTCGCCGTGGGCGTGCGCCACAACTTCTGATGGCCCCCCACACGCTGCTGCCCTGACTGGTGGGAGGGCAGACACACAGCCAATTACCCCGCACTTCTTTGGAGTGCGGGGTTTTTTTATGCCTGCGACCTGCCGGATACAGCGCATAGCCCTATTGCGGACGCAGAGCCAACCACCCAACCCGGCGCACCCAAGGCCATTCGGTCGGTCCAAATCCGGTCCCGCCCGCAGGCTTTTGCAGCGGCAGATACTCTGCGCCACACCGGCCGGGCAATGACTACCTGGCTGTGAAATGCGGAGCACAGCACCATGCCAACACCACGCCACGCAGCCAGCGCCATCCTGGTGTTCTGGGCCTTGGCCGCATCTGCCCAGACCACAGCGCCCGTGGTGCTGGACGACCTGGGCGGCCTGCGCATTGACAAGACCGAAGTCACCATCGCCCAGTTTGCGCGCTACGTGCGGGCCACCGGCACCACCACCCGTGCCGAGCGCGAAGGCGGCGGTTTTGAATACGTGGGCGGCTGGCAGCGCCGCGCGGGCTGGACCTGGCAGCGCCCCGACGGCTCACCGCCCGACACCGACCAGTTGCCCGCCGTGCACCTCACCCACGCCGAGGCCCAGGCCTACTGCCAATGGGCGGGCGGCCGCCTGCCCACCGCCGCCGAGTGGCGCACCGCCGGCTTTACCGAGCTGCGCAGCCAACCGCCCGCGCCCTGGGTGCGTGGCACCACCTACCCCTGGACGACGGGCCAGAGCCCGCAGGGCGCCAACACCAGCGACCCCGACCCCTGGCCCCGCGCCGCGCCCGTCAATGCCACTGCGGCCGGAGTGAACGGCCTGCACGACATGGGCGCCAATGTGTGGGAATGGGCGGCCGATGCGCGCGGCGACGAGCGGCGCACGATGGGCGGGTCCTGGTGGTATCCCGCGTCGCAAATGCGCGCGGAGGTCGAGGCCTGGAAGCCTGCGGACTTCTACGCGGTGTACATCGGCTTTCGCTGCGTGTACGACCCGGCACAACAGCGCTGAAGGGTCCACAGCACCGTCTGAAAGGGCATCCTCTCAATGCCCGCCAAACCGCCCCACCTGCCGCAGCCCGCCCGTCACGCCCCACAGCGACACGCACCAGCCGTCACACCCCTCCGACACCACCAGCCCCGGCAGGTCGTTGCCGTCGATGTCCACGTAGCTGTCAGGCTTTCCGGGCACCTCGCCCATGTAGGCATAGCCGCCACTGCCACGCACAAAAACATGGTGCCGCTGGGCTTCGTAAAAAGCATTCGGATCGCGCACCACCCTGCCAGGCACCACCACGGTAGTGCGTGCACCCTGGGGCTGCTGAACCGTGCGTGCCGCACCCCATTGGAGCTGGCGGCGCAGCGCGCCAAACCGGCGGTCGTCTGACTGCACGAACGACTGCAGTGCGCCCAGCTGCTCGGCATCGGGGCTCCCTACCACCCACTGCGGCGTGCGCGGCGGCGTGAGGGCGAAGAGCCGGTACTGCCGGGTATCTGCCTGCGGCACCGGACCTTGCACGGTCATGCCTGCAGCGTAGGATTCTTCCTGCCCGGCAGACTTCGGCGGCAGTTCGGCCTTGCACTGGTAGCGGGTGCCTGCTTGCAGCGCAAACACCGGCGCGCCGGCATTGCAGTGCCGTGCCAGCTGCTGCAGGTGCGCGGGGTTCTCAAAATGAGCCCACACCGGACCATCGTCGGGCGACAGCCAGGCAAAGAACAGTCCGGGCCGCTGGATGGAGCCTTCTTTGTCCATGCCCGCCCAGGCAGGCGGCACGCAGGAGGCCAGCGCAGCGATGAGGGCAAGGCATTGTCGGGACAGCATGGGCGGTGCACTCCTGAAATGGCGGATGCTGGGTAACAGCCACCTGAGGTGGCCGTAGCTCTGTAGCGGCCCACCATTGTGCCGCCACGTTCAGCCTTCCAAATGCAAAAAAAAAGGCCCCCGATGCCCATGGCACCGGGGGCCTGTGACCAAGGAGCAAAGAGCGCGATGGTTACACGTTCATGATCGACACCAGGCGCGTGTTCAGGTGCGCCTCGATGGCCTCGGGGCCACCCTCGGAGCCGTAGCCCGAATCCTTCAGGCCACCAAACGGCAGCTCGGCTGCAGGTGCGGCGGCCTGGTTGATCCAGAGCATGCCCACTTCCAGGCGCTGCGCCAGCAAATGAGCGTTCTTCAGCGACGAAGTGAAGGCATAACCGGCCAGACCAAACGGCAGCCGGTTGGCTTCGGCAATGGCGTCTTCGATTTGGGTGAAGCCACGCACGGCAGCCACGGGGCCAAAGGGCTCTTCGTTCACGATACGGGCCGACAGGGGCACGTCGTTCAGCACGGTGGGCTGGAAGAAGTTGCCTTCGGTGCCGATGCGCTCGCCACCGGCCAGCACCTTGGCGCCCTGCTGCACCGCATCGGCCAACAAGTCGGCCATGGCGGTAATGCGGCGCGGGTTGGCCAACGGGCCCATCTGCGTGCCGGCCGTGAGGCCATCGCCCACCTTCAGGCCCTGGGCGTATTTGGCGAAAGCGGCCACAAAGTCCGCACGGATGCTTTCGTGCACCAGATAGCGCGTGGGCGAGATGCAGACCTGCCCTGCGTTGCGGAACTTGGCACCGCTGCCGATCTTGATGGCGAGTTCGAGGTCGGCGTCTTCGGCCACGATGACCGGGGCGTGGCCGCCCAGCTCCATCGTCACGCGCTTCATGTGCTTGCCCGCCAGCGCGGCCAGCTGCTTGCCCACGGGCGTGGAGCCGGTGAACGTGACCTTGCGGATGATGGGGTGCGGGATCAGGTAGCTGGAGATTTCAGCCGGGTCGCCATAGACCAGGCCCACGGTGCCTGCGGGCACACCGGCATCGGCAAACGCGCGGATCAGCTCGGCCGGGCTGGCGGGGGTTTCTTCAGGCGCCTTGACCAAGATGGAGCAACCGGCACCCAGCGCGGCGGCCAGCTTGCGCACCACCTGGTTGATGGGGAAGTTCCAGGGCGTGAAGGCCGCCACGGGGCCCACAGGGTCCTTCAGCACCATCTGCGTGGCCTTGAGGTTGCGCGAGGGCACGATGCGGCCGTACACACGCAGCGATTCGTCGGCAAACCATTCGATGATGTCGGCCGACGCCATGGTTTCAACCTTGGCCTCAGCCAGGGGCTTGCCCTGCTCTTGGACCATGATGGCGGCTATTGATTCGGCGCGTTCCCGCATCAGGGCCGCTGCGCGGCGCATGGTCTTGGCGCGCTCGGCGGCAGGCATGTCACGCCAGGCTTCAAAGCCCTTTTGTGCGGCGTCCAGCGCGCGGTCCAGATCGACCTTGGTGGCATGGGCCACGCGGCCGATTTCCTTGCCCGTGGCGGGGTTGAACACGGCAAGGGTCTTGCCTTCAGCGGCGTCTTGCCACTGGCCTGCGATGAAGAGCTGGGTGTTGGGATAGGTCATGAGCGTTGGTTGGTCAGCCAAGGTGGTGAAAAAATCAAAAAAACGACTATACGCCTGCGATGATGGCTGTGTATTTCAAGGAGATTGCATGCGAGAAGTAGTCCAAAGCCTCGAAGAGTCGCGCATCCGCGAAGTGGCCAACGAAGGCCTGGGGCGCAGCGATGTGCTGAAGTTCTGGTTCGGCGAGAGCGACGAAGTAACGCCCGATTTCATCCGCGACGCGGCCATTGCGTCGCTGCAAAAGGGCGAGACCTTTTATGCCCACAACCTGGGCCTGCCCGAACTGCGCCACGCGATTGCGGGCTACATGCACGGCCTGCACCCGCAGCAGCACACCGATGCGTGGTTCGACCGCATCGCAGTGACGTCCGGCGGTGTGAACGGCCTGATGGTGGCCGTGCAGACCCTGGTGGACGCGGGCGACGAAGTGGTGCTGGTGACGCCCGTGTGGCCCAACCTGGTGGCGCAGCCGCGCATTCTGGGGGCGCAGGTGCGCACTGTGCCACTGGTGGCCGACGTGCACGGCGCATGGCGCCTGGACATGGATGCGCTGCTGGCCGCCATCACACCCGGCACGCGCCTGCTGGTCGTCAACGCCCCCAACAACCCCACGGGCTGGACGCTGACGCGCGAGGAGCAAGCCACCATCCTGGCGCACTGCCGCCGCACGGGCACGTGGATTCTGGCGGACGAGGTGTACGAGCGGCTGTACTACGCGGGCGACACGGCCAATGGCGCGGCCCCCAGCTTTCTGGACGTGGCCGAACCGGAGGACCGGCTGATCGTGACGCACAGCTTTTCCAAGAGCTTTTTGATGACCGGCTGGCGCCTGGGGTGGCTGGTGTTGCCGCCGTCACTCACCCAGGCGGTGGGCAAGCTGATCGAGTTCAACACCTCGTGCGCGCCGGTGTTTGTGCAGCGCGGGGCCACGGTGGCGCTGCAGCGCACGGAGGAGGTAACGCCCGCGCTGGTGAACCATCTACGCAACTGCCGCGACACGCTGGTGCCGCTGCTGGCCGAGGTGCCGGGGGTGTCGGTGGCCACGCCACGTGGGGGCATGTATGCGTTCTTCCACATCGACGGGCATGACGAGTGTTTGCCGCTGGCCAAGCGGTTGGTACGGGAGGCGGGGCTGGGGTTGGCTCCCGGCAGCGCGTTTGGGGGAGAGGCGTCGGGGTGGTTGCGGTGGTGTTTTGCGAGTCAGGATCTGGGGAGATTGGAGGAAGGGGTGGGGAGGTTGCGGGGGTGGTTGAAGGGGTGATTTGAGGTTTTTGAGCCTTTATGGCCGCAGGCGCTAGTGGGATATGCGCTGGTAGCTATTGATTTTGTAGTGTTTTGGTGGGGTGTGCTGATTGGGCCGCATGCTGGTGTTGAGGGCGGAGGCCGGGAGTCGCCCGGCATGCGAGTCCCTTTCTTTCGCGTCGCCGAAAGAAAGGAACCAAAGAAAGGGCGACCCCACTGTCTGCGTCCCCTGCGCTTCGCTACGGGGCAACCTGCGGTGCTCGGGTTTGGCGGGGTCTCGCTCAACTCGCGCCGCTGCGCGTCGCTCAAACACACGCGAGCCCTGATCCGCCAAACCCTGCGCTCCTCGGCGCATCCA